>CAZWQB010000174.1:0-3183 GCA_964636035.1 uncultured Roseivirgaceae bacterium
GAAATCGTATTGATATCCACCGCCTCCAATAACTTTGTCACTTCCTTAAATTTTGGATCTTCCTCAAACAAACTCAACTGATAGTTTTGCTTGGGCATCGCCTCCAGGTTTTTTGCGGTCTGGTTGCTGATCTTGTCCTTCTCCAGGTGATGCATAATTTCATTCGCCCGCAATACCACCTGGTTGGGCATGCCCGCCAATTGCGCAACATGAATCCCGAAACTGTGCTCGCTTCCTCCCTCTTTGAGCTTTCGCATAAAAATGATTTTGTTCTGCAGCTCCTTCACTGATACATTGAAATTCTTAATGCGGGGAAAATCATTACACAACTGGTTCAATTCGTGATAGTGGGTGGCAAATAGGGTTTTTGCCTTCATTTTAGGGTGGTTGTGCAGGTACTCAACAATCGACCAGGCAATCGAAATACCATCGTATGTACTCGTGCCCCGGCCTATCTCGTCCATCAGAATCAGACTTCGGTCGCTCAGGTTGTTCAGGATGCTGGCCGTTTCTATCATTTCTACCATAAAGGTAGATTCCCCTTTCGATAGATTGTCTGATGCTCCTACACGCGTAAAGACCTTGTCAATAATCCCGATGGTGGCTGCAGATGCCGGTACATACGATCCCATTTGCGCCATTAAAACAATGAGCGCGGTCTGCCGCAACAAAGCAGATTTTCCAGCCATATTCGGACCTGTAATGATCATGATTTGCTGGTCTTCGTCGTCAAGAAAAACATCGTTAGGAACATATTCTTCACCCAAAGGCAACTGTTGCTCAATCACCGGATGCCGGCCATCCTTAATGTCCAGTAC
This sequence comes from uncultured Roseivirgaceae bacterium, assembly GCA_964636035.1. Classification (GTDB taxonomy): domain Bacteria; phylum Bacteroidota; class Bacteroidia; order Cytophagales; family Cyclobacteriaceae; genus CAMPJM01. Next base: position 819 of record CAZWQB010000174.1, read on the forward strand.
TCTTTCTTCACTAATGGACGGCTTGCAATAGTTATTTTTTTGAGCCAGGACTGCAAAAGATGCCAATGCATCAATTACTGCCAGCATGCGTGCATTTTGTTGGATATGATTTACGTAATCAGAAGCCTGGATCACCAACTCCGTGAAGAGCCGTTGTTCAATCACACCAATTTTGTCTTCTGCATTCAGAATTTTCTCCTCATAAATTTTCAGCTCTTCCGTAATGTAGCGCTCTGCATTTACCAGGGTTTGCTTTCTGATCCAAACATCCGGCACCTTGTCGCGGTGCGTGTTAGATACTTCCAGATAATAGCCAAACACCTTATTATAAGCAATCTTCAGCGAGCTAATTCCGGTTCGTTCTACCTCTCGTTGCTGGATTTGCAGTAAATAATCCTTTCCCGAGTAAGCAATCTTACGAAGTTCATCCAGTTCTTCATCGATGCCCTCTTTAATAAGGTTGCCCTGGTGAATAAGCATGGGCGGGTCTTCTCGCAATTCCTTTTCTATCTTATCCAAAAGAAACTGACAGGGGTTGATCTGATCTGCTATTTTTTGCAGGGGGCTTACTCCGGAAGCAGAAAGTGCCTCCTTGATGGGAATGCTGTTCTTCAAAGCTTTTTTAAGCTGTGCCATTTCTCGGGGATTAATTCTGCCCACCGCTACTTTCGAGATCAACCGTTCGAGATCCCCGATTTGTCTCAAAAATTGAAGAATAGTTTCCAACAACTTGCTATTGCCCATCAGCGCCTCCACCACCTTATGCCGTTCTTCAATGGTGCTTTTCTCTTTCAATGGCAACACCAGCCATTTCTTCATCAGGCGGGCACCCATGGGGGTGACGGTTTGATCTAATATTTGAATAAGCGGAGTACCATCCTGCTGGGCCTGCAGCAGTTCCAGGTTTCGGATTGTAAATTTATCAAGCCAGACATACCGGTCTTCCTCTATTCTGCTGATGGAGGAAATATGCTTTACTTCCTTGTGTTCTGTCTCTTTTAAATAATATAGTACAGCACCTGCAGCAATGATGCCCTCGTGGATATTTTCTATCCCAAAACCTTTTAAGGAGGCCGTATCAAAATGCCTGATCAGGTTTTCATAACTGTAGTCATACTGGTAAACCCAGTCCTCAAGGCAGTTGATGTTAAATTTCTCTTTCAGAATCTGCTGGAAATTATCGCGATTCTTTTTGCTGTAGATCACTTCGCTGGGCTGAAAGCTTTGCAGCAATTTTTCCACATACTGGGCAGCGCCTTGGGCTACCAGAAATTCACCGGTAGAAAGGTCGAGAAAAGATATTCCATACTCATCCTTTGAAAAATGGATGGAGGCCAGGTAATTGTTTTGTCGTTTTTCGAGTACATTGTCATTGAACGACAAACCCGGGGTAACCAGTTCTGTCACACCCCTTTTCACAATGCCTTTCACCGATTTCGGATCTTCCAATTGATCGCATATGGCTACCCGGTTTCCAGCCCTTACCAGTTTGGGCAGGTAGGTGTCTAAAGAATGATGAGGAAAACCCGCTAAGGCAATATGAGAAGCCGAGCCGTTCGCTCTTTTCGTAAGCACAATATCCAATATCTTGCTGGCTTTCACTGCATCCTCCCCGAAGGTTTCATAGAAATCACCGACTCTAAATAGCAACAACGCACCCGGATGACGCGCTTTAATGGCATTGTACTGCTTCATCAAAGGTGTTTCGGTCGATTCATTCTTCGCTTTCGTTTTTGCCATTCCTGTGCCTCGCCTGTGGGGTTAATTGATATATGTAATGCTTAGAAGATAAATGCTTTCAGTTTAGAAAAAATTATCCATTCAGGTTAAGTTTGTGACCTGAATCTTGCTTCTAATTAATTCAAATTTACTCGGATTTTCCAGAGCTAAAAAATTTTTTATCAGCCGATTCCCTGCATTTTGAATTTAAAAGAAAATTATTTACAAAATAGATGAAAAAACTGAAAAATGAAGCGTTGAACAGGATCTCTGTTGAAGACTTTAAAAATGTGGAAAAAACGCCCATCATTGTGATTCTGGACAATATCCGAAGTCTTAACAATGTGGGTTCGGCCTTCAGAACATCAGATGCCTTCAGAATTGAGAAGATATACCTTTGTGGAATTACCGGCACTCCTCCCCATAGAGACATTCATAAAACAGCGCTGGGAGCCACCGATGCTGTTGATTGGGAATACCATGAAAATACCCTGGAGCTGGTTTGTAAATTAAAAGAAGAAGGAATTATAATTGCCAGTATTGAACAAGCCGAAGGCAGCATATCATTAGAGCGGTTTTCACCGGAGCCAGGCAGGAAGATCGCATGCATCTTCGGAAATGAAGTTTTTGGCGTAGATCAGCAGGT
>CAZWQB010000174.1:3283-7194 GCA_964636035.1 uncultured Roseivirgaceae bacterium
TTTTCTGCGGCTTTCACTGCACTACGGGCTTTACCCGGATTTTCCTGAGCAGCTTGGTATGCTTTTTTGGCTGCTTCAGGATTTTTACGAGCTTCTTTTAACAATTGTTTGGCTGCCTGCGGATTTTCTTTGGCCTCATTATAAAACCAACGAGCGGCTTCGGGGTGTTTTTCTGCAAAGCTGTAGAATTGCTTTGCCTGCTTTGGGTGCTGGTCGGCCCATTTTTTAAATTTAGCATTGTCAAATGTTCCCGCAGCCGTTCCTTCCACGTTCTGAGCATTTAACGTGGTGCTTCCAAAAGCAAATGCGAAAGCAAGCATTAGTCCAATTATTTTGATAGTTTTCATCTGTATATGATTTGTTTTTTAGTTGCCAGATGGAATAGCCTACTTTCTTTCGAAGTAACAGCCAGCTCCTCACATTATTTATTCATTTTCGTTCGGGTGTGAAATGCTGCTCATGGCTATTTCATCCTGGTATAATTAAGTTCCTGTTTTGGTTTTTCAATGCCTTAATAATTATCTTTGGCTTGAAAATGTGATTTGTTTAGTCAATATGCAAATAACATTCCAAAAAATGTAGGATAAAATATTATAAAAAACCATGAGCTTCAGGATAGAAAAGGATACAATGGGACAGGTAGAAGTGCCTGCGGACAAATATTGGGGTGCACAGACCCAGCGATCAAAAGACAACTTCAAGATTGGTGGCGATTCCATGCGAATGCCAATGGAAATTATCCGGGCCTTTGCCATACTAAAAAAAGCTGCGGCGCAAACAAATGCGCAATTGGGCGTGCTGGATCAGGAAAAATCTGACTTGATAGGAAAAGTCTGCGATGAAATACTAAAAGGCGAGCTCGATGATCAGTTTCCTTTGGTGGTTTGGCAAACCGGTTCGGGCACACAATCCAATATGAATGTGAATGAAGTCATTGCCAACCGGGCTCATGTTTTGGCAGGTGGGAACCTTCAGGATGAGAAGAAAAAAATTCACCCTAATGATGATGTCAACAAATCGCAGTCATCCAATGATACTTTCCCTACGGCTATGCATATTGCCGCCTATAAGCTTTTGGTGGAAGATACCATTCCAAAAATAGAAATGCTCAGGGATACGCTGGATCAGAAGGCCAAAGCAAATGCTGCCGTAGTGAAAATTGGCCGTACCCACTTTATGGATGCTACCCCTCTGACTTTGGGAATGGAATTTTCAGGCTATGTGGCGCAATTAGATCACGGTTTAAAAGCACTCAAGAGCAGTTTTGAACATTTATCAGAACTTGCCCTTGGTGGTACAGCCGTAGGAACAGGACTTAATACCCCAAAAGGTTACGACGTTCTGGTAGCGCAAAAAATCAGCGAAATTGCTGGTCACCCATTTAAAACCGCACCTAACAAGTTCGAATCACTCGCGGCGCATGATGCAATTGTAGGAACTTCAGGCGCATTAAAGCAATTGGCAGTAAGCCTGATGAAGATCGGAAACGACATCAGAATGCTGGCTTCAGGACCGAGATGCGGTATTGGCGAAATTTTGATTCCTGAAAACGAGCCAGGATCGTCCATCATGCCAGGCAAGGTGAACCCAACGCAATGCGAGGCCCTTACGATGGTTTGTGCGCAAGTAATCGGTTGCGACGCCGCTATTGCTGTCGGCGGCATGAATGGCCATTTCGAACTGAATGTTTTCAAACCCGTAATGATCTACAATCTGCTGGTGGCAGGCAGGCTTTTGGGCGACGCATGTGCTTCTTTCAACGAAAATTGTGCTGTAGGAATTGAGCCCAACCATCCGGCAATTGAAGAAAATCTGGAAAACTCGTTGATGCTGGTAACTGCATTGAACCCACACATAGGTTATGAAAATGCGGCGAAGATCGCCAAAAAAGCGCATAAAGAAGGCACAACATTAAGAGAAGCGGCACTGGCTCTGGAATTGCTTACCAACGAGCAATTTGATGAGTGGGTGGTTGCCAAAGATATGATCGGTGGTTTGAAATAATCCAGTCTTGTCATTTATCCCTGTAAATGACAAAAAGTAGGAGTAGGCTAACTCAGCTCTATTCCTGCTTTCTGTCTATTAACGGCATCATTTTTTTCGACTGCCCATTTGCTCGTAAATGGTTCCGCAACTTGTCTGTTGTCATACTGCCTTCTGCCTTATTACCCGCTAAAATTGCACATAGCGCCAACTGCCTATTGACTACTGCCTATTAAATTTTCCCCAACTTTCTACGTCTAAAATCTCCTGTCTCGATTCTACTGTCTAAAGTCTAAAATCTCTATCCGCAAGCTTCTAAAGTCTCCCAAAGTATGTTGCGGGTATGTTATTTCACAAAATTTAATTTTCTTATATTTTTACAATACGTACATTGTCAACGTTTTAACAAATATTTGAAAAATAAACAGTTTAAAAGCTAATAGTAAAACTTAGTCTATTGGCTATTAGCTAAAACAAACAAAGAAAATGAAAAATCGAATTTTAATGTTGGCAGTTATTTTCTGCCTTTTTGCAGCTACTGAAGCATCTGCTCAGCTTTCAAAAAAAGAAAAGAAAGAGTGGAAAAAGAAAATGAAAAGTACAGACCCTGAGGATTTCAAGAACCTGACTGAAGAAAACTCTGCTTTACAAGGACAGGTAAACAGCATGAACAGCCAGGTTTCAAATTTGCAATCTACGCTTAGCGAGAAAAATGCCAGAATTGCTCAACTTCAGGACAAGGTAAACAGCCTGGAAACGCAGGTAGAAGACCTTACAACCAAGGACATTTCTGAAACCGAGAACACAACTCGTTCAGCAAAAGGCGTAGTATTTAAAGTTCAGATCGGCGCTTATGCAAACAATGATCTATCTGCCTATACCGCTAACAGCGAAGACATGGCTACCGAAGCCGGCAATGACGGGACACAAAAATACACTTTGGGTAACTTTGCTGATTATTGGGAAGCAGACAAGTTCAAAAAAGAACTCAGAAAAATGGGTGTGAAGGATGCCTGGATTGTTCCTTACAAAGATGGTCAGCGCGTACCGATGAAAGACGTATTGGAAGGCGTAATCTAAATCAACGAATTTTAGATACTTCAATAAAAGCTGGGTCAAACGGAGACTCAGCTTTTTTTTGCTCTTTTTGGATCTGTGGTTACTTGTAACCTGAGTTCGATCTAAGTTTTAGGATAATACGTATTGAGAGAACAGGAGGAATAACCGTTAACTTAGGAGAAAAAAGTGCCGGAGGTACTTAATATTTGTAGAAATATCTTCACGTAGACAAACCCGTGCCGTTAGGTACGGAATATGGTTACTTACCTACGCCACCAAGCCCTATAAACCTATTATTCTACACATATTTCGCCCTCGCGGCGCCTATAGCTTCCTGCATGACGATTAATTAAATGGTCGAACTGAGGTTTGTATTTCACTGCAGCGGTTTTACGCTCCAGAGTGAAGTTCAATTTTAAACGGGAGAAATTTTCTTAGCGACAATAGTGCAAGATTCTCGTCCTGCACTTCTCAATCAATTAACGTTTTTTTGTAGAAACAGAAAACGAAAGACTACGTTTTTAAGATTTGGAGTGAAATCTAAAAAAGAGAAGCTAGTTATTTTAGTTTTTGTACAAAAACTAAAATAATAGAAGTTGATTTTTTTGTTTTTCATGAAATTCTAAAATATGTTTACCTTTAAATGCTTGCACAAAAGACAACAGCGAACTTATAATACCAAAAGAAAAGTTTATTTCCACACCTAAAAATATAAAAACTTATGAACAGGTCTTATTAAGGAATGATATTTTCCACGAACTCGGGGGGCTATACAGATTAACGAATGGGCCCATGACCCCTCAGACCTTCACTCTCCAATAACCTCCTTTGGCGGGACCAATTCGTTCGATAACCCCCTTTTCTTTCAG
>CAZWQB010000175.1:0-7148 GCA_964636035.1 uncultured Roseivirgaceae bacterium
CCAAAGCAACTTCCCTGTTTGGGTGTTTTGCTTGCTGGGATGAAAACTACTGATGAGCGTTTTGTCACCACCAATGCCATAACATTTCAGATGCCCGAACTTTAATTTTAGCCCGTGCATCTGGCAGTAATTATCAAAAGCAATTCTGCCAAGAGTAATTACTACTTTTATCCGGGGAAGCAAAACCTCTTCGGTTTCAAAATAGGTCCTGCAATTTAATATTTCCGATCTTAGGGGTTTATTTGCAGGCGGCGCACACCTGAGCGAAGAACTAATAAATATATTGTACAAGGTAAGTCCGTCGGTAATGTGCCTGCTTTCCGGCTGGTTTGCAAAGCCAGTTTCGTACAATGCTTTCATCAACCAGTCTCCAGAAGCATCGCCCGTGAACATGCGACCGGTACGGGTGGCGCCATGAGCAGCGGGAGCCAAACCTAAAACCAGCACCTCCGCATTCTGATCTCCTATCGCCGGAACCGGCCTGCCCCAGTAGGTTTCGTGTCGGTGGCGTTTTACTTTTACTTCAGCTATATTCCTAATATAGGCAGCCAATCTGGGACATTTTGTACAACTAATTATTCGGGCATTCAGCGATTCAAAATTCACGGCTTATTCAGGATGTAATAAAAAATGGTGCACGATCGAAAAGGATGTGACAGCTCGTGTACGGGTTACAAAAAATTGATTTATTGATTCATGATGATTTCAAATTTCTAAAAATCAAACTTGAAAAAAGTGGAAACCCGGCGGAATTTAGGTCGAAAGCTTTACCCCCCCTGCAGCAGAGTAAAATAGTCTTTTTCCAACCAGGGACAATCCAAAACAAAAAGAGGCTGGCTCAAAATAATTGAGCCAACCTCTATATCTGCTTCATTATAATCGCCTATTTCTCTCCTTCGTGGCCTTCCTGCTTCACCAATTTATTGTATATGCCTAGTAGTAAAAAGGGCGCTGACCATTGTCCAACAAACAATGCAGTTTCATCTTTTTTAAGTATTTTAAGGGTTAAAGAAGCTGCCATTGAACCAAGAGATGCCCATAAAAAAATGTCAGAAGGAAGCTTTGCGGTTTGCTCTTCAATAGTTCTTGCTACTTTACCTTCTCTTTGATCTGCATTTCCATTTGCAGTTTTAGTTTTTGGATATGTTGCTGTAGATTCCATAATAAAAAATGATTTAAATTAATTAATTACCTTTTGAACACCGGTAAAAACATAATGTTTTTATTTATTTGTTTTTTATTATGGAAAACTCATCAAAATTATCGGCGAAGCTTTTTTAATAGGGCTGATACAAATCGTGAGCCTTTATTTTACGTTTCAGATCACCTCTTGGACAACTATCTCTTTACCTGGCTTTCATAAATTGTAATCCAATCTTGTACAGTTAATTTCTGCATCAACAGTCCGATCAAATCAAAAGGGATGGCTTCGGGTTTCTTAAATCGGATGCAACTTTTACCCATGTCTAATTTAGTTTTAGAAAATTCGCCATAACATTCAGTAAACCATTGAAGCAGGTCAAGGGAAGCAAAGAGGCCCATGTGATATAAGGCAATGAAATTTTTTTGAGATGCCAGATTCGCAAAAGGCAGCGGCAATGTCGGATCACAATGGTAGCCTTCTGGGTATATTTGATGAGGCACCACATACCCGATCATTCCGTAATTAATGGTTTCCTCGAACCCGTTGGGCAGATTCTCTAAAATAGTCGCTCTAAGTTTGGAAAAAGAAGGCAGTCTTTCTGAGGGTACTTGTTCCAAGTACTCTTCCACGGTAGTAGCTTTTGAAGTCATCGGAATGCTGTTTACTTGAGTTAATCTACTACTTCAATTTAAGCAATTCGGAGACTAATTCAACACTAGTCTGAGTGGAAAAATATTTACTTCCATCCTTCATCACTCGAAAGCGATTCGATCCAGGATATGCTCCCCGGAAATGTGAAATAGAAATATCTACACCTTTTTCATTTCGCTGTAATACCACGCACTGATAGTCCCGACTATTCCACCCATCAGATGGGATTCCCAGGATATTCCCGGCGTCGTGGGCAAAATGCCATAGAATATTCCACCGTAAAGAAAAACCACCACAAGTGCCAATAAGATCGACTTAAAATCCTTTCTAAAAATCCCAAAGAAGATGAAAAAGAAGGCAAGGCCATAAATGAGACCGCTGGCTCCAATGTGTATGGCAGGCCTGGCAAATATCCACACAAGAATGCCCGTAAAAAAGTAGCAGTGAAAAAATACCCTTCCCGCAATTCTATCATAAAACATATAAAGCGCGGTTCCCAAAAAGAGTATTGGAAATGTGTTGGAAACCAGGTGTAACATGTCTCCATGCACAATGGGTGCAAACAGAATCCCTGTCAATCCAATTAGTGAGCGAGGATAAATCCCCAATATACCCAAGTCGACATGAAATGCGATTTCAAAAAAGAAGACCATCCAGATAAGGATGACAAACCGCATGGGGATTCCAAAGCTTTTACTAAAAAAAAAGGAATTTTGACTCATCGAAATTAATGAAAAATATAACTAAAAGCGCTGCACCAGAGACAAAGCTACTACACTTCCCGGACAGGTCCAGGTTCTGGACGTTTTATCATGGGGAGCTCCACCAATTTTGATTCCTCATACCCAACTGACATAAATCCTAAAACACCCCCTGATGACTCAGCTATCTTCTTTGCAAAATCTTTGGTGCTCGCATAAAACTGAATTGCAAATTTATAATTTACCCGCGAAAGAATGTCGTTCACCTTTTCAAGTTCCTGCACAATAAAATGTTGCCTTAGTTCTGTATTTTTTGGAAACTGTGCAATAACCTCGCTCAATTGCTGATCGAATGTTTCTCTGACCCGCTCATAATACGCTGCCAGAATTTCCCTTGAGGTGACCTTTTTCAAATGTGTGAGTGAAATGGCTTCCTTAATTTCGCTGCGATCAATATCGCTGTCAGCCCCTGCAATCAATACGGCAACCAAAGCAGGGACTTTATATAATACATTGCATTCCTGCTCACTCAGGTTTTTCAAAGCTACTATCATCCTTTTTTTTATGCTAAAAATATGCTAATTCGAGCTGGATAATCTGCTTAAAATCTCCTTTATTTTTATGATGTAGGGAATTCTGCATTATTTGAAATTCTTCTTATCTGTAGCCGGTGGTGCATCATGTGATCCTGTAGGAACTCAAGTGTCTGAAAGATATTCAATTTCCCACTTCTGGGGTGAAAAAAGATAAAGTTCTGAAGCTTGTCTGGCGGATAACTGCCGAGGAAGTGCCTCAACTCATTTCTTACCTGCTCCCACTCCTGAAGAACTTCCGGAACAGTTTTCAACTCAGGAATCACATCCTTAGTTGGCACATTAAACTTGAAATTACTTTTTAACGCAATTTGAAGCAGAAAAAACTTAAATCGATTCCTCATTCCCACTTTTTCATCTTTTCGAGAGAAATCAAAATTTTGGAGAAACTTCAGCGTCTGACGCTCTACCTTTACGATATGATCAATTACCTGAAGAATGTTCCAATGCTGTGGTTGGGGCACAAAATGCAATTGATCTGCATTGTACTGCCTTAGGAGTTTTTCATAGTATGTACGGCTTTGCTCCAACCTCTGCAACCTGTTTTCTAATGCTGCTATCATGTTGGCCAATTGGAAGACTTAATAAAATCGCTTACAAAATAGGCCATTGACTTTCCTACGAATGTCTGTTCCTGAAGCTGACAAGATGGTGCACCTTCTGAAAGATGAAAATAAACAGGTTTGAATTTTCTGGTGACGTTCACAATATAACTCCTCGCCTGCTCCACTGAAATCCCTGAGGGGGTAAAAGCGCTCGCCGACATCCCGGCAATACTGTCAAGATCCAGCTCAAGGCCCAAAGCATTGGTGTCATTTTCAAAGAAATTCAGGCCCATGTTCAATTGAGATTGAAAATCGGGCCTGCCATCAAATAAAGTATATCCTATTGAAGGGTTTTTATCGAGCGCCTTAAACATGGCTTCTGAATTGTAGCTCTCATGCAGGCCGACAACAAAATATTTCTGCAAATAGCCATCTTCAAAAGCATAGCTAAAGCCGTTTCCACTGTGCCTTCCTTCCAGCGGACGAAAATCAGCATGCGGATCGCAATTTATGCAGCTTATTCCCTTTGGATAAAGGCGCGTTTCGCTAATACCTTTTAGAATGGGATAAGCATTGTTATGGCCTCCTCCGATTATGATCGGAATCAAACCTGCCGATATGATTTTTTGGATCACCGGGTAAACAAGGTTATCAAGGCGGGAACAAAGCGCCCTCATTTGTACGATATAATCCTGACTTCCGTACTGCAGCGCGTCTGCTTCTGCCTGTAGTTCGTCCGTATAGATCTGCCCCAGACAAATTATATCACCCCCAAGCATAAATCTGTTGCTTTGCATATTCAAAAAACTATTCAAAAAACAGTTCCAGGCTCTCTCAGCCCCGCTCCTTCCAAAATTTGCCTTGATGCCAATGCTTTCAGGAATTCCCAAAATCGCATATTTAACACCGCCATTCGCATATTTTGGCAAATCATCCAGATTTTCTCCGCTCGACAGGCAAGCAATAGATTGCCCTATCTTTATTTCGCCAATGCGGTCAAGCGTCTTCCTCTGGAGAAATTCTCGTGTAATATATCTCATGCAATGCTTTGTAAAAAATGCTAAACCAAAACTCCACCTCAAAGCTAAATACTACAAATTTTAATTAAAATAAGGAGTCTTAAGCCTATATCTTACGCTGAGAACTTAAGATAGCAAAAAGAAATTAAAAGTTGAGGATTATTGCAGCCCTTCCTAGGAAATTAAAAAACATGAGAGGCATCGGTGGGCGGCAGGGCTAATTATTTTAGAAAAATACTGCGAGGTGGACTAAAAATTTCCTTACTGCAAAGGTAGATTAAGAATTTATTCAAGAATTTGAAATAGCCCTAATAACTCCTTTTTTTGTAAAAAACCTCAATACAACTAAAGCATAAAATTAAGGGTCATCACTTAGACATCACTTAACTTTATACTTATGAAAATTTATTACAACGCCTATTTATTAATTTTCTTTTTATTTCTTTTTTCTGGTTGCCAGGATACAGATGCCGTTGAACCGACAGTAATTATTGAGCCGCCAACCACTGTGGTAGTAGGAAGCGATACCTTAACATCGGGCGATTACCGCGGGCTTACCATTGGAGAGCGTGCGGAAAACACCTATACCACTATTAAAAACTTTGAAGATTCAAAAGGCAATGGTGTTCACTATTTAAATGTAGTCTCTAACATATTTACAGATATTGCCAAACTGGATGAAAGACTAGCTTTGTATCAGTCGATATTCCTGGACGAAGCAAAAGGTACCGACTCTGGGGTACAGATAAGCTTTGAAGATGATAAGGTAAAAACTATTTTTTTGAACAGTGGCAAGCAATTGGAAAAATGGCCTGTCGATCTTCCCCACTCATCAGCCATCCAGACGGGAGCAAACGTGGATGAGGTTTACGAGAAACTAAAGAACATCAGCAGCATTCATACCTATAAAAGCAAGTTTGATAGAATGTCACTGTTTACAAAGGACGTGTCTAAGGATTATGATCCGCACATGGCCATATCGCCTCAGTGGTACTTTTCTACAGAAATTAAGAAAAACGGAAAAATGGACGTGGTACATCTCTATTTCAAAAATGGAGTTCTTGAAAGTATCATCATGAACCACTATCAAACCTTGTAGATGAAACCAAACGTCATCCGAATCTTATCCTGCTGACATTTTCTATCCACATAAAAAATCCGCTCCTGGGATGGAAGCGGATTTTACTTAAGGAGGAATTCCTATTTCGATTCCGTGGTATCTGTTGTGGCTGTGTCTGCAGGTTTTTTATACGCTTCATTCAAACCAGCAATTACCTGATCAGTAATATTCAAGCTGTCGTGGGCATACCAAACGCCACTACCTTTAGCATAGGTCAATACCAGCTGATAATTGTTCTTCCTTCCGTATTCCTGAAGATAGCCTGAAACTTTTTCGTAAAGCTCGTTATTAACGGCACTCTCGTCTCTCATTAGCTGCTGCTGTAAGCTTTGTTGATACTGCATTAGGTTCTGCTCCTTTTTCATAAGGTTTTCCTGTGCCGCTTGTGCCTGCGCCATGGTCATATTTTGTGCGTTTGCCTGCAGGTTGCTTACTTCGTTTTGTAGGCCCCTGGCGCGGTTGTTAAATTCTGCTTCTAATTTCGTTCTTTTTGCTTCCAGTTCTTCCGCCTTATCTTTAAAAAATTGGTATTTGCTCAACAACGAATCGGAGTTCACATAGGCTATCTGCGGCATTCCGGCAGTAGCTGTTTGAACTACATTTTGTATATTCTCCTCACTTGCACCATCACTTTTTGAGAAGTGCAGCACATATAATACCCCCACTGCGATTAGTAAAACCACATTCAGAATCATCGATAAATTTTTCACTCTATTTCTACTTTTAGTTATTATAAATTTTGGGTAAAGATAGGAAAAGGTAAATGATTTTCAAGATGTTGATTTGGTAGTTTATGTAAGGGATTGATGAAAAAGTGTCAGTGCGTCAGCTATAAAGCGGCAATGCGGAGGGCTACGGTCATACTCCGAGGTGAAGCCAATGATCAGATGCATTCCTGCGTCTGATCCCAAAATCGACCCGATGCTGGATCTATGGTCTATGTCTAGCATCTAATATTCAACAATATCTAATATCGGTTCAGCTAAGAAACGTGTGGCTTTCGAAGCTCTGAACTATCAGCCTGCAACACAGGTAACGAACCTTGCGAAACTACTGTCAGGCTCCATATTTTCTTAGACTCATTTGAGCTTTTCATTCGGCTGTCTTAGCATCATGGTAGCAAGCTCCCACTGAAAGTTCATAATCAGCGTATTTTGCTTTTCAAAAAAAGGCTATTAGATTCAAAAGCAATACTAAGCTGAGTTTCCCAATTTGGGATATTCATTTTATTTAGTTGTTACATTGCTTTCCGCCAATGTGCTTTCATATCCTGATTTTAGTTGACACGCTATTTTATGGCCCATCTGACGTCAAATATCTATTATCTAATATCTAGTAACTTCAGTTTCCCGCTTCCAAATTCTCACCTCGCCCC
>CAZWQB010000176.1:0-7125 GCA_964636035.1 uncultured Roseivirgaceae bacterium
ACGAACTGTTTCCCGGGTCAACTTCCAGCCGGGAACAACCTCAGTCCCTGGCAACCAATTGCTACCTTCTACTTTCTGGTGCGCAAATCGGATGGCCCGGAGCACCAGTTGTTTCCAGTAGTCGCCCGTAGCGCCACGGTAAATGCCAATTGCAACGATCACCTCTTTGCCCACATAGTCGCTCAGGTCAAACTCCATGTCTGCATAATCTCCCGAACCGTAGGTCCTATTTTCTCCAATTTTTACAGCGGCAGGTTCGGGGTCCGCGAGGTCAATTACCTGTACTCCAAAATGCGCGGGAGCTGAGGGATCGGCATTATGCGTACGTATTCTGAGCGAAAGGATTTGATTCTCTTCAGTAATCAATTTACTTCCATAAACATAGGAGTCGAACACATCAAGATCGGCTGGATTGCCTCTGTCCTCCTCGCTGTTCCGGATTTGCAAGGTGGTCCCTTCGTTCTGTTCCTCCCAAGCTCCTCGGAAATCAAGTGCAGCCATATAATCAGTGGACCAGTCCCAGTGAGGATACGCATCATCGTTACGTCCGCCCCTGTATTCGTTGTAGTACCATTTGTCTGCCTCTGCCAGGTCGGCTGCGGTTAAGCCACGCAGAAGGTCCTCGCCACCCATCTGTAGATCGAAGGTCGCCACCTCATCGATAAAGTCAGCTTCCCTAACGCCTCTGGTAATTGTGACGTAGTTGGCTTTTTCAAACGTTAGCATATAATCGCCAACAACAAGATTTTCGATTAGGTAGGCACCATCGTTTCCACTGGTAGCCTTAATAGTAGTGCCTTCCAAAGTGACGGTGACACCAGAAAGCGGTGCGCCATTGTTCTTGGCATCGGTAATGATACCTGTAATTTCTGCAGCAGCCCGTACCATCACCAGATTTTTAGTAGCCACCTTATTGGCATCAAAATCATCGGTTGTAACAGTGAGGCCCGTGGTTAACCACTCGGGTTTGGAGAACTCCAGGGCACGAGTTTTAACAGATACATTTTCAACAGTATATTTTCCGTCATCGCCGGTAACTGCTGCTTGGTCCTCTTCATTTATGCCGGACACGGTGACATTGACGCCGGAAATCGGTTGCCCGGAGTCATCGGTAACGGTACCGGAAATTGTTCCGAACTCTGACCTGACGGGCTCATCATCTTCCTTACATGAACTCAGCGAAAAGATGAAGATCCCCGACAATACAACATACATGAAACTTCGTAAAATTCTACTCATTTTTTTGAACGGGGGTTTAGAGGTTATAACAAATTGGCTTGGCCGTAAAGACCTTTGCTTTTGTTTTCTTCGTGCGCTCAACGCCTTTGATCGCCTTCAGAAGTGAAAAGACTGCTTCTAAACTAGTCGTGGGAGGTTAACTTATGGGTTAGAAGAGGGTTAGATTTGGGTTAACACGAAAAAAAGTTGTTAACTTTCTAATCTAAGTGACAAGTTTTTAAGAAAATGAAGCAATTTATTTTTTAATAAGCACACTTTGAGCGAAGTACCCGATCTTGTTGCCCTCACGATATTTTCATATTTGATGTTCAAAACTAAATGCGAACAGCACAGTTGTAATGCATATGAATTGTGAATCCCCGTTAATTATTCTGACATGAAAACAAGTAGATCAACATCCCTTTTTGCTTTTCTTACATCAGCGTTCATTATTATGTTGCTAATTTCCGGTTGCGGCAGTGAAAACCAGCAGGAAGCAGCTTCTAGTGAAGAAAAGGTCGCAACAAATAATAAATACACTCAAATTTTTGAGCCGATACCTAACGAGGCACAAGCTCCGGAGGATAATCCTATGACTGAGGAAAAGATTGATCTGGGGCATATGTTGTTCTTTGAAAACCGATTGTCGCGTTCGGGTGTAATATCCTGCAACACGTGTCATGTGGTAGGAGCAGCCGGTGTTGACCACAGAACCATAGCTATGGGAGACTCCGGACGAACCGGGCCACGAAACAGCCCCACAGTTTTTAATGCAGCTTTTCTTCCCACGCAATTCTGGGATGGCCGTGCCGAGAGTCTGGAAGAACAGGCAAAAGGACCCATTCAGGCACACGTTGAGATGGATTTGACACCTGAAGAGGCAATGCAGCGCCTGGACGAGAGCGGTTACCGTCCCTTTTTTGAAACTGCTTTTCCAGATGAGGAGGAACCTTTCACTTTCGACAATCTGGCCAAGGCCATTGCCAGTTTCGAAAGGACGCTGATCACACCAGGCTCCGCTTTCGACCGGTTTTTGGCCGGCGAAGAAGATGCGCTCAGCAGCATAGAAAAAAATGGTTTAGATTTATTCATGCAAAGCGGTTGCACTGGCTGCCACAATGGGCCGCTCCTGGGAGGAAGAGCTTTTATGCCCTTTACCCATGCAAAGAATCAACAGGGTGAGGATATGGGGCTATATGCCCTGACTGGAAACGAAGCCGACAAATATGTATTCAGGGTCGCGCCTTTGCGGAACGTCCAGTTTACCTACCCTTATTTCCATGACGGCTCTGCGGCGACACTGGAAGACGCCATCACCATTATGGGCGAAAGCCAGCTAAACCGACAATTTTCTAATGAGGAAGTCGCCAGCCTCGTAGCGTTTTTAGAATCTTTGAGCGGCGAATTTCCAATGGTCACCCATCCACGGCTACCAAGGTAATACCAGCAGGAATTGTCACGTTTTTTAGGATATGGAAACCAGGAAATCAGTTAGTACCGGAACAAAAAAAACCAAAATCGGAAAGGAGTATATTGTTCAATAGCATTTGCTTAAGATATCAAGAATCAACAAAATACATTATATTATTTAGCGTATCATCAATCCACTCAGTTCATTGAGTGGATACAAAACCAAAGTATATGCTTGAGGAATTTAATATAGAAGAAACCCATCAAGGCGCTGTCTTTTTATATGATTCTACGAAGCACAAGAATGCTATGGGGTATCCGCACAGGCACGAAGAATTGGAGATGAACATCGTGTTAAAAGGTCGCGCAGAATATATTTTAGCGGATCAGCGTTACAAGCTCAGTCCGGGAAACATCGTCTGGTTGTTCCCGCAGCAGGAACACCAACTTGCGAAGCCGAGTACCAATTTTGCGATGTATGTGGTAATCTTTAAAGAAAGCTTGATTAAAAATATAATCCTGCTACAAGAAAAATACAATTTGCTGTCTCAGCAGAACCCGGTCGGCTCGTTTTGCAGGAAAATTTCCATACAATCCATTGAAAAGTTAGAGCACGTCTGTGAATCCCTGTGCGAATTAAATACCAGCACCAAGCC
Organism: uncultured Roseivirgaceae bacterium; assembly: GCA_964636035.1. Classification (GTDB taxonomy): domain Bacteria; phylum Bacteroidota; class Bacteroidia; order Cytophagales; family Cyclobacteriaceae; genus CAMPJM01. Next base: position 3,285 of record CAZWQB010000176.1, read on the forward strand.
AAAAGCTCCCGCATCTTTGTGCTCCGGACAAAGTCCAGGATTTAGAAACAACTTTAAGCCTTCTCATCCAGACCCCGTTTTATTGAATGCAGGCCTATCTTATTTAATGACCATAGGCTGGCATCTCTTTACTACCGAAGGAACAGCAAGTGACAAAGTGTTAATTAGTCCGGCCGTTGAAAGAGCAATTGATTTAATGCAAACGTTCCCGGAAAAACACCTCGGATTAGATGAACTATCTATTGCGTGTGGTGTCAGCGCTTCAAGGCTCAGCCGTTTATTCAATGCGCAAATAGGGTTAAGCATTGCAGACTACAAAAACAAGCAAAAGCTAGAGCAGTTCTTCAAATGCGTCAAGAACAATCCTGATTATAGTATAAGCGAAGCTTGTTATGTGGTGGGATTTGGCAGCTATTCCCAGTTTTACAAAACCTTTCGGCAGGCATTTGGAATCTCGCCCAAAGCTTATTTTTCAGGGTAAAGCGGGTGTTTTCATTTTGCCTTGGTACTTACTATCCGCATTGCTTGTCGGACGCCAGCCGTCGTTGGGTAAGGGGCCAAAAGAAATTGGAGAAGAAAATTTTGGAACAGAAATTTAAATTACTGAAATTATCCAGTAATTAATTTTCAACGCTATGGCCAGGAATAAGAAAATAGAAGTCAGAGGGACAGAGGTTACAATTTTGCAGGGCTCAGAGGGCGATTTTATCTCTCTGACAGATATGCTCAAAGCGAAAGATGGAGACTTTTTTATTTCAGATTGGTTAAGAAACAGGAATACTGTCGAGTTTTTAGGAATTTGGGAGTCTGTAAATAATCCCGATTTTAATTATGGCGAATTTGCCATAATTAAAAGTCAAGCCGGTTTAAATAATTACAAAATTAGCGTAAAAGAGTGGACGGAAAAGACCGGAGCTATTGGATTAAAAGCTACTGCGGGCAGATATGGTGGCACTTACGCACACGTGGATATTGCTTTTGAATTTGGTATGTGGATCAGTGCGGAGTTCAAGGTTTATTTAATTAAGGAATTCAAAAGGCTTAAAGAAGAAGAAAATAACCGGCTTAAACTCGAATGGAATTTTCAGCGTACGCTGTCGAAAATAAACTACCATATTCATACGGACGCAATTAAAGAGAATTTGATTCCTAAAGCATTGAGCAAAAGCAAGGTCTCACAGATTTACGCCAATGAAGCTGACGTGCTAAACATGGCACTCTTTGGAAAAACTGCGAAACAATGGCGGGATGAAAACTCGGGAAAGAAAGGCAATATCCGTGACTTTGCTACTATAGAACAGTTAGTAGTGTTGTCAAATATGGAAAGTACTAATGCGCTATTAATACATCAAGGAATGGAACAAGCGGAAAGGTTGACGAAGCTCAATCAGATGGCAATTACCCAGATGAAATCGCTCTTAAGCCACAAGCAATCCGTGAATAAACTAACATAGTTTGCAGGAATAATTGAACAATTTAATCTTATTTAAAACAAAAGCCTCATCAAATCTTTCGTAGCCTCTAAGGTCCACTACAATGCCCGCGTTGCGCCCTCTACCAAGGATGCCTCATCCTTCCCACCCTAGTACGTCTTCTACTTACTTCCCTCAGGAAGTGCAAATGCCACATAGCTATCTCCTCCTTCCGCTCCTAGTTTTGTTCCTCCGCAAGCCACTACTACATATTGCTTTCCATCTACGGCGTAGGTGCTGGGCGTAGCAAAGGCAGCCGCGGGAAGTTTAGTTTCCCAGAGCAGTTTTCCATTTTTCTTATCGTAAACCCTGAATTTGCTATCTTTTGTTCCGGCTATAAACAGCAGTCCGCTCGCAGTCACTACAGGGCCGCCGTAACTTTCAGCACCTGTCACGGGAATGCCGCGTGAGGTTAGCTCTGGGTATTCTCCATGAGGGACGGTCCACAAATATTCTCCTGTATTCAGATCAATGGCATTTAAGGTACCCCAGGGAGGACGGATGGCCGGAAAACCATTGCTATCCAAAAATTTACTAAAGCTGTTAATTTGGTAGGATACACTTAAATCTGCTTTGGGCGCATTCAATAGACCTGGTTCTTTATCCATCAAAGAAGGCTCTATTTCCTCTTCAAAAAGAAAAGTCAAAAGCACTTCCAATTCCTGTTCAGAGAATTTACTAAAGGCAGGCATCATCCCTTTGCCGTGTTTGATCACGTTTGCCACGTAAGCTTGCTCACGGTGATCCTTGATATTTTTAAGGGCAGGAAAACCACTTTCCGGCTGCCCTTCGAGCTCCGCACCATGACAGGGAGTACAATTCAAGGCGTACAGGCGTTGTCCTGCTGTAAGGCTTTCCAATTGCTCTTCAGAGGCTTCAGGCCCTAGCCCTATGTGCCAGGCCATTTCACTGCTGTTCAAGTATAAAATACCATCCGGATCTGCAGCCGCACCGCCCCATTCTGCGCCACCGTCTAACCCAGGATACACCAATGTACCCTCCTCACTAAGCGGTGTAAAAGGGCCCTCTAAACGGCTACTGTGCAAAATCTGAATCAGTTCCTCCCTATTTTCTGCGTAGGGGCTGATGTCTGCTTCTGTGATTGTATGTCTGGCAAATGGAGCCGGCTTTGTCGGGAATGGCTGTGTTGGCCAAGTGTGTTCGCCCGGTATTTCAGAAGCTGGTACAGGTTTTTCTTCAATGGGAAACAACGGCTCGCCAGTTTCCCTGTCAAAAACAAATACGAAACCTTGTTTGGTGATCTGCACCACCGCATCTATTTTTTTACCATCATGTGTGACTGTAACCAAATTAGGGGGAGCAGGCGGATCCCGGTCCAGCACATCATGGTGAACAAGCTGGAAATGCCAGATGCGTTCTCCTGTTTTGGCATTCAAGGCCAGCAAGGTATTGGCAAAAAGATTACTGCCTTTGCGGTTATTTCCATAAAAATCATAAGCTGCGGAGCCTGTAGGCGCATACACGATGCCTCGTTCTCTATCCACTGCCATGCCCGCCCAGTTATTCGCTCCTCCTACTTCCGTATTTTTATAAGCCTCTTCGGGCCAGGTATCGTAGCCAAATTCGCCTGGCCGGGGAATGGTATGAAAAACCCAAGCCAAAGCACCTGTTCTGATATCAAAAGCCTGGATATGCCCTAGTGCAGCATCGGCGCCCTCCGCCACACGCAGGGGCATGATAATCAGGTTCTCGTAGACAGTGCCCGGTGTGTTGGAAATCACCATCTTATTTTTGGCGGTTTCCCCTAATCCTGACTTTAAACTAACGCGACCATCTTTCCCAAAGGAAGGTATGGCCCTTCCCGTACCTGCTTCCACGGCATACAGCCATTCATCATTGGTATACAGAATTCGTTGGTCGTCACCGTCTTCCCAATAAACCAGTCCCCTACTGGTGCTGAATTGATCTAGCCCTTCGGACTTTTTGCGCCAGATTTCTTCACCTGTGGCAGCATTGACTGCAAAAGGTTGCGTGGTAGCGGTCATTCCGTAGAGCACGCCATCAACGATAATTGGATTGCACTGAATTTGTCCCGTATCTCCGGTATGATATTCCCACGCCACTTCTAACTGGTCCACATTTTCAGCATTGATTTGATCAAGTACAGAATAATGGTTCCGGTCAGGTCCTCCCAGGTATTCCTGCCAGTCTTCACCTCCGCCGAGCGCTCCAAAAGGAGAATACCATAACAGCACTGCTGCTGTTAAGGCAATGAAAATAAGGAGAGGAATAATTCTTTTCATGCTTTTGGCTGTTGGCTATTGGCTATTGGTGTTCGGCTCAGTTTAATCTCTTATTCTGGATCTGCATCATCGGGCAGTGCAAAGGCAACGTAGCTATCTCCGCCT
>CAZWQB010000177.1:0-7107 GCA_964636035.1 uncultured Roseivirgaceae bacterium
TCATTAAAAAACTGGATGCTTTGGGAGCACAACAGTGGCAGGTTGTATATGATAATATTGAAGAAAATGATGTTGTAAGAGATATTGCAGTGGATGCAGAAGGAAACGTGCTTGTAACCGGCATTTCTCTGGATTATAGTCTTACGGAGTTTCGATTTCATTATGATTATGCTACCGTAAAATATGATTCCCTGGGCCAGGAGCAATGGGTTGCAAGGTATGACGGCGGCGAGGAATTTAACGACTTTGTAACGGACCTGGAAATAGACGCAGCCGGAAATATCTATGTAAGCGGATACTCAGAGGGGACGACAGTCACTTATACTACAATAAAATACAACGCTTTGGGCGAAGAGCAGTGGGTGGCAAAGTATGAAGGAGACGGAATTGGAAATAGCTTTGCGCGTGATCTGGCGCTGGATGCGCAGGGAAATGTTTATGTAACAGGAAGCTCTGAAGGTTCGGAAGGCGGTATGGACATGGTTACGATAAAGTACAATTCTTCTGGGGCTGAGCAGTGGGTTTCAAGGTATAATGGCCCGGAAAATACAGACGATGAGGCTTATTCGTTAAGAGTGGACGAGATGGGCAACGTGTACGTGGCGGGATACGCTGCTGCAAGTGGAGTTAGCTGTGCACAAGCAGGTCATTGGACAATTATAAAATACAATGCTTCAGGCGTGGAGGAATGGGTAACGACCTACGAAGGCACCTCTAAACCTGCAATTGGGTTGGATGAAGACAGGAATGTATACTTAACAGGTGGCGTTTTTGACTCAACCTGCACACAAACAGACGTTGTAACTGTGAAATGGAACTCCTCAGGGGTGAAGCTTTGGGAAGTGACATACGATGGCCCGCAAAGCGGCGATGATTATGGCACCTCCCTGCTTGTAGATGGTTCAGGCAATATATATGTCGCCGGAAGTTCAGAGGCGAACGGAGCGCAAGATATGCTGACCATAAGATACAGCCAGGAAACTGGTACTGGACTGATAGCCAATAACGATGCTTACGAAACGGATGAATCTACGCCTCTGGATGTGGCAGCGCCGGGAGTACTGGCTAACGATGCAGGCGCCGCCGATGCAGTATTGACTGCATCACTTGTAGAGGAACCTGCAAACGGAAGTCTCATTTTTTATGAGAACGGAGCCTTCATCTACACGCCTGACTCGTCCTTTACCGGAATCGATAGCTTTACTTATATAGCCATTGCAGATACTGTCGAAAGCAATGTTGCAACAGTAAGCATCACCGTCAATCCCGGCGGAGGTGGAAACCTGGTAATTCATCAGATAAATGCGCCTCATATGCCGTATAAAATCAACGCTGAGATAGGAGCAAGCGCAATTTATACAGGCAGCGATATCGTCAGTGCTACCTGGTACTGGGGAGACGGGTCCAGCTCAACGGGAAGCATTGAAGATTCACTGATAAGCGGCTCCCATAGTTATAACACCGCCGGAATATATAACCTCTCGCTGTCCATATCAGACGCCCAAGGCGACACCGTAAGTCTGAAAGAGAATTTTGTAGTGGTTTATGATCCCAATGCTGAGTTTGCCGCCGGAATTGGCACATTTTACTCCCCGGCAGGATCATATTTACAGAGTTTGTCAGCAGAAGGAAACGTATATTTTGCCTTTGGAATACCTGCGACAGATTCTGAAAAAACCAGGGGAAAACTACTATTCCGGTCCGCCTCGGGGAACATCAGGTTTTTAGGGACCATCTTCGAAGACATGTTCATTGCAGGAGATACAGCAAGGATTCAAGGCACAGGGATGATGAATGACCAACCGAATCATTCCTTTACACTTTCTGTGGTTGAATTTGGCAACAGAGACGATGCGGATTACATCCGGCTGCAGGTGTGGGACGAGAATGAGGCACTGGTTTACGATAATCAGATGGGTGACGCGGTAGACGCCATAGCGCGCACCCCGATAATTAAAGGTACGATCATTATAAACGCCATTGATAAAACAGCGAACGCACATCCTGAGCACCTGTTAAGCCAATTTCAGGTTTATCCTGTCCCTGTTGTCCGGAACGAACTGTGGCTCCGAATTCCCGCATTAAAAGAGGGTAAATCATTTACAGCAGCGATCTACGACACAAAAGGGAGGAAAATGGTCGAAAAACAATTAATAACCAGGCAGGAACAAGACATGATTTACCAATGGCATCTACCAGACACTAGCTGGCCATCAGGGATCTACATAATTTCCCTGGAAGGAGCCGGAATCCTGAAACAATGGCGAATTAAAAAGTAGGTTAATTAAATTTTTGGGAAAATGCTGGTGTGAGTCGCAGTTCGCACCAGCATCTAAGCAAAAAGATTAGATATTCCCAGCCCCCTACGAAGGAAATCGCGATTCATCCATGTATGCGATTTCCCATTGATGTCCATCCAGATCTGCGAAAGCCTCTTGGTACATCCAACCATGGTCCTGTGGTTCGCTATAGATGGTAGCACCCAATTCTTTTGCTTTGGGGACCATCTGTTGTACTTCCTCGCGGGAATTAGCATCTAACGCAATCAATACCTCGGTACTTTGCTTTGCATTGCTCACAGGTTTTTTTGTAAAGGTTTGGAAATACTTCTCCGTCAATAGCATAACAAAAATATTCTCGCTGATGATCATGCAGGTTGCATTCTCATCTGTAAACTTTGGGTTGAAACTGAACCGAGACCAGAAAAAAATGCAACTGATTTGTCCAGGTCTTTTACAGGTAGATTAATAAAAACTTTAGATGCCATGATAAAATATTTTGTTTTTGAATGATTTTCAAATTTATGAAATACCTGAGTTCGAAGCTATGGGATAAAACGACATTTTGAAGGGGCATATACGGCGCCTCTTCCCGGAACCTCTCATCTTGTATTCTTATATTTGCGCCGTAGGTCAGTCACATTTCTCAACCCTTCCGTCTTCTGACTCATCTTAATTCCTTTTTTTGGTTATTTCTGCCCTTTTCTAAACATTCCGGCATTCGCGTGGTTGATCTATAATAAATTAATATTCACATCGACTCTAAATATATTTATATGACTGCTGCAAAAGAAGATGTGCTCAACTGGACTTTGGAAGGAGTAGTAAAAGGAGCTGAATATATGTTTATTGTAAAAGATCTTACCAGCAACATATACAACCCCGTCTGGATAATGCCCAATGAATCTTTACATCGCAAAAGAAAGCAAATACCCAAAGGAAAATTCATAGAGGATGCGATCAACATCCTTTATGCCAAAGAGTATTTCGAAAACCACCGGCATTATTCATGTAAATTTCCGGAAGAGTAGGCAAAGCCGGCACATCCTTTTATTGGCATTCACTCCAATTTTTACGGCTTAACGCCACAGAGTTTCCTAACCAGAAATATCAATTATGGATGCATTTATAGATTTGTTACACTACTTGATCGGGCCAAATTCTACTGATATAGTCTGGTGGCAAATGATGTTCAGGGCATTTACTGTGTTTTTAATTGCGCTCACTATCGTAAGACTCGGCGGCACCCGGATATTTGGCGCGAATACCGCGTTTGACATAGTACTGGGGATTATCTTAGGTTCCGTGCTAAGTCGTGCAATCACAGGCAATGCGCCTTACTTCCCCACGGTAACCGCCGCCAGTTTACTCGTATTCTTGCATTGGAGCCTTAGTTGGCTCGCTGTAAAAAACAACCGCATCGGAACTATTATTAAAGGAAAAAGAACGCTGCTAATGGAAAACGGGAAGTACATCAGTGAAAATATGAGAAAAAAGCAGATCACCGAAAATGATTTTCTGGAGGCTTTAAGAACTAAAGGGGACATAGAAGTCAACAAAGTAAAGTACGCTTATCTGGAACGAAGTGGAAACATTAGCATCATCTTGTAAGAATCCAATTAACAAAACACCTCATGCGTAAAGAAGGGGGAAAAATCTACATCGGAACTTCGGGATGGCAATACAAACACTGGAAAGGAAGTTTTTATCCCATAGAGTTGAAACTATCTGAACATTTCAACTTTTACTCCCGACTTTTTGGTACGGTAGAAATCAACAATTCGTTTTACAAACTTCCTTCGGAAACGACCTTCACGCATTGGAAAGAAACCGCCCCAGAAAACTTTGTTTATGCAGTGAAAGCAAATAGGTTTATCACACACATGAAAAAATTGAAGGACCCGGTCGCGTCAATAGAAAAGTTTTTTAGAAACGTAGATTACCTGGAACATACACTTGGACCCATTCTTTTTCAGCTCCCTCCTAGATGGCGCTGCAATGAAAACAGGCTCCATGATTTCCTTCAGGTACTTCCTTCGGGATATCAATATGCCATGGAATTCCGTGAAAGTTCCTGGTACAACGAGCGGATTTACGAATTACTGAAGGCACACAATGTGGCATTTTGCATTTACGAGCTGGAGCATCATCAATCCCCCTGCATCACTACCGCGAGCCACATTTATGTAAGGCTACATGGTCCAGGGAGAAAATACGAAGGAAAATACTCTTCCGATAGCCTGAAAAATTGGGCAAGTCAGTGCAAAAAATGGATAGCAGTTGGTAAAGACATCTTTTTTTATTTTGACAATGACCAACATGGATATGCCGCTGAAAACGCGCTATACTTCAGGGAAGTTATGGAATTTGATTAACACTTACCTAACCGTATTGAGCAGCAACAATTTCACTTCCATGTTCAGCTCTTCAATTATCTCATCGCCGCATTCCAAAATAGCCGCCCGGATCGAATCAACATCCTCCTGCTGACTTACAAAATAGGGACGGGGCTCAATTGATTTAAAGGATCTTGTCAGGAACAAATATTTGGCCTCCTGATCATAGCCGTAGGAAATCCAGTCTTTCAAGGCTTCTTTAGATGTAGTCATAATTGTGGTTTTTCATATAACCACAATCTTAATATTTGGTTATCAAAAAGTTGAATAAATATGGATACCCGACCTTGGCCGTTATTTAAATTTAGCTTTGCATTTATTAAAAAAATCGTCGTAAATTTTTATCAATTGGAAATATTTTTTTTGAAACTTTTCCGATAATTATACGTTATATTTGCACAAACCCATTTTTTATTTTTTTACTATTTTTTAAACGAAAATCCTATTGCTATGGGAAATCGACTTGAAGGGAAAGTGGCAATTGTTACGGGCGGCGCAACGGGAATAGGTGAGGCTATTTCTAAAAGATTCGCTGAAGAAGGTGCCAGAGTTGTGGTAGCCAGTTTCCCTGAAGATCCTGTAGAGGATGTTGTCAACGCAATCAGATCCGATGGAGGTGGCGCAGTAGGTTTTCAAGGGGATCTTTCAGACGATTCCAACGCCATGCGATGCGTACAAGTTGCCATTTCGGAGTGGGGCAAACTGGACATCCTGATAAGCAATGCAGGTGTATTTCCCGTGACTTCCACAATCAATGAATATCCTGTGGATGCATTCGATTATCTGATTAAGAATAATATTCGCAGTACATTTTTGATGACGAAATATGCGATTCCCGAGTTGGCTAAAACTCGTGGAAACATTGTTGCAGCCGGCTCGGAATCGGGCTTGCTTGGCATTGCCCAAAATGCACCCTATGGCGGCACAAAAGGCTTTATTCATGGATTCATCAAAGGTGTGGCCGCCGAACAGGCACAGAATGGGATTAGAGCCAACTGCGTCTGTCCCGGTGCAATAGATACTGCCTGGACGCATAAGGAAGATGGCCCAATGGATGAAGAAATGGAAAACACAATGATTGCAGCCACGCCTCTGGGGCGTAGAGGAACACCGGAAGAAATAGCCAATGCTTATTTATTTTTAGCCTCTGATGAAGCTTCTTATATAACAGGCACATTATTTTCCGTAGATGGTGGTATCACCATTTCCAAAGGTGCTTTGGGAGAGAAAATGCCCAAAGATTTGAGTCAGCAACCTGAGCCTTCGCTTCACCTGAAGCATACGCATAAGGGGGCGACCGACATGACCAGATAGACAAACTGGATTGCCGAATTATCTATACCAATTTTTTAAACGTTTACACATGAGATCACTACGAACCGGGAAGAACTCCACAGGTGAATTAAAGGGAAATTTGAATAGCCAGGAAGCTGCTATGAAGAGTTTATTTAATTCAATGACAATTGAAGAACTTCGGAACTCAAAACCGAAGTCGAGACTGGAATCCTTTTTAAGAAGGAAAGCTTTAGAAAAAAAAGATAGGGAACACTTGTCGTATTGAAGTAAATAAGCGGCATTTATTCACAGACAGGAAGGCATAAATTATGATGTCTTCCTGTTTTTTTGTATATCGGTAGGTAAATCTGAATTCGAACAAAGACAAATGTAATCAGTCCCCGCCGTAGATTTGGCTTTAGCCGAATCATCACAAAGCAGGATTCTTAACTATAGAAATGCCCCTTAAACTAAGCGACGTCGACCGCTTACGCAGCAAATAGCTGGAATTTAAATTTGAGGGTAAAATTCATTAGTCGAATGAAGTATGAGCTAAAAGCCCCCACCGCAGATTTGGCATTAGCCGAATCATCACCAAAATTGAGAATTCCGAACTATAGAAAATTATCCCCTAACTCCGAAAATTAAAACGACATCTTTACACCGATCGCGAGATTCAAAATATCGTAGGGTTCAAAAAATTTCAGATTTTGTACATAACTTACCAGATAAAGATCGTTCGTCCCTAATTCGTAATAGACAGAGGCTGCATCAAATAAGTTACTTTTGAGTGGCATTGCCACATTCCCTCCAATAAAAAATCCGAATCGAATGGCAGAATCCCACCAGTAGTATCCTGAGGGATAATGATCAGGCCAGAAAGTTTCGTATTGATTACCAAATGTGTAGTTGATAAAACCACCGATGGAAAATGGATAAACAATTAATTTACTATTTCGAGGTTCAATTGAAAAGGGAGTGTACGTATTCTTCAACGTCAGCATTACAATATGTTCACCTCCGATTTTCTTTGGCAGATACCCGAAAAAAAGATCTGTTTCGATTTTTTCCCTGGCCCAGGTAGTACCCAGGCCCGGAGAAAGAAAACCGATGGATCCTGCAAACTGTAACTTAACATGGGTAGCCTCATACCATTT
>CAZWQB010000178.1:0-7094 GCA_964636035.1 uncultured Roseivirgaceae bacterium
CGAGCATTAAAAGGAAAGTTTTTAATGTAATGGTTGAGTGCCTTCAAAACATTGTAAAACACGGGGAAGACTTTAATCCGTTAAATGAAAAGAAGCAGACTGCGATATTCATGATCGGAAAATTAGATGATGAGTACGTAATTACTTCAGGAAATCCTGTGAAAAATGATTCTGTAGGGATCCTTACAGAGAAGCTGGACCAGATTAATAGTCTTGATAAAGAAGGCTTAAAAGCCCTTTATAAAGATATCATCAAGGGTACGGAAATATCAGAAAAGGGTGGCGCAGGATTGGGATTTGTGGACATGGCCAGAAAATCAGGTCAGAAGCTTGAATACGATTTCACGAAAATCAATGATGAACATTCATTTTTCTCGTTGAAAACCACGATCTCTCGCGTTTAACACTGTTTATCTTACTTAAAAAGAGCTATAAAAATATATATATATGGAAATCTTGAACTTAGAAGGAACTGAAGATACTCCAAAGATCCTACTAGATAAAAATAACGGCATATTCGAAATTTCAGGAAGATCTCTTCCCGAAGATTCAACAGAATTTTATAACCCCATACTTGAGTGGCTGGATAATTACTCCAAAGCTCCCAATGCCAATACCGATTTCGACTTCAAACTCGAATACTTCAATACCGCCTCTTCAAAACTTATTTTGGACGTACTTTCCAAATTAGAAGAGATACCTGGTATCAAAGTAAACTGGTATTTTCATGAGGATGATGAAGATATGGAGGAAGCAGGCGAAGAGTTCTCTGAATTAGTAGACATAGAATTCGAATTTAAGACTTACTAGTTCGTCGTTTGCCACGGCAGCTTGCTGCATTGTGTGGCCTAAATAATCCATTACTTTCTTAGTATCAATTCATTAGGTTTTCAAAAAGCCTGATACAGGCAAGTTATGTCTAAATTTTTGCAGAAAAATTTAGCAATTCATACTTCATACAATGAGCGAGGAAATTCTAAAAGCATTAACCCAACTATTCGCGATTATCACCAAACAGGATGGTGGGGTTACAGAGAAGGAAAGAGAGTTTGTGATCAGGTTTTTTCAACAAGAGCTTGACCAGGACTCTATTAAAGAATATTTGATACTTTATGATGAGTATGTAGGGTACAATAAGGAAGAAAACGAAGATCCTGAAGTAAAGAAGAAGCAAAAGCTCACCTCTGTCCGTGACTCAGTAAAAACACTTGCCATTTGTAGAAAAATTAACAAAACCCTTACGCAGAAGCAAAAAGTGGTGGTGTTGATCAAGGTGTTGGAACTGGTGTGCTCTGACAAAAACTTTACGCCTCAAAGACTGGAAATAATTGATACGGTTTCCAACGTCTTTAATATTGTTAAAGATGAATACCGGCTAATCGAAAACTTCGTCATCAAAGAAGGTTTTGCTGTTCATGAGTTTGACGACATCCTTACGGTGAATCAATATGAGAAGCCGAAAGAAGATGGCAAACACCTGCAGGTAGATATCAATGGTGAGATAGCCTTTATGAAGGTGGCCAGTGTAGACATGTACTTTGTGAAGTACGTGGGCAAAGATGAGGTGGTGCTGAACGGTTTTATCATGAAACCAAATCAGGTGTACCTTTTCTCACATGGCAGCACCATTAAAACCCCGAAAGGCGCCGCACTTTACTATAGTGATCTGATCAGGATATTCATTGAAGATCATGAAACCAATAAGATTTCATTTAATGCCAACCAACTGGAATTTAGATTTCCAAATGGCGGAATCGGATTAAGAAACATCAATATTAGTGAAGGTCCGGGAAAACTCATAGGGATCATGGGTGCCAGTGGCGCTGGTAAAACCACGCTTCTGAACGTACTGGCCGGTATAGAAACGCCATCTGCGGGTGAAATTCTGATCAACGGCTTCAATATTCATACTGAAAAGGAGCAGATCGAAGGTGTAATCGGCTATGTTTCTCAGGATGACCTGCTGATAGAGGAGCTGACAGTTTACCAGAACCTGTACTACAACGCAAAATTGTGCTTTGCAGGCATGGATGAGGAAGAGCTCGACAAGCGGGTGATGGCGGTACTTTCGAGTTTGGGGCTTGAGCAGCGCAAAGATCTGAGAGTCGGAAACGCATTGGATAAAACCATTAGCGGTGGCCAGCGAAAAAGATTAAATATAGCACTTGAGCTTATTCGGGAGCCGGCCGTGATGTTTGTAGATGAGCCTACTTCCGGACTTTCTTCCAGAGATTCTGAAAATGTAATTGACCTGCTCAAGGAACTTTCATTAAAAGGAAAGCTAATTTTTGTTGTCATTCATCAGCCTTCTTCCGACATCTACAAGATGTTTGATAAGATGTTCATCATGGACACGGGTGGATACCCTATCTTTTATGGCCATCCTGTGGAGGCAGTCACATACTTCAAAAAAGCAACCAACCAGGTAGATAGCGAAAGGGGTCAGTGCGCTGTGTGCGGCAATGTAAATCCTGAACAAATATTTAATATCATTGAAGCCAATGTTGTGGACGAATATGGCCAGTATACCAATAAAAGGAAGGTCAACCCACAGCAATGGCATGATCAGTTTATCGAAAAATTCAAACTCCAGAAATTTGAGGATGTAAAAGAAGCGCCGCCAAAAGCCCTGAACATACCTTCGAAACTGCAGCAGGCTTATATATTTGTTACCAGAGACATGCTTGCGAAAATAAGTAACAAGCAGTATTTGCTGATCAATTTGCTGGAAGCGCCACTTTTGGCTGTGATTCTGGCCTTTATCATCAGGTACAAAAGCTCGCCAAACAGCGATGAGTATCTTTTCCGTTTCAACGAAAACATACCGGCCTATTTGATGATGAGCATTGTGGTAGCGCTCTTTATGGGACTGTCCGTCAGTGCCGAAGAAATCATCCGGGACAGGAAGATTCTGAAAAGAGAGTCATTCCTCAACCTGAGCTGGAGCAGTTACTTGACGTCAAAACTTACAATATTGTTTCTGCTATCGGCCATTCAAACGCTGTCGTTCGTCATCGTTGGGAACTGGATTCTGGAAATAAAGTCGATGACCATTAGTTTCTGGCTGGTACTATTTACCGTTTCCTGTTTTGCAAACGTGCTTGGGCTCAACGTGTCATCTGCATTCAACTCGGCTGTTACGGTTTACATTTTAATTCCGCTGCTTTTGATTCCCCAGATGATTCTTAGCGGACTGATGTTCCCATTTGATAAGCTGAACAACCTTATCAGTACAAAAGGTGAAGTGCCGGTGCTGGCTGATTTTATGGCCTCCAGGTGGGCCTATGAAGCCATGGTGGTGGACCAGTTCAAGAATAATGATTTTGAAGCACCTTTCTTTAATCTGGAACAGCAAGAAAGATCCTCAGACTTTAAGGCGACTTACCTGGTGCCCAAACTGGAAGAAAAAGTTCAGTATATTTTCACCAACGCAAAAACAGAAAATGATTCAATCAGGGAAATTGTAGTTAAGGATCTCAATCTGTTGGCTTATGAAATCAATAAAGATCCTTTTAAGGAGGGCCTCGAAAACCTGAATGTTGCTGAGGCGCTCATGATTTCTAATCTCACGCCAGATACGGAGAAGACTTTACGAGCTTACCTGAAGGGCATGGAAACCCATTATCGAAAGATGTTTAACGAGGCTGTAAGCAACAAAGAGAAAATGATCTACTTTTTTGAGGGAAGTGAAGAATTTGAATATGATTACAACGACCTCAAAAACAAATACCATAACGAAAGTTTGTATGATCTTGTGAGAAATTTAACCGTAAAAGATCGGATCATCGAATTTAAAGGAAAGCTTTACCAGCAACTGGATCCGATTTTTGCAATGCCTGAACCACCTGACCATCTTCTAGACTACAGGACACACTTCCTGGCACCGCAAAAGCACGCGTTCAATACCTATTTCCAAACCTACAATTTCAATTTGCTGGTAATCTGGTTAATGACTGTAGTATTGTTTGTGATGCTGTATTTTGAAGTGTTCAGCAAAGCCATCCATAAATTGAGTAACATCAAATTATTTGGCAAGGCTAAGCAGGAATGAAAAATTGAAGATTGCCGCCTTTACTATACCAATGTAATAAATTGATTGTAAGTATGTTTTTATCAGTTAGTTGAATCTATATTTTTGTTATAAATAATTAAATAATATGAGCAGAATTTACGTAGGACTGATTTTATTGTTAGTCTTTGCTTGCGACTCGAAAAAACCCAGCGAGCAAGCATATCAGGAGAGCCTCACGGATACAACCTCCGCACCAAAATTAGAAATTTCGCAGGAAGTGTTGTCTGATATTATACAGCAGATTCCTTCCCCCCTTGAAATTTCAGTTTTACTGAAGGAGTCTGGGACCAACTATGACAAATCCTTGCTAAACAAGGCCGACAATGTTTCTGAATATAACAGTAACTTCGACAAGGCGGTGAACCTTGGGATCTACGGAACTGATTTAGGTTATACAAATATTTATGAGCAAAATCAGGATGCGTTGTTTTACCTCGGCTCAATAAGGAAACTTGCTGAGGGCCTGAGCATTGGCCAGTTTTTTGATTTTTCTGCCATCTCGAGGCTGGCCACCAACAGCAAAAATTTAGATTCGTTATTGTTGATTACTACCCAAAATTTTAATAATATTAATAGTTATTTGCAAAATCAGGAGAGGGCGAACCTGAGCATTCTGATCCTTACAGGAGGATGGTTAGAGGCGCTGCACATTTCCAACCAGGTGTTGCAAAAGAATATCTCTAATATAGAGCTAAGAGAGAAGGTAGGGGAGCAGAAAATTATTCTTGAGAACATTATGCTATTGTTGACCTTTTACGAAAATTCAGACCCCAACATAGCTGACCTCAAGGAAAAAATGCAGCCTTTAAAAGCTGAATTTGATAAAATTGAAATTGCGTATACTTACGAAGAATCGACTTTTGAAGAAGTAAATGGAATTTTAATGATCAAAGACAATAGTTCCAGTTCGATCAAGATCAGTGATCAAAATATTGCTGATATCGACAGGATTACCAAATCAATCAGAAGCTCAATTATTAATTAAATTACGACCCTGTACATATATGAAAAAGATAATTATTTCTCTTAGTTTATTTGCTTTGGTATTTTCGATATCTTCGGAATCCATTTCCCAATGTGATCCTGAAAAATACACGGAGATGTGCATACCAAAATTGATGGACGGATTTAACTTCGTGAAGAGTTACACAGTAAATGGCGAAGAGGGCAATAAAAGCAAAATTGAATACTCTTATGTTTTTGCAAAGGGTACTCAATATTATATCAACCTCTGCAATGATGGTGAGAATACCGATGGGATGATTGTTAATATTTTTGACAGTAACAGAAAACAAGTAGCCTCTTCGTTCACCAATGGCAATTATTATCCTGGTATCATTTATCCATGCAATGCCACTGGAATCTACTACATTACCTATACTTTTCAGGATTCTGAAAATTATTGTGGAGGGTCAGTCTTAGGCTTTAAAAGATAAAATATATAAACAAGAAATAAAAGAGGCAGGTTTATCCTGTCTTTTTTATTTTAGGGGGATGGAAAAAGCCTTTATCAATTTCAACTTCAAAGCCCCCTATTTCTTGCTGGGATCTCCGGGCCAGAATATCAGGCAGATTTGGTTTGTTTGCCACGGCTATGGACAACTTGCAAAATATTTTATCAGAAAGTTTAGTGTCCTGGATAATGGATCCCGTCTAATCGTGGCCCCGGAGGGGCTGTCCCGGTTTTATTTAGAAGGAACTTCAGGAAAATCAGGCGCAACCTGGATGACCAGCGAAGAAAGAACAACCGACATCGAAAACTACCTCACTTACCTCGAGGCTGTGGGAACATCTATTGTAAAACAATCTGAAGTGGCCGACATCCACATCACGCTCCTGGGATTTTCACAGGGTGCGGCAACAGCATCAAGATGGTTGACTGAAAGCAGCCTGAAGGTGGATAGGTTCATCCTTTGGGCAGGATTATTAGCTCCCGACTTAAACCATGAAAAAGCGCATAAAAAACTTACCAACTCAGAGAATTATTTGGTGATCGGTTCCAAAGACCCTTACCTGAACGTCTCTAGAATGGAAGAGCATCAGAAAATATGCTCAGATTTGGGCATTTATCCTCAAATAAAGAGATTTGAAGGTGGGCATGAGATAAATCAGGATGTACTAAAGGAATTTTTATAATTACTGCTGGCTCTTGTTCACAATTTTTGAAGTTGCCT
This sequence comes from uncultured Roseivirgaceae bacterium, assembly GCA_964636035.1. Classification (GTDB taxonomy): domain Bacteria; phylum Bacteroidota; class Bacteroidia; order Cytophagales; family Cyclobacteriaceae; genus CAMPJM01. Next base: position 6,247 of record CAZWQB010000178.1, read on the forward strand.
GCGCAGTGGGGAGCAATAACAAATCAGCGATATTTACGTGAGCGGGCCTGCTTACCACAAATGCAATCACTTCCGCCACATCTTGTGCAGACAGCGGCTTAAATCCTTCATATACCTTCGCTGCTTTTTCTTCATCACCTTTAAATCGCACCTTTGAAAACTCGGTTTCCACAAGCCCCGGATTAACCGCAGAAACCCGGATGTTGTGACTGTTCAAATCGATCCGCATGCCTTGGGTAATGGCATCTACGGCAAATTTTGAGGCACAGTAGACATTGCCCTGAGGATACACCTCTTTGCCCGCCAGAGAGCCTATATTGATGATATGGCCCTCATTTTTTGCTGCCATCATCGGGATCAGCGCCTTCGACACATAAAGCAAACCTTTTACATTGATGTCAAGCATGGCCTCCCAGTCATCTACATCCCCATCCTGAATGGGATTCAGACCATGTGCATTGCCTGCATTGTTTACGAGTACATGTACATCTTTCCACTCCTCAGGCAGCGATTGGATTGCGCTAAGTACATCTGCTTTATTACGGACATCAAATGAAAGACTGATCACATTTTCGAAGGCCGGATTAGAAAGCTCTTTCTTCAGGCTTTCAAGGCGGTCCTTTCTTCTTCCACAAATTACAAGTCGGTAGCCTGCCTTTGCAAGTTCTATGGCTGTGGCGCGACCTATTCCAGAGGTGGCCCCTGTAATAAATGCTATTTTAGCTTGCGTTTGTGCGTCCGTTTTCATCTGTATAAATTTGTTTTTTAATGGTCAGAACCTTGTCCCGTACTAGTTTCGGGATGGAATAGCTTAGAACCCGTAGAACCGAGGTAGAATACCTGAGCAA
>CAZWQB010000179.1:0-7029 GCA_964636035.1 uncultured Roseivirgaceae bacterium
AGTGCAAAATTATATTCTTTTTTATTATATTCAAACATTAAACAAAAAAAGATATTATTTTTTTTGTTTGTTGAAATTAAAGCACGCGGACACCTTTTAAAAGGCAAATCTAGTAATTCTGGTAAAATGATTTTAGCCTTTCGTCCTCTTCCTCTCTCTGGAGCTTCTCAATGAACGGCCGCACCCCTTCCAGGTCTTCAATTAATAGCAGCCCCTGAAAAGCTGCTAACCTGACATAATAGGCATCGTGCTCAAGCGAATATTTTTTTAAAATTTCAAAGCCTTCCCTTTTCGTCTCCTCCGGCATTTTCATCAGGTATTGCCCCAGGTACTGTAGCAGGTAATAGAGTTCTGCACCATCTGAATTTTTAATGGATTTGGTAAACCATGGCAGCTTTCCGCTTTGTCCCACCAACGTATAATAATCAGCAACGGGTACCATCACATTCAGATTTTGAACTTCTTCATGCATCCCAAACACAGCCTCCTTGTCGGTTGCTGCGGATATACCGTAACCATATAACGCAGCTCCGATTACTGCATAGGAAGGATCTTCAAGCCCACGTTTTATCTCGGGCAAATATTTATCAGCATCATAATTCGCTACTACTGCAAGTGCGTCAGCCCGCGCCAAAGATTTTTCATCATTTTTACTGAGCAAGGCCAGTGAATCCATGACTTCTTCTACATTGGGGCCGGCGTAATCATCAAAGGCATTAATAGCCTCCTGCCGTATGCCCCAAAAATTATCATTAAGTGCCGATTTTATTGTGTTTCGTGCGGTGTCGTTTTGAATATGTTCCGCAAGGCCGGTGATGGCTTCATAACGTGCGAGAAATTTCTCACTATGTTGATACTGAAAAGCCAATTCAGCAATGTCTTTTGAATAGCTGATTTCTCCCAACAGTTGCCTCTCGGAATCAAAATCAACCAGGTCAGGGGCGCGTTCGACCTCGAACTCAAAGGTCTCGTTTTGATCATCTATTACGACAGCGTACCGCTCCTTTTCACCGCCTTCATAAATATCAATGTAGAGAGGCAACTGATAAAGCGGAGTAGTTTCTAAATCTTGTAGCTGACTGACATTTACTTTAAGCACGCCGTTATTGTATTCTTTTTCAACATGGAGCACCGGGTGTCCTGAGGCGAGAAACCATTGATTAAAAAACCAATTCATATCTTCGCCGGTTACTTCTTCAAAAGCCAATCTTAAATCATGAACTTCCACATCCGAATATTCATGCTCTTTCAAATAGAGAGCCAAAGCCGAAAAGAAAGCGTCGTCGCCTACGTATTTGCGAAGCATGTGCAAAATTCTACCGCCTTTTGCATAGGAATGACTATCAAACATATCCTCCCGGTGATCATAGTAAAAGCGGATCAGGTCCACCTGCTTTTCTTCAGCTTCATTTAAGTACTGCATAAGCTCCTCCAATCCATTGTAGTCCGCTTCGTCGACTCCGAATTTATGTTCAACCCATAAATATTCACTATAATTAGCAAAAGCCTCATTCAAGGGTAAATTTGACCATGACTCACAGGTAACCAGGTCGCCAAACCAATGGTGAAACAGTTCATGCGCTATAATTTTATCCCAATTCTCATCTAAAAGCTCCCTGTCGGTAACCTGCACAGCCTCCATAAAGGTGGAAGCGGTTGTGTTTTCCATAGCCCCCGATACAAAATCTTCTACAATTACCTGTGCATATTTACTCCAGGGGTATTTATAGTCTAATCTTTCTGAAAAAAAGCTGAGCATTTCGGGTGTGTTTCCAAAAATTGCCCTTGCATGTTGCTCATATTCCGGCTCCACGTAATAAGACACTTCTATATCTTCCCATTTATCTTTTACTATGGCATACTCTCCTATTGCCATCATAAACAAGTACGGCGCGTGCGACTTGTCCATATTCCAATAGTCTGTGCGTGTACCATCCTCATTGAGATGCGAATATACCAGTACGCCGTTTGAAAGGGTTGTAAAGTTTTCATTGACTGTAATGTACATTTCCTGCGTGGTTCGCTGATTTGGAGCATCTATGGTCGGAAACCAGCAGGAACTAGCCTCGGTTTCCCCTTGCGTCCATATCTGGCGGGGTTTGTCCGGATCAGAACCATCCGGGTTAATAAAATACAGCCCCCTGTCGGAAGTTATTGCCTCGCTCCCATTTTGGGGAAGTTCATAAGGTTTGGCGGTATAGTCGATTTCAACAAAAATATTCTCATTCCTGGTGTACTCCCTGTCAAGACTAATGGTTAATACCCGGTCGTCATAAGTATATTCCACAGAGGCTTTTCCACCACTGTCGACCAGTGATACCTGATGAATATCAAATCCTTTTGCGTCCAGATGCAAAACACTTTGTGGATAAAAATAAGGTTTGAGCTGAATAGTAGCAGTTCCATTCAAATACCGCTGCTCCCAATCAAAGCTCACTTCCAGCTTGGTATGTATAAGATCAAATAACTTCGTCTCTTCAGCACGGTATACTTTCCTTTCTACAGGTGCCAGTTCCTCAACAGAATCCATGGATTCTACTATATAAGTTGAGTCAGCATTGTCATCTACAATTGCAGTTGTGCTATTATCTGATGTATTGGCGACCTGGCAGGAAACAACCAGCTGCATTATCATGCTGATATAAAACAGAGAAACAAACCTATTCTTCATTATATGATGTTTAAAAATTTTGTCTAAGACCTATAGGAAATTACCCTGGATTTTTGATAAAGGAAATGGCGTTCTAAGAAATATTTCTTAAACTGCCTTAATTTTAGGAATTCCATCTTCCAAAGATTTGGAATATTTTAATTCATTCAAAATATTTTTTTTACAATGCACTTTTTTGATTACCAATGATAAAAGCTATAGTAAATAATCAAACAACTTTTGAGATCCGGGAGGAAGGGGATGATCTTGTGTTAAACGGGGACTTATTTCACTGGGATATAATACAGTCAGACCGTCATTTTCATATTATCCATAACCATAAATCTTACAACGCAGAACTGCTGGATATTGATTTTGTTTCCAAAAAAGTACAGTTAAAAATCAATGGCGCCTTTTATGAGGTAGTTATAGAAGATCAATTGGATATTCTATTAAAGAAGTTGGGCATGTCTCAAAACACGACAAGCACGCTAAAAGAAATAAAAGCTCCAATGCCCGGCCTGATACTACAAATCCTCGTCAGCGAAGGAATGGAAATAAAAAAGGGCGATCCGATTATGGTACTTGAAGCGATGAAAATGGAAAACAATTTGAAGTCGCCGGGAGAAGGAAAAATAAAAAGCATAAAAGTTAAAACAGGCCAGAGCGTCGAAAAAGGCCAACTCCTAATAGATTTTGTTTGATATTGAAGGATTTAGATTCTTCAATTTGTGCGTCGGTAGAAAAATTTTGGATTGTGTAAAATGAATCGCCCGGTTTTAGAACAAGGATTTACTGTTCAAAAATTTAATTATAAAATTTAGCATCTTATATTTGCCTTAATTTTTCAAAAACAATTCCTAGATGAAATATAAGCGCATTCTTTTAAAATTAAGTGGCGAAGCCCTCATGGGGAACAAACAGTATGGCATTGACCCCGTAATACTGGAACAATACTCTAAAGAGATTAAAAAAGTAAAAGATTTGGGTATTGAAGTCGCAGTGGTAATAGGAGGTGGTAACATATTCAGGGGAGTTCAGGCTGAAAGTTCCGGAATTGACAGGGTACAAGGCGACTATATGGGAATGCTTGCTACAGTTATCAATGCCATGGCCTTGCAAAGTGCGTTGGAAAAAACCGGAATTTATACCAGGCTCCTGTCGGGAATAAAAATGGAACAGGTATGCGAGCCATTTATCAGAAGAAGGGCCATGCGACACCTTGAAAAAGGAAGAGTGGTCATATTTGGTGCCGGTATTGGTAATCCTTATTTTACTACGGACTCTACCGCCAGCTTAAGGGCTATTGAAATAGAAGCCGATATCGTATTGAAAGGAACAAGAGTGGACGGTGTATACACAGCGGATCCTGAAAAAGACCCTACTGCTACACGATACTCCCAGATCTCTTTTTCTGAAGTATACGAGAAAGGCTTAAACGTAATGGACCTTACAGCGTTTACCTTATGTCAGGAAAACAATTTGCCAATAATAGTATTTGATATGAATAAACCGGATAATTTATTAAATCTGGTAAAAGGGGAAAAGGTCGGAACTTTAATTAATTAACTTAAACATTCTATTTGAAATGGAAGAAGAAATACAATTGTACCTAAACGAAGCAAGGGACTTAATGAACAAGGCTGTAAAGCATTTTTCAAACGAACTGACAAAAATTCGAGCTGGTAAGGCAATGCCAAATATGCTGGATGGACTGATGGTAGATTATTATGGCTCCCCTACTCCTATTGGACAAGTAGCTTCTGTGAACACTCCTGATGCCCGCACACTGGTGGTAAAGCCATGGGAGAAAAAGCTCATTAGTGAAATAGAAAAAGCGATCATCAATAGTGACCTGGGCTTAAACCCGCAGAATGATGGCGATTTGATCAGGTTGAATATTCCGCCGTTGACTGAAGAAAGAAGGAAGAACCTGATGAAGCAGGTGAGGAATGAGGCGGAAAATGGCAAGATCAGCGTAAGAAATATTCGAAAAGATACAAATGAATCATTGAGGAAGCTGCTAAAAGAAGGTGCCTCAGAGGATGAAATTAAAAGAGCAGAAGAGCAGGTACAGATTTTGACCAGCCAGTATTCTGAGACGATAGATGGCCTGGTAGGAAAAAAAGAAACAGAAATAATGACTGTTTGATCCTCATATTTTCGCTCGAAGAAAGCTATAGATACAACTTTTTATCACTGATATATTGCTCAACCTTGTCATGAACAATATATTTAATTGATTTGCCGGTTTTAATTGCTTCCCTGACATAGGTAGCAGAAATGTCTAACAATGGCGCTTGGACCATCCTTACATTGGGATGGTTTTTTATTTCTTCGTTCGGCTCCGCATTTGGCCTGGGGTAGACGTCCAACCCATAAAATTCCAGAATAGCATCATAGTTTTTCCACTTGGGGAAATTCCGCAGGTTATCTTCTCCTATAATTAGTCTGAATTGATGGTTTGGGTACTTTGAACTCAAATAGGCGAGTGTATCAATGGTATAACTGGGTCTGGGCATCTTAAATTCTACATCTGATGCCCTGAGGGAAAAGTTGTCTTCAATGGCCCGTTCAACCATGTCCATCCTGTCGAATTCATGCAGCAAAGATTTACTGCTCTTGAAAGGATTATGGGGGGAAATAATAAACCACACCTGATCAATATCCTGTTGGCTTACCATGGTATTAGCAATGATCAGGTGGCCAATGTGGATAGGATTAAAAGAGCCAAAAAACAAGCCTATTTTCATACCTGCTATCTCGTGCCGAAACTACTTTGGTAAATACAACGGGTTTAGAGAATATTTCCGCTTTCAGAACTTTCTGAAACGACTTTCTCTTCGATAAAATCATCAACGAGCTTTTGGGCTTTTTTCAAAGATTCTTCAAGATTTTCGTTCACCAGCACTACGTCGAACTCATTCTCAAATTTCATTTCAAATTTTGCCTTAAATAATCTTTGAGAAATGCTGGCTGGTGTATCTGTATTCCGGTCGTGTAATCGGCTTTCCAGTTCTTCCAATGAAGGAACTTTTACAAATACTGCAAGTGCCCTTTCCTTAAAGTAGTTTTTCAGGTTCAGGCCACCTTTTACATCGACATCAAAAATCACATGTTTACCTTCTGCCCAGATTCGTTCGATTTCGGTTTTCAATGTTCCATAGAAATTTCCTGCATAAACCTCTTCCCACTCGATGAATTCGTGGTTATCGATTTTATTTTTAAAATCTTCCGGAGTGAGGAAGTAATAATCCTTTCCGTTTTCTTCATTTCTTCCCCGCTTATCGCGCGTGCAGGCAGAAATAGAAAATCCAAGATTGGGATTGGTTTGTATGAGGTGTTTAACAATGGTGGTTTTTCCGGAACCGGATGGGGCAGAAAATATAAAAGCTTTGCCTTGGTGCATGAAAAAATTTTATACAGTTTCTTTAATTTTCATCTTAATAGAGTCAACCAAATCGTTGGGGACTGGCTTCCGCTCTATTTTTGTCTGAAGGATTTCTCTGATCTTTTTTTCCAGATTATAATGTTTGTAGCAGGGCATACAGTTTTCGATGTGGGAGTGAAAAAACTCTGCTTGCTCAGGCGCAGCCTCACCGTCTAGTAGAAGTTCCAAAATCTCTAAGCATTTCTTGCTTTCCTGACACATTTCTGTAGTTTTTTCTTTGTGTCTTAAGGTATTCTTAAGCCAATTAGTAAACATAATTGCCATATTACGAATTTTTTTTTATTTATAACCCATAGATTGCGCATAAGATTGCAATTTTTCCTTTAGCAGGTTACGCGCCCTGTGCAATCTGGACCGCACTGTCCCGATAGGAATATCAAGAATCTTGGCCATTTCTTCATAAGTAAAACCTTCTAAATCACAAAGAATAATAACGGTTCTGAAGTCAACGGCAAGAGAATTCAATGCATTTGAAATCTCATCGCCAATCATATCCTGAATGGTTTCTACCCTAAGGTCAGTAGTCACAGAAACATCTGTATCTTCAGAATTGTAAAAAGTTTCGACTTCCTGATAATCGACTTTAGAGGGTTCTTTGCTCTTTTTTCTAAAGTCGTTTATGAAGCTGTTTTTTAATATTCGGAACAACCACGCTTTTGCGTTAGTTCCTTGCTCAAAAGAATTAATAAATCGGAAGGCCTTTAGATAAGTCTCCTGAACCAGATCTTTTGCATCATCTTCATCGAAGGTAAGTCGGTATGCAAAATTATACATTGAATCTATATTGGGCATAAATTCCTTATCAAAAATATTTCCTTTTTCGACCGCTGTATAATTTTGTCTAATGTTTTCTGACATACTATCACTATTTTGTAAACCATGGTCTCCGACAGGTAAAACGCATGCTAAAAAATATGTCGGAATTTTA
>CAZWQB010000180.1:0-7020 GCA_964636035.1 uncultured Roseivirgaceae bacterium
CTACTTTAGGGAGGCGTTTATATTATTTAGAAGGGCTTGCTGAAAAAGTCTCAGGCGCGTCAGATACCAGGCGACAAAGCGAAGACGTTATCCTTCGAGCTGAAGCCAACGAAGTAGATGCCGTGCCTGAGGCTAGCTTAGAAAAGGATTTTAGGGGCCGTTGCTAGTGCATGAAAAATGGCTTTATTTATGCAAAACCCTTGCACTTGCTGAAAAAGTGCAACAGTGAAATAGGTAAACAATGGCAATTTTAAGGTCAAAAGCCTTTTTGATGCGTTTTTCAGCAGGCCCTGGATATGCTATTCGATCGACTATTCAACAATGAAACAATCTCCCCTGTAACAATTTATGCAAAAAGCAATCATATCTTTCGTCATTTTAATTGCACTCTTTGTTCTCTACTTTAAAAATCAAGCTCATTTCCAGCTAACCGAAGGCCTCACATTTGATGAACAGGTTGATGTGTGGGTCGCTCCTGGCACAAGCGCCATTGAAACCATTATATTTTATCCTATAGTGGTAGGAGGGCACGAGATTCCGTTTATTCTCATATGGCTTATTGCGGGCGCTATCAGTTTGACCTTTTACTTGAAATTCATCAATATAAGAGGGTTTAAGCATGCAATTGAAATTGTGAAAGGGAGGTACACCCATGAGGGTGATCCCGGAGAGGTGACACACTTCCAGGCATTGACCGCTGCTTTATCCGGAACAGTGGGTCTTGGTAATATAGCTGGTGTGGCCATTGCCATTTCTTTGGGTGGCCCGGGGGCTACTTTCTGGATGATTCTGGCGGGGTTCTTTGGAATGACATCCAAGTTTGTAGAATGTGCTTTGGCTGTAAAGTTCAGAAACGTTCATCCTGACGGTTCTGTTTCGGGCGGACCCATGTATTATCTAAGCAAAGGGCTGGCGGAAAAAGGATGGGGTGGATTCGGGAAGTTCCTGGCCGCATTTTTTTCAATCATGTGTGTTGGTGCCGCATTCGGTGCTGGTAATATGTTCCAGATCAATCAGGCTGCACAGCAATTCCTGAGCCTTCCGTTCATAGAAGGCACTTTTTTCGAAGGAAGTGGATGGATATTTGGGGTGATAATAGCCCTGGTAGTGGCAGTGGTGATTATTGGTGGGATTAAAAGTATTGCTATCGTTACTGAAAAGATTGTTCCCTTTATGTGCGGTGTTTACATATTAGGTGTAATAGTAGTCCTTTTTGTTAATTTTAGCAGAATCCCAGAAGCTTTTGTCTTAATAATAGACGGTGCCTTTAATGGAACAGCCGTAGCCGGCGGGATGGTCGGCGTCTTAATTCAGGGGATACGAAGAGCTGCTTTTTCCAATGAAGCCGGCATTGGTTCAGCAGCCATCGCACATTCTGCCGTTAAAACCAGCGAGCCTGTAACGGAAGGCTTTGTAGCCAGCCTTGAGCCTTTTGTTGATACAATTGTAGTTTGTACCATGACTGCACTGGTGATTGTGGTAACCGGAGTATACGATACCGGATTAAACGATGGGATTGCTATTACTTCAAATGCATTTGCCACCGTGATCACTTGGTTTCCCTATGTATTGACGCTGGCGGTCATTCTTTTCGCTTTCTCAACCATGATTTCCTGGTCTTACTACGGATTAAAAGCGTGGACTTACTTGTTTGGAAAACGGCAGTTTTCGGTTATTATCTACAAATTTACGTTCTGCATATTTATTGTCATTGGCGCTTCCATGAGCTTGACAAATGTTATAGGCTTTTCCGACGGAATGCTTTTTGCCATGTCAATTCCCAATATCTTAGGTTTGTACATACTTGCACCGTTAGTGAAGAAAGACATGAATTCCTTTATCAAAAGGGTGAAGAATGATACGATTGAAACTTTCGAATACCACGAGTAGCTTTTCCGGTTGGCGGTTGAGCAGTGTTTGGAGCCGCCTTTGTTACGTTAAAAGGGCATAAACACTGCTGAAATTGCCCTTCTGCACGCCAAGCACCACAGCAAAATACAGCGCTAAATGCATTGCCAAAAACATCTATTCCTACGCTTAGAGTTTAGCTGCTAATTCAGCCTCTTCCCGCAAGAATTTTTTGTATAGGAATTCCATGCCTTCGTCATAACTTTCCACAACTATCATTTCCCGGTTTGAAAATTTGGCTACTACCTTTAAGAGCGTTTTGGTAATGCCCTCCAAACCGAATACAGCCGTAGTTTTGACAAAAGGACTGTTAATGAGCGTGGTTTCTTTGATTACCTGCACAAGTTGAGAATGGAAACTGATATTTGTTACGTTTACTAGAACATAAGCAGAATATGGAGCAAATTTTCCGAGGATTTCTCTGCTTTGGAGGCAAAGGTCAATGGCCTCCTTCGGCTTGGTTTCAGACATGTCATTGTAGACAACATGTATTGATTTATAAGCCACAATACTTATAGTACCCATAAAATAAGAGATTGAGTGTGATCAATTGCGCTCCCTTAGAATAAAGGTATGATAAAATAATAGATATTAAAAATGTTATATTGTGAAAGCTTTAATAATTTATTAATGAGACGTTTGCAACCAAGCATTACACGAATGTTTCTATTAATAAAGCTGGCTTTTAATATCAAGCTCAGGAAACCTAACCCCTAAAACCTAACACCTAACACCCAACCCCTAAAACCCAACACCCAAAATCTAATAGCAGTAGATTAAGTCATATTCATCTTCAGAAAATGTCTGCTGATGCACGGTTTTGCCTTCTGCGTTATAATAAATCACCACAAATAATCCTGCTTCCTTTACCCTTTTCTCCGCAAAAAAGACAGGGTTTTCCGCTGTTCCTAAAACATATATATCGTCGTATACAGGGGGCAGAAATTCAACATTTTTGCTTGTGATAACGCCATACGCATTGTTCTTATAGATGATAGCGCCTCTTCCGAAAGCTTTGGTATCCGGATTTTCCAGGAATTTAACGTCGCTCACTTCTTCCATAACAGGCTGGCGGGTATTGAGATTGAATATTTTCCACTGATCGGAAGATTTTACCAGGGCAAGGCTGTCGTTCCAGGGCTGTATGTCAAGAAACTCAAAGGGCAATACTTCTTTGTTGTTTTTATCTATCAGGCCTAACCTTTTACTTTTTGACGCAATGTAAGTGCTATCGTTATAGGGCTTCAGAATTACATCATACTGCGGACTGATCTCTATGCTTTTCCCTTTGTTGTACAAGCCAAACTTCTGATTTTTTAGCAGGTTGATGTCCTCATCCGCATAATTGCCCAGGCCGTCATAAGTAACCGGTAGCAATGTATTTCCAGTGGTATCCGCCAAACCTTTTCTGTTGTACCTATCCAAAACCAAATAGCTCATCCCCAGCATAGTGACATCGTCGTACCTGCCGTTGATGATTTGCTTCCCAAATTGGTTGTACACGGTCTTATAATTGTTGCTGTTGTTCACCACAAATACCTCAGCCCCGGCCCGGCCGCGGTGATTATTTGCCTTTACCACCTTAAAATCGGCTTTTTTGGGTAGCATTTTCCTTGTACCATTATCGAAAATTACAAAGGAAGAATCAGCTTTGATGCCCAGGGCAAAATAATTGCCGCTTAATTGCAAGGAGTCATATTCAAATACCGGAAAAGCATTCTTCTCCTGATCAATAAGTGCCCATTTATCACCTCTTTTTAGTGCAAGCCAGCCATCTGTGAAGTAAGCAGCATCATACCCTTCATTTGAAATGGGTAGCATTTCTTCACTATAAAACCTGAATTGGTCATCGCGAATTAGCCAGCCTTCGTTTAATGGGTAGATTGTCTGTTTTTTCTCCGGGATTAGAAGATCAAGATTTTTGTCCAGAACGGATTGATATTCTCCCCGAACGGTCAGCAGGTTGTTGTTTTTTAACAATTCATAATCGTCGTACACAAAACTGAGCTGCTCTTTGCCTTCATTGGCAAATGAAAATAAGCGCTGGTCATTTACGATGGCCAGTTTGTTGTTATTTTCAAAAACGATGAAGTCACCATCAGTAAAGATATCATCGTATTTCGGATCTGTTATTTTTCTGCCGCTAAAGCTCAGAAGGCCCCACTTGTCTTCCACTGCATACTTGAGATATTGTTCGTCTAATACGAACACCGAGTCATAGGCTTTGGTGGTAATTTGGTAGCCAGCCACATGCAGCACCTTGTAACTGCCGGATTTCTGAAGCAGCAGTAATCCCTGCTCCAGCGGGCTTACGGAGCCGGCAAGTTCTTGAAATATGATTTGGCCGGAATGGGAAATCATGACCATATCCCCTCCTTTGTTGGCAATTACATAATGTTCCGGCAGGTCTCCACACAAGTATTCTTCGTCAATTTCATCGTACTGTGGACTGATTACAAAATCACCTTCATGGTTTTTGAAGCCATAGAAGCCATTTTCGACCACTGGAAAGATGCTGTTATCGTTTAGTTCGACGATTTGCTGCAGCGAATCGTTCATGTATTCCCCATATTGCCGCGCAAAAAATTCCACTCCTTGTCTTTGCTTTACCTGGTGAAACAGCATGTCTATTGCTTTTTTTGCAAACTTTCCAGCCGCAGGGAAATCCCGGACATATTTTATATATGATTCGGGTTTATGATCGATTGTGTACAGTTCCAGAATGTTTTCCAGTGCATCATTGGTATAGTTCGTATTGGGATGCTCTTTCAAAAACTGGATATAGCTGTCTAGTTTTCTCGATTTTGTTTTGTTTTCGTAGAGCAGAAACTCGTACAATTCGCTCGCCTCGGCAATTTGCGTTGCCTCAGGATACGTGTCTATAAATTCCTTGTATGCATCATAAGTGTTTTTTTCGAGCGCCTGATTATAGGCAATTTCGTTCCTGATCCGAATGGCTTCCGATACCTGAGAAGCGCTGCTATAATTCTGAATAAAATAATTGTAAGCATCAATTGTATTGGTGTGGCTTACGTGTTGAAAAGCCAGTTTTTCAATGACAGACTTCTGGTTTAGGAGTGTAGTATCTACAATATCAATTTTTTGCAGTTTCTTTATCTGCTTGTTTCCAGCATCGAGAGAGTCGAGCTGGGCAATGGCTGTGTTTATGTGATAATAGGCAACATCTATATTGTAGGCGTTATATTGTTCGGTAACATACAACAGCGAGAGCCCATAATGCGCCCCAATATTCACAGAATCCTTGCTCAGCGCTTTATAAAGCAACTTTTCAGCTTTCTCTATTTTTTCTTTGTCCAATGCTTTTATAGCCCTCTTGGCCCTTCCTGTCTGGCCAAAAGACTGAGAAACTAAAAAGAAAAAGCAAATTAGAAGCAGCTTAAAATTCATCTGTATATATAGTTTCTAAGTGTAATTTGGGATTTCCTGAAAGCGACTCGGCATCATTTACGCATGGGAAGCTTTCGGGCACTCCCGGTGAGCAAACTTTAGCTCCCGGCTTATTATTTTTAAAAATTTCATCCCTATATAATGTCCGTCTAAGTAGTCCGATGGACCTGCTTATTACTTTAAACCAGCAAAGCCATCGCTGTCTCCATTAGACTCTTCGTTGTCAGGATGTATAAAGCAGCTCATGGCTTTTCATCAATTAAACCTTAACGAATATTATACCATTGAAGGTTAAACAACCAGTAAAAATAAAGTTTATTTCATTGTAGGCCTATTTTTAGCTTTAAAATTTTGATTGTGGAGATCACATACCCTCATGCACTGTACAGTTGAGTAGAAAGATATTGCATACCAGCCCCTTCATGGTGCGTATTCAAACAATGCCCCTGGCAGCCTGTTATTAACCAGAAGTATAGAACTATATACTGGATTTTACCTTAACCCGATTATAATGAGCAACTATCAACCCATTGAAAACTACGGCGTAATTGGCGATCTTAACACAGTAGCGCTGATTGGTTTGAATGGGTCGATCGATTTTATGTGCTTTCCCGATTTTGACTCGCCCTCTATTTTTGCTTCTATGTTGGATCAGGAAAATGGCGGCTTTTTCCAGATTGGTCCTGTAGATGTCGAAACAAAAAATAAGCAATTGTACCTGCCAGACACAAATGTTTTACTCACCAGATTTCTTTCTGAAGACGGAGTGGGTGAGCTCACTGATTTTATGCCGGTGGAGGAGGTTTACGAAGGGCACGTACTTATGAGAAGGTTGATGAACGTGAGAGGAAAAGCCCTTTACAAAATGAAGTGCAATCCCAGGTTTGACTATGGTAGAAGTGAGCATGACGTTATTCAGAATGATGAGTATAATATAGTCTTTAAGAGTAAAAAGGCTGGGGGAATAACGCTCAAGCTCAAAAGCACAGTGAAATTAACGAAGTTGAACGGCGGGGCAGAAGCGGAATTTTGCCTGATGCCGGGAGAATCGGCCGATTTCATCCTTGAGCTTGATGAAAGGGTAGAGGAGCATGATAATTTATCTGAAATAGTAAGCAGAGAGCTCGAAGAAACTGTGGGTTACTGGAAAGATTGGGTCGGCTTGTCTAAATACAACGGACGGTGGCGGGAAATAGTGAACAGGTCTGCGCTGGTACTGAAATTGCTAACATCGCATAAGTATGGCTCTATTGTCGCTGCGCCTACCTTTAGCCTGCCGGAACATATAGGAGGTAGCAGAAACTGGGACTACCGCTATACCTGGATCCGGGACGCGTCGTTTACATTGTACGCTTTTTTACATCTGGGCTATACCAGGGAAGCGGACCGCTTCATGCTTTGGGTGGAAAAACTCTGTGAGGATATTGGCGATGGCGGAAATCTAAAGATCATGTATAGCATCAAAGGGGAGAAGGAGCTTGACGAACTAGTGCTGGATCACATGGAAGGCTATATGGGCTCTGCTCCTGTAAGAATTGGCAACAACGCCCATGCGCAGCTACAGTTGGATATCTACGGAGAGCTGATGGATGCCGTGTATCTTTCAAATAAAAATGGAACTCCTATTTCTTATGGCTTCTGGAAGAACTTAACCCACCAGTTAGACTGGGTTTGCAAAAATTGGGACCAACCGGATGAAGGAAT
>CAZWQB010000181.1:0-6970 GCA_964636035.1 uncultured Roseivirgaceae bacterium
CCGTAACCGACACCTAGAAATAATACAAGTGCCCCCCAGAAATATTGCTTGATCCTTCTTCTGCTCTTTGGATTGTATTCAACTTATCGCTAAGAGGATCAGGTAGTAATTGAAATAATCTTCGGACAAAGACCTTTTTATTTCATTTATTACTGAACTTGAGCTTCTTTCCTTTCCTAAAATTTCACTAGATTCCGAAGAGACTATCAAAGGACTCTTAAAGAATTGCCAGATTATAGACATAAATCAACACCCAGTTTGCCAACCATTGGGGCTAAACACAAAAATCAAACAGCTTATCAGGATTTTCGTATATTTAGGAGTATGGAGGCTATAAAAAATATCATCAATATTGACCCAGAGGTTCTAGGCGGGCAGCCGGTATTCAAAGGGACTAGAGTTCCGATAGATGCATTGTTTATGCACCTTGAACAAGGTGTTTCTTTAAACGAATTTCTGGAGGACTTTCCTACAGTGACTCGTGAACAAGCCGTTGCTGTCCTTGAACTGGCGGAAAAACTGGTGACTTCGAAAAATATACAAAAGCTCTATGAAGCTGCTGCTTGATGAGAACCTGCCAAAGAGGCTCAAATTAGACTTTCCTGACCATGGATTTATACCGTTCGAGACAAAGGTTGGGACGGTAAAAAGAATGGAGAGCTAGTGAGACTGATGGTGGACGAAAATTTTGATGCATTACTGACATTTGACAAGAACCTGCAACACCAGCAGAACTTTAAAAAGTATACCATCCCTGTTTTAGTGCTCAACGCTTCCAATAATACCTATCTGACTCTTAAGGACTTGGTTCCAAAAATTAAGGAAGTTTTAAGAGGAGAAATCCAGTCTGGTGGGACAGAAATAAAATAGCCTGGCACCAACAAAACAAACAGGTTAGTGGGCATAAGCTGGTAAATAAGGCATAATAGCCATTTGCAACTAAACAGCGACCGGAAACTGATGTGCCACTAAATGCCCAAAACCCAGATTGCAAACCGTTACCAACAAGCTAAAAAAATAGAACTGAAATTAAAATTCAGAAATATGACAAAAATTATTTCAAGTCCTAATTGTGGAAATTCACCCAAAATGACATTTCTAAAAGAATTTAATATTGCTTTTGCAAAAGGCAATTTGGAATTTTTAACCGAAAATGTAATGGATGAAATTGTTTGGAATATAATTGGAGACCGAAGGATCGAAGGAAAAGAAAAATTTATAGAGGAATTGAAGAAAATGAAGGGAGAAAAAACAACCGAATTAACACTTGAGCAAATATTGTCACACGGTAAAGAAGGTGCTACAAGCGGTATTATAAAAATGGAAAACGGAAAAAAATACGCATTCTCTGATTTTTATGTATTTAAGAACACCAAATCAACTGCTTTAAAAACAATAACCTCTTACGTGATTGGAATTTAGTTATGAAAAAAGCCAGTTGTCAGCAGCGGCTATGCGCCAGGAGGCATCCGTCTTCGGTTGAGAATTGACGGATACCGTAGATGAGCGGTTTCATAAGAGCGATAAAAGTAAAAAGTCCCGCCCGGCGCATAGCTGCGAAACGATACCCGCAATATAACCCAGAAAAGTTTACATTTAAAGAGACTTTCTCTTGCCTTTGTCTGTACCGTTGCCCGCAAAACTAAAAAAACGAACCGTTTTTGAACACTATTTTCCGGTTTTTGGTCACTTTTAAGTTTGCAGATTATCTCAAATTTGTAGTGAACTAAAAGCCTAAAAATGGAAGTTACATTAATCACCGGAGCTTCGAGCGGAATAGGAGCAGCGCTGGCATCTCAACTAGCCGGGAAAAAGCATAATCTATTGTTGGTTGCCCGAAGTGAGCAAAAGTTAAAGCATCTGTGCAAGGTTTTGGCAGACGAACACAAAATTGAGGTTAATTATATTGTCGCAGACCTCAGCAAGCCTGATGCACCAAACTATATATATCGCGAGTGCAAGAAAAACAATTTTCTCGTAAACACACTAGTTAATAATGCGGGCGTTGGCTCCAGCGGAGAGTTTGTGAAGAACGATTTTCAGTTCGAGTTGCAAATTTTGCGGACAAACAACGAGGCACTGGTAGCGCTTTGCCATTTGTTTCTGCCTGATATGATCGTTAAAAGAAGTGGCAACATTATCAACGTAGGCTCCATGGCGTCCTTTTTTCCAAGCCCCTACATGAGTGTTTATGCAGCTTCTAAAATGTTTGTTCGCTCATTTACAGAGGCGTTGACCGAAGAGTGCAGACCTTACGGGGTAAGCGTAATGCTGTTTTGTCCCGGACTTACAACATCAAACTTTATGAACACGCCCGCCAACAACAATGCGTGGGGAAGGGTATTGACAGCGGGAGCCAATACCCAAACGCCTGAGCAGGTAAGCTCGGAAATGATACGTGCATTGGAAAAGAAAAAGGGATTTCATATTTCAGGACGCATAAATGCATTGTCAGCAAAAATGTTAGCTTTAGTACCCAATACAGCGATTGCAAAGCAGTTTGCAAAAAGCAAAAGAAAACAAATGAGTAGGTAATGTTTAAATTTCCAGCCAATGAGCAAACATGAATTCTTAGAAGTGCACATCAGGTCGATTACACAGCAGCATCAACTGTTGGGTATTGCTAAGCCCAAACATCCTTTGATTAGTTTGTTGCGATTCGAAGATCATCCTGGAAGGGAAATAAAGCAGCGAACCCGATTGATTTCAGATTTATATCAAATCACACTTAAAAAAGATTGTCCCTGCAAAATGCAGTATGGACAAACCTCCTATGATTTCGATGAAGGAGTAATGTCGTTCTTTTCGCCTAAACAGGTGAATATTCTGGAAAAAGGCAATTATGTACCCCGGAGCGGGTGGACATTAGCGATTCATCCTGATTTTTTTAGGACGTATCCGCTGGACAAAAAACTAAAATCCTACGGGTTTTTTGACTATGCAATGAATGAAGCCTTGCTACTTTCAAACGTGGAGCAGGATTCTATTGAAGGAATTATCAAACAGGTTGAAAATGAAATGAACTTGCCGATAGACAAGTTTAGTCAGGACATAATTATCTCAAATATAGATTTGCTGCTCAGCTATACCAACCGCTATTATAATCGTCAGTTCATAACAAGAAAACAAAATAACAATGAACTTTTGAGCAGGGTGGAAGATCTACTGCACTCGCATTTTCAAAATACAACTGCCGAAAAACGATTGCCTACAGTTGTTTATTTGGCATCACAGCTCAGCTTATCACCCAATTATTTAAGCGACTGCCTTAAACAACTAACCGGTCAAAATACCCAGCAAATCATCCACGAAAAGCTAATTGAGCATGCAAAAGTAGTCCTGACCACAACACAGCTTTCAATAAGCGAAATAGCTTATTCCCTGGGTTTTGAGTATCCTCAATCATTCAGCAAATTATTCAAGTCAAAGACCAAACATTCACCTTTGGAGTTTCGACAGTCATTTAATTGAAAGGGAAAAGCTATTATCAAGCAAGATAAGCACGGGCATTTTTTTGAAGTCGATAGTAGGTGCTGGTTTAATAAAGGGCTACGTGAATAAGAGGCTACTTTTTCATACAGGTTCTTGGCTACAATATTATCAGAAGTAAGATAAATAGTGCCTGACCCAGAGGAATTAAGCATATGCGTCCAATAATTAGCCCATTTTGAAGGAGGCGGCGATCCCTTCGTCTTTCCATGAATCGGCGGGGGCAGAACATTTGTTTAATCCGATGGATTTCGCAGCCTCCGTCTCTATTCCAGCTTATAAGTCCACACAGGAAAGTGAATATGGTTTACCACATCTTCGGTAATGCTGCCATTCATAAAGTGCGCTATGCCCTTGCGAGCATGGGTTGCCATTGCAATCAAATCTATTCCTCTGCCTGATGCAAAGTCCATAATTCCCTCTTCCTCGCTCCTGTAATTTTCGAAATGAAATACACAGTTCGTTAGTTTATATACCTCCTCGAATTTTTCATATGCTGCCCTGGCATCTTTGTTTCTCCGGAAGTTCAAGGGCGTGTTGATTAGCAAGACGTGTAAAGTGGCCTTATGGAATTGCTGGAGTTCACGCACCTTTTCCATGAAGTTGGCTTGGTCCAACGGTAGCGTTGAAGGTAGAAGGATGTTCTTGATGGATTTTAGTTCTTTGTTCTCCCTGATTGCCAACACCGGGACGGGAGAGTGGCGTATCACCTTTTCGGTATTAGAACCAATAAAAACCTCTTCTAGTCCGGAGCTGCCGGTCGTTCCCATGATCACCATGTCTATCCTGGTCTTTTTAACTTGCTGATTTATGGCGGATATGATATTTCCCTGTGTAATTTCCAACCTTACAGGTACAGAACTCAATTCGAATGCTGACGTAAGGGAATCAAACTTTGACTTGATATCTTCCCGGAGTTCAGCCATAAAGGTAGAATTATAGGCGAGGGGAGCATCGCCCAAATAAACGGAATCATACATGGCGGGTAAAATAATTGTATGCAGTACAATTACTTCTCCGCCGGATTTCTCTGCCAGGTCAAGCGCGTATTTAAAAGCACTTTTAGAGGATGGAGAAAAATCACAGGGTACAAGTAGCTTTTTCATTTGATTATGATAGTATTTATACAAGTTTACGAGAATAGTATCTATAAAAAATTGATCCTGATTATTGTAAATGTTGATATTTATCACCTAATTTCAGAATTGTTAATAAAGAAAAGCTCGTTTTTACCACTAGTTCAGGTAGAAATCTACGCCCGACGAGAGCTGCAGGATGTATAATTCGAAGAGGTGCTGCATCGACAACAAGAAAATAACACCATTGTGTTGGTTGTAATAAAAATCATCAAAGCCACATCTTGTCATCATGACTAGTTGCACGGATTCCACGCAATTGTCATTAGATAATGCGTGACGCAAACTGTGCTAATTGTGGTAGAAATTAAAAGAATCTAACCAATCATGAAAAATGCAGTGAAGGATGTACCATTGATTTTCAAAGGGAATACCTGGCCTTTTATACTGGTCACCAGCTTGTTCTTTTTTTGGGGGCTGGCAAATAACATGACCGATACGTTGTTGGCGGCCTTCAAAAGGATCATGAGCATGACGGATTTCCAGACCTCCTGGATACAGCTTGCATTTTACGGCTCTTACTTTTTCCTGGCGCTTCCTGCAGCTTTGTTAATCAAAAAATATACTTATAAAACAGGGATCTTAGTCGGATTAGGACTTTTTGTTATAGGGGCACTGTTGTTTTACCCTGCCAGTATTACCATGGCTTACAGTCATTTTTTAATTGCGCTGTTTATTTTAGCAGGCGGATTGTCTATACTGGAAACTGCTGCCAATCCTTACATTGTTTCCATGGGACCTGATGACTCCGGTACCAGAAGATTAAATCTTGCCCAGTCGTTCAACCCTATTGGTTCTATCTCGGGCGTTTTCCTGAGCAAAATATTTATTTTATCCCAGCTAAATTTGTCGGGCGCTGAAGAACGGGCAAGCATGACCCCTGATCAGTTGAAGGCAATTCAGTCGGAAGAGCTGACTTCTGTAATGGGCCCCTATGTAGGGGTAGCGGTGTTCTTGATTCTGCTCTGGCTTCTGGTGAAATTTACGAACATGCCGAAAGCCTCTGATTCCGGTGGTAAGTTGGATTTGCTGCCTACATTGAAAAGGTTATCCAAAAACCCTCATTACGTCGGCGCAGTAATAGCGCAATTTTTCTATGTAGGAGCACAGATTTGTATTTGGTCTTTTACAATTCGTTATGTAATGCAGGAATTGCAGATCAATGAGGACAGTGCTTCAAATTATTATATGGCCTCCTTGGTGCTATTTGCCATGAGCAGGTTTATTTTCACCGCTTTGATGAAATTTATCAGTCCAAGGGTGCTGCTTATAATTTCCGGAGTTGGTGCCTTGGTGGCTACATCGGTAGTGATTTTTGCAAAAGGCTATGCAGGGGTTTATGGACTTGTGGCAGTATCCGGGTTCATGTCTCTGATGTTCCCCACTATCTATGGTCTTGGGATCAGAGGATTGGGTAATGATACCAAAATTGCCGGCTCCGGGTTGATTATGGCCATCCTGGGAGGCGCTCTTATTACTTCCCTGCAGGGGATTATATCAGACAGCACGAATATCTATTTCTCCTTTTTTGTGCCTTTAGTCTGCTTTGCTGTGGTCGTAGTGTATGGGCTGATAGAAGGAAAATTGGCTAAGGCGATTCCTGAAACCAAAATGGGCAGCGCAGAAGCCATGTTGGATTAAAGAATATTAAATAACAATCATTCGAAGATGTATACCAAACTATTTTTGAAAAAACTAATATTAGGTTGTTTAGTCGCGTCGTTTATTTCCTGCACTAGTGGTACAACTAAACAGGAAAATTATCAAGAAACTGCCACCGCAACAAGCCCGGAGCCTCAGGGCATGGATTCAATTGCCTTAAATACTGATAATTTGCAGGTGCGCCGGTTGTCAGAACATGTTTATGAGCATACCTCTTTTCTAAATACTGAGGATTTCGGCAGGGTACCATGTAACGGGATGATTGTGGTAAGCGGTGGAGAGGCGGTTGTTTTCGATACGCCTGCCAATGCGGAAAGTTCAGAGAGACTTATCAGCTATATCAAGAATGAATTGGGGAGCGAAATAAAAGCTGTAGTGGCAACCCATTTTCATGCAGATTGCGTAGCCGGCCTGGAGCAGTTTCATGCAAACAACACAGCATCCTACGCACACAGAAAGACAATTACGTTGTTAGAAGCGGGAGAAAGCAAATTTCCGAAACCGCAAAATGCTTTTGAAGACGTATTAACCCTGACAGTCGGAGGGAAAGAAGTGCATGCTGAATATTTTGGAGAAGGACATACCCGGGACAATGTAATTGCTTATTTTCCTGAAGATAAAGCACTCTTCGGTGGCTGCCTGATCAAGGAAGTAGGTGCGCAGGAAGGAAATCTGGCAGATGC
>CAZWQB010000182.1:0-6912 GCA_964636035.1 uncultured Roseivirgaceae bacterium
TTCCTACGCTGGAAATAGATATCAACCCGAACCTGCAGCAAAATGAAGCCTGGAGATAAATGAGTTTTTGAAAGCCGTTTGAAGCCTGACGGCCAACCTTGTAGTGGCGATTTATTCGAAATTTAAACTGTGTATAGCCTTGTTCAATAAAATGATGTATTTATTTTCCTGGTGGCTGCTTTTTACCTTGAGCTGCAGTAATGACGACGGTTCTCTTAAAACGCTGCCACCGCTTCCACAGGAAAGGGATTCTACTTTTACCAATCCTATTCGGAGCACAGGGCCTGATCCCTGGGTGTATCAACACGGAGATATCTACTATTACACCCATACCATGGGCAATAGAATTGGTTTATACCAAACGGATGCCATTTCAGAACTAGGTGAGGTAAGCAGCAAAACGATTTGGACTCCTCCTGTTTCAGGCCCGTATTCAAAAAATATCTGGGCACCTGAACTTCATAATATTTCAGGAAACTGGTATTTCTATTTTGCTGCAGACGATGGCGACGATCAGAACCACAGGATGTACGTTATCGAAAATACTTCTCCTGATCCGACTAGTGGAACCTGGGAATTTAAAGGAAAAATTGCGGACACGACAGACAAATGGGCCATTGACGGCACCGTATTTGAATTTAAAGAGCAACTTTATTTTATCTGGTCTGGTTGGAGTGGCGATAATCAGCCTGGAATACAGCAGCTTTACATAGCAAAAATGTCAAATCCCTGGACCATAGAGGGGGAAAGAGTGCAAATCTCCGAGCCGGATTACGACTGGGAAATGAACGGCCTGGTAAACGAGGGCCCGCAAATACTGGTAAATGAGGAAGGAGAGATCTTCCTCATTTACTCAGCAAGTGGCTGTTGGACGGATGATTATACCCTTGGGATGTTGTCGTTCAACGAAGAAGGCGATCCGTTGAACCCCGGCGACTGGGTCAAAAAGCCTGAGCCGGTATTTACCAGGCATGCGGAGAATGGTGCTTTCGGGCCTGGCCACAACAGCTTTTTTAAGTCACCGGATGGCACGGAAGATTGGATTATCTATCATGCCAATCCAATGAGCGGGCAAGGCTGTGGTGGAAACAGGAGCACCAGAATTCAGAAGTTTACCTGGACAGAAGAAGGAGAGCCTTTCTTTGGAGATCCTGTGAAATTAAATTCGCCGATCGCACGACCATCAGGAGAAAGCATAGACTAAATCAAAAAATGACTACCCATGAGATTACTGAGTATTAATACGCTTCTTGTTTTTTTATTTTTGTTTTTTCAGAATTGCACGACAAATTCTTCCACCGGAGAACAAAGCAATACGGATGTCGAAAGCACCACACCGCCCCGCGAGGTATGGAGTAAAGAAAAAGCAAACGACTGGTATGCAGCGCAGGGCTGGTTGGTAGGTGCAAATTACAACCCCCGCACCTCCATCAACCAGTTGGAAATGTGGCAGGCTGCTACTTTTGATACGGCCACAATTCATCAGGAGCTTGGTTGGGCTGCTGATATGGGAATGAACACCATGCGCGTGTACCTGCATGATCTTCTTTGGCAACAGGATTCTACGGGCTTTTTAGAAAGAATGCATACATTCCTGGAAATCTCTCAAAGGCACGGCATCAAACCTTTGTTCGTACTTTTTGATTCCTGCTGGGATCCATTTCCTGAAGCAGGCAGGCAGAGGGACCCAAAACCTCATGTACATAATTCAGGGTGGGTACAAAGTCCGGGCCTGGAAGTCCTGAGGGACACTACTCAACACCCTAGATTAGAAAAGTATGTGAAAGGCGTAGTAAGTGCTTTTGCAGATGATGAAAGAGTACTGGGTTGGGATGTCTGGAATGAACCCGACAATACCAATGACAGAGCTTATGGGGATGTAGAATTGAAGGACAAGGTAAATCATGTTCTCCCTTTACTTAAAAAGTCTTTCATCTGGACACAGATGGCAAACCCTTCGCAGCCCATTACTTCCGGTGTCTGGATCGGCGACTGGTCCGCGCACGAATCGTTCACGCCACTTCAGAGGTTACAGATCGAACAATCAGACGTAATCTCGTTTCATAACTACGATGGTCCTGAAGAATTTGAAAAAAGAATTAAATGGCTTCAAAGGTATGAAAAGCCCCTCTTGTGTACTGAGTATATGGCCAGGCCAAATGGCAGTACTTTTCAGGGGTTTCTGCCCGTTGCGAAAAAATACAACATAGCAATGTACAACTGGGGATTTGTAGATGGTAAAACGCAGACCAAATATCCCTGGGATAGCTGGGACAAAAAATATACTTCGGAGCCTGAAGTGTGGTTTCATGAAGTGTTGAGAGCAGATGGAAGCCCTTATAAAGAGGAAGAGGTCGCTTTGATCAGGAGCATCACGGCAGTAGAAGCAGTTCCATAATAAACGACAATAGGAGGATAACTATTTGGCCTGAATCTCTTTTCCAGATAATTATCTCACTAAAATCTAAGAAAAGCATGAAAATGAAGTACCTTTTATTAGCCCTTGTTGTTGCGTTACAAATCAACAGTTCTTCAGCACAGCAGACATGGAAAATCGCGGGAGACAAAATTACGTCGACCTGGGCAGAAGAAATTGATCCGGATAACGTGTTACCAGAATATCCCAGGCCACAGATGGTTAGGGAAAACTGGCAGAATCTAAATGGTCTCTGGCAATACGCGGTTCGGCCAACGAGCGAAAACCCTGATTTGCCCTCCGGTTTTGATGGGCAAATCCTGGTGCCTTTCGCTATTGAGTCCGGGCTTTCAGGAGTCGCCAGAAGGGTGGGGAAGGACAGCGTTCTATGGTATCGAACAACTGTAAAGATTCCCTCCAAACTTCGAAGACAAAAGCTGCTGCTGCATTTCGGGGCGGTAGACTGGAAGACAGATGTTTTTGTGAACGGGAAGAAAGTAGGTACACACATAGGAGGCTACGACCCGTTCTCTTTTGATATTACTGATGCCCTGACCAAAGGCGCCAGTCAGGAAATTACAGTTAGTGTATGGGATCCAACAGACGATGGCCCTCAGGCAAGAGGGAAACAGGTTAAAAAGCCCGAAGCCATCTGGTATACGCCTGTCACGGGGATTTGGCAGACGGTGTGGTTGGAGTCCGTTCCTGATACTTACATCAAATCCACACGAAACACTCCGGATATAGACAGCAATACCCTTACTGTTTCCGCTGACATTGAGCAAACAGGTGCGAATGACAAAATCAGGGTTTCCGCCTGGGACGGAACAAGAAAAGTAGCGGAAAAGACCGCCGATGCTGGTGATGAAATTGCATTGCAAATTGAAAATGCAAAGCTTTGGTCGCCAGACAGCCCTTTTCTCTACGATTTGAAGGTGGCTGTAGTAAGAAATGGGAAAGTTGTTGACGAAGTAGACAGCTATTTCGCCATGCGAAAAATCAGCATGGAGCCAGATGCCAACGGCGTACAGCGGATGTTGCTGAACAACGAATTTGTATTTCAGTTCGGCCCGCTTGATCAGGGTTGGTGGCCTGATGGCTTGTACACAGCTCCTTCTGATGAAGCCCTCCTTTTCGATATTGAAAAGACCAGGGAGATGGGGTTCAACATGATTCGGAAGCATGTGAAAGTAGAACCCGCAAGGTGGTACTACCATACAGACAAACTGGGGATGCTTGTGTGGCAGGACATGCCCAGTGGCGACATGGGCAACAGATGGGAATCGCGGCCCGGGGTGGCTGGTTTGGGAACAGAGAAAGAAAGGACTGCGGAATCAGAAGAGATATTCAGACAAGAATGGTCAGAAATCATGAACGACTTCCATAATTTCCCAAGCATCGTGGTTTGGGTCCCCTTCAATGAAGCATGGGGGCAGTTTAAAACCAAGGAAATTACAAAATGGACGATGGAAATGGATCCGTCAAGACTGGTAAATAGTGCCAGCGGAGGAAATTTTGAGCCAGTAGGTCATATTATCGATCTCCACAATTATCCCGAACCAGCGATGCCCCGACCCGATCTGTTTGGTACGGAACAAATTTTGGTTTTGGGAGAATATGGAGGGTTGGGGCTACCGGTAGAAGGGCATACCTGGCAGGAAAAAGACAATTGGGGGTACCAAAGCTTTAAGAGTGCAGAAGAGCTCCTCGATAAGTACAGCGAATTTATCTCCAGAATGGAAAAGCTTATTGCGGAAGGTTTATCCGCTGCTGTATATACCCAAACCACCGATGTGGAAATAGAGACCAATGGCCTGATGACCTATGACCGGAAAATTATCAAGATGGACGCTGCCAGATTAAAAGCTTTACACCAAGCCTTATACAATCCCTCTTTAGTGAAAATGAAATAAATGATAAAGCGTCGGTAAAGCAGGCCTTTATTCGTCAGTTTTAAATAATTAATGCCAATTATGAAGAATGTTTTTAGTGTTTTAGTTACAATGAGTGCCTGTACAATTTGGCTTGCTGCTTGTCAGCAAAGCCATAAAGGGGAAGAAACTTCCCGGCCGGCCCAGGAATCGGTTACCTACACCAACCCGGTAATGCCGGGAGACTTCGCGGATCCTTCCGTGGTGAGAGTAGGCAATGACTATTGGGCCACTGCTACTTCTTCTGAATGGGCGCCATTGTACCCGATCCTGCATTCAACAAATTTGGTAGACTGGGAGATTGTAAGTCATGTTTTTCCTGCGGAGGTCCCTGAGTGGGCAGACGCCCATTTTTGGGCCCCTGAAATTACCTATGAGGACGGCACCTTCTACATTTATTATACTGCGAAACAGGAAGGGGGTAATCTTTGTGTAGGTGTGGCGAGTGCCACCGATCCAAAGGGGCCGTATAAAGATCATGGGCCGTTGGTTTGTCAGGAAGTAGGATCTATTGACGGATTTCCAATCAGGGATGACAATGGAGATTTGTTTCTGGTTTGGAAAGAAGACGGCAATAGCGTAGGCAAACCCACTCCCATGTGGGCGCAACTGATGAACGAAGAAAGAACAGCGCTTTTGGGTGAGAAATTCGAAATGTTCAGGAACGATCCCGATAGCTGGGAAGGAGGATTGGTGGAAGGCGCTTATATCGTTCAAAAAAATGGATATTACTACACTTTTTACTCTGGTGATGCCTGTTGTGGACAAGGCTGTACCTATGGGGTAGGAGTGGCAAGGGCCAAAGACTTACGAGGCCCATGGGAAAAATATGAAAAGAACCCGATCATGAAGCAAAATGAAGCCTGGAAATGCGCAGGACACGGTTCTGTAGTAACTGACACCACCGGGAATTACTATTTTCTGTACCATGCCTACAGCACTGACGGCACTGTTTTCACCGGAAGGGAGGGATTGCTGGATCCTTTTACATGGGGCGAGGACGGGTGGCCGCAGTTTGCAGCCGATGCGCCGAGCAAGGAAGCAGAAGCGCCGCATCAACAGAATGCGCCTGATAGTTTTACAATAAAGGAAGAATTTGATGCGGCAGAACTGGCAACCACCTGGCAGTGGCCGGTGGGTCAGGGTGTTTCGTATCATCTTGTTCCTGAAAATAATGGGCAGTTAATTATAGAGGCGGCACCAGAGCGGCTGGGAAATCTTTTGGCGCAGCGTACCATTCGGGCTGATTATACAGCAAGCACTGCTATAGATGTACAAAAATTAAATAATGGTGTGGAGGCTGGGCTTACAGCCATTGGTGATCAGTCGAACGCAGTGGGAGTAGCTGTGACGAGTAAGGAAATAAGGTTCTGGTCTATAAAGAACAATGAGAAAAGCATTCTTTCGACAACAGCACTCCCTGTCGATGAGGATGAAATTCATTTACAGATAAAAACTAAAGACGGACATCAAATGGAGTTTGCCTGGAGTGCCGATGGCAGCACCTGGAATGCTTTCGGTGAGAATCAACCTTTTGACGCGAGCTACCTTCCTCCCTGGGACAGAGCAATAAGAATTGGCCTGAACGTAAAAGGCCCCAAAGATGCTGCAGCTACTTTTAATTGGTTCGAAATGAATGCGGAATGATTTGGGTTTTTATTCCTCAGAGTGCCTTGCAGGAGACACTGAGGGGATAGCGTTGAATTATTCTTTTCCAGCTCCCTCAGTGTCTCTCTTTTTCAGAGGACGCTGAGGATCCAAACCGCTTACACCGGGAGCTGTCCCCTGAAAGCTCCCTTTTTCCTGCATTAAAGCCGGACAAAAACAAATTCGTGGCGCCGCTGCGTGAAAGCTTATCTTGAATTGTCTCAATTGACCCTTATAGTTGGCGTATTTGCACTCCATTTCCCAGGATGCTCGTAATTACCTTTGTAATAGATCAGTGGTGCAGTGCTATAAGAAGAACATGTGCATCTGTAAATTCCTGCATTTTAAGTGTTTGTATCATTTTAAAAAAGCAATTTTATGAAAACTGTACACCCTTACCTTAATTTTGGCGGAAACTCTGAAGAGGCGTTTAACTTTTACCAGACTGTTTTTGGC
The DNA here is from genome assembly GCA_964636035.1 of uncultured Roseivirgaceae bacterium. Classification (GTDB taxonomy): domain Bacteria; phylum Bacteroidota; class Bacteroidia; order Cytophagales; family Cyclobacteriaceae; genus CAMPJM01. The sequence goes on from CAZWQB010000182.1 coordinate 6,451, forward strand.
GGAACGTTTAAATCAGTTGTCCGCTTTGGCGATATGCCTATGGAGGGCGTGGAAATTCCTGAACACGACTTGAACAAGATCATGCATATTTCTCTGCCATTAACCAAAGACGTTATTTTAATGGCTTCCGATTGCATCGAGAGCATGAATCAGAAGGTAAACGTGGGAAACAACAATTACATTTGCTTATGCCCCGAGTCCAAAGAAGAGGCTGAGAAAATCTACGAAAAGCTGATTCAGGGTGGAGAAGTTGAAATGCCGCTTGCCGATGCGCCATGGGGTTCCTACTTTGCTTCTTTTAAAGATAAATTTGGCGTCTGCTGGATGATCGATTATGAACTGCCGAAATAAGATATGATTTAGGTGATAGATGTTGGGTTTTGGTACACGGGATAGCAACAACTTCCGAAGTTTTGCCTGCGAGAAGCAAGAAGCATCCTGCTATTTCTTGAGCTTTTGTAA
>CAZWQB010000183.1:0-6888 GCA_964636035.1 uncultured Roseivirgaceae bacterium
CAACCCTTCGCGAACCCCCTTCGTCGGTTTCGAACCGGGTTCTCATCCCTCACAATATTCAATCTCGGTTTAGAAAGATTATTGCATAAAAAAGCCCCGGAGTAATCCGAGGCTTTGCAGAGAGTGAGGGATTACTCGTACCCACGGGCATGCCGCACGACCCCTCGTGAACCTCCTTCGTCGGTTTCGAACCGGGTTCTCATCCCTCACAAAAATTCCTTCCGGTAAAAAAATGCTGGTGCATAAAAAAGCCCCGGAGTAGTCCGAGGCTTTGCAGAGAGTGAGGGATTCGAACCCCCGGACCTGTTACAGTCAACGGTTTTCAAGACCGCCGCGTTCGACCGCTCCGCCAACTCTCTATTAATAAATAGAACCGATTGTTCTATTGGAATGCAAATGTAGCCTAATATTTATTTCTACCAAAATATAGATGCCAATTTTTTTAATGGTTCGCGTAAACTGAATTTCTTTGAATTTTTAATCATTAACTGAAAATCACCCAGTCAAAAAAAATCGCCCCTCCTCAAAAAAGAAAAGGGGCGATCATTTCAATATTATTAAAAACCTCAATTAAACATTGTCTTCTTCTTTGTCGCTTTCATCCCAGGGTTGCTGTCCTTCATCCTGTCTCCTTCTGACATCTCTGTCATCATAATCGGTTTCGCCGTAGCTTTTTGGATTGACGGCATTTTCGTCCCAGTCATTTTGCAGGCCAGACGAAAAAGCAGGTGTCTCCTCTCCGGTCGCATTTCGTTTCTGATTTTTGTCGTCTCTGTTGGTGATGTTGGAAGCTTCATTGTCTTTATTTCCAGCAGGAGAACTTGGGAATCTATTCCTTTCTTCATGCGGAAACTCTTCTTCCAGGTCGAAATCCTTTTGACGGCCCTGTCTGTCCTGATAATCGTTATGCTTCGAATAATTTCCTCGTTCTGTATCTAAAAAATCGCCCTGGTCCTCGTTTTTTTCTCCAGCATCGTATCCAGCCTGGCCAAAGTTGTTTCTTCTTTCTCCGGCGTCCCGGTTTTGATCCGTCGCTTTTTGCTCATCCGCATTTGCTTTTCCATCGCTTTTTCCCGGTGCGCCCGGATAGATGCTCCTCAATTGGTCAGACATCGGCTGTGGCTGTGATAAATAATCTTTATCGGTCTCGTTGGGATCTGCGCTTTCAGCATCTAAACCAAATAGCTTTTCGTCTTCAAGCAAATGGCTCCCTTTGGCCGCGCCTTCATTTTCCTTGTTATGATCAGGTTCTGAATTTTTATCACCATGCTTCTTGGTGGGTTCGTTTTGCTTTGTAGCGCTACTATTATTTGCTCTTCTCCACTTGCTATCTGCTTCTGCTGTTCTTTTATTTATTTTCTCTTTATTTTCCATGATTCTCTTTCATTTAGTTTATCTATTCCCCTTTGCAGGGGCTATGCTTAAAGAACCCCGGTAAAATCAAAATGTTTATTTGTAAAAAGGCTTCTGTCTTCAGGTGAACTATGAAAAGAGTTGACTACGAAGGTTCAGTACAAAGTAAATGGGCGTAGATTACAGGCGGGTCTATTTCCTCTTAAACTTTTTGTACAATTTATTGAAAAAGTTCTCGTCGTCCTGACCGGCTTCTTTTTGATCGCCAAGAAGATAGCCTATGGGATGTAATACTTTCACATGGTCGCACACCACTTTGATGATGCCAAAAATAGGGATGGCTATGATCATCCCTACCACGCCAAAAACTGCCCCACCCATAACAACAGCAATGATGGTAAAAATAGGATGAATGTTTACCTGGTCCCCTACAATATAAGGCTCTAATATATAACTCTCCACAAATTGGGCCACTCCAAAGGTGATGGTCACTCCAATTAAGGCCGAAGAATCACCGCCCGCAAATAAAGCCATGGCCGTCGCAAGAAAAAAACCGATAATATTTCCCAAATAGGGGATCAGCGACAATACCGCTGCGAGTATACTTATCAATACGGCGTGCTTTATTCCCGACAGAAACAAGCCCACCCCATACAAAACCGCCAGAAGGACAATCAAAATCAGTTTTCCCAGAAGGTAATTCTGCGACACCTTACTGGATTCGCGAATGATAGATTTGCCCCTTTCCTGGTTTTCTTCAGGAATAAACTTTAGAATTGAAAGCTTGAATTTCTTTCGGTACAATAAGAAAAAGAAGATATAGACAAAGGTGAGTAAGGCAGCACCCAAAAAATTAAAAAAAGAAAAAACGACGGTACTGACCATGCTTCCGACGCTGCTCCCCCCCTGAGACGAAGAGCTTTCCTGAGATGCCGGCTTGTCTTGAGTAGTCGCATCCTGCTGACCATTACTAGTTTGATTATTTTCGGAACCGGGCAATTTTTCCTGGATTTTTTGATTCTGCTCTTCGACACTAAAGGGTGTATGTTCCGCTATGTATTCCTGCAGTTCCTGAATTTTTGGTTCCAACTTCTCTTTCATTTGCGGCCAGTCTTTTGCCACGCTCTGCACCTGAGCAGAAATAATGAAAAACAGACCGGCGAAAAAACCCATTAAAATCAGCACAGACACAAAGGCCGACCAGCCCCTGCCAATTCCCCAGGCTTCGATCTTGTTGGAGACCGGAACCATCAAAAGCGCCAACAATACAGCAGTGGTTAAGGGAGCAAGAAAAGCCTGTGCTTTTGAAAGGCCAAAGAATAAAAAGTAGGTACCTACAATTAATAAAGAGATGATGAGAATTATCTGCTTTGCCTGGCTGTTCATTTTGTTCATAGATGTTGCTACTGTTCTGAATGAACCAAGAAATGCCTGGAATGTTAGATGCTACTGACCGCTCAACAGGCATTGAACCAGAAATATGGCCGGGCGCTACTTTTTAACGATTTTTCTCCGAAGCACCCGGCTATTTGCAGGGTAAGGGTTTCTCTGCTATCTAACCCAGGGCAACATCCAAAGTCATCATGATGCTAAAGCCAATTAGGGTTGCTATAGTGACAGTGTCGGTATTTCCTTTTAGTTGCGCCTCTGGGATCAGCTCTTCAACTACTACAAATATCATTGCGCCAGCGGCGAAGGCCAATGCATAAGGCAAAACAGGACGAATGGACATTACCAACAAGGCGCCAAGCACCCCGGCTATGGGTTCAACCACGCCAGACATCTGGCCATAAAAAAATGCCTTTCTTCTGCTCATTCCTTCCCTCCTCAATGGGACTGACACAGACGTTCCTTCCGGGAAATTTTGCAAACCTATGCCTATCGCCAATGCCACAGCAGCACCTATTGTGGCTGAGGGCAATCCCTGGGCTACAGCGCCAAAAGCTACCCCTACAGCCAAACCTTCAGGTATGTTATGCAGGGTAATGGCTGAAACCAACAAAACACTTCGTTTCCAACTGGAAGAGGGACCCTCCGCTTCATCTTTCTTAAACCCAATGTGGAGGTGCGGGATCATTTTATCCATGAGGGCCAAAAACAATCCTCCTGCTAAAAACCCAATCAAGGCAGGCGCCCAGTTGGGAAGATTACTTACTTCGGGAGTCATGGCAATGGCAGGCGCCAGCAATGACCAAAAGCTCGCAGCAATCATAACTCCCGCTGCAAATCCCATCATGCTGTCCAAAACCTTCTGATTGATTCGCTTAAAGAAGAACACCAATCCAGCACCAAGCGCTGTAACTCCCCAGGTAAATAGCGTAGCTAATAAAGCCTGCATCACTGGATTAAACTGCTCCATAAACGCTAAAATACTGTCCATAGGTCTATCGAAAAATATAATTTAAAGTAGAAATATTATTTTTTAGAAGCGCCTAAATTACAACTTAATTTTGAAAAATACAAGAAGCTGGATCAAACCACCCTAAGACGCCAAGATGGACATACGCCTGTGAAGTTTTGCTTAAGCAGGCACAATTTCCAGGCGCATTTTGACTGGATCGACGATATTGTTTAGAGCAGCTTGTAGCGTATGCGCTTTGCATAAAGTAATTGGAATAATCTATGAAGACAGAAAATGATACGGAGGCTCCGGCAGTTATCAGATCACTTTTTACGCCGGTTGCGATCCCACCACACAAAGAGCCCAAAAAGGATGATGCTGATGACAGATCCCCAGATCAGGCCCGTTTTCAGTCTGTCAATTTCCTTACCAAGGTAGGCAATAAGTATCGCCAGCGGCAGTATTCCGGCAACAGTAGCACCAATGAACCTCCAATATCCCATTCTCAATGTACCTGCAATTAAACTGATAGCATCATTGGATAAAAAGGGGCTAATGCGGGTAACAAACACCGTCCAGAAGCCATAATCATCAATAAAGTCTTCAATTTTTTTCTCGGTTTTCTCACCCACAATTTTTTCTACCAAGGGAGGACCAAAATACATTCCAATGAAGTAGCCAGTTGAAGAAGCTACAAAAATGGCCGCTATAATCAACAAGCAGCCCCAAACCGGACCATAAGCCAATACGGAGACAATCATCAGCAAAGGCGTAGGAATCACCAGGAGAAACATTTGCAGTGTCATCGCAAGTATAATAATCAGCGGCCCGCCAATTCCGAATTGGGCAACCCACTCCTTCACCTTCTCTTCATCATCACTCGTAAGAACTTCCCAGGCCTCTTTAAAAAATTCATTAACAGCAGGTATAAAAAAGTAGGCCGCTACCGCTCCTAGCAATATTGCGATAGATATGTACAGAGGTGCTTTGCTTTGTTTAACAGTGGAATTCGCTAAAGAAGCATCTTCTTTTTTACTCAAGAGATATAAAAATTTGATTAAAAAATTTGAAAGAAATGGAATATTAAAAGCAATTAATTTTTACCATAGCGCAGCTCTGTAAAACTGATCTTCCTTTCCCTTTCCAGTGCAGGGGGACCTTCTACGGTAGCTTTGGTATCTTCCGAAGCAACTACAGAATCCGACGGAAGCAATTGCTTCTTCATATGCTCGTTCTGTATTCTCATTTCTCTGATGAGTTCATCCTGCCTTTCTATCATGTCGGGGATTCTAAAATACCAAAGAATGAGGGGCCTGCATACGAGTAACAACAAAATAATAATGCCAAGTGGCAAAGATATAGCTGAAAAAATTTCATAGTAGTCCATGGCGCCGTCATTTTCTAAATGGATAGGATCACAACTACCACTGATAAAAAATGTTGCAATAATTATACAGGCACCTTCATCCGACGGAATTTAATTTCCCCCCAGACGGCGAGCGAAATGAAAGGTGTAGCATTTTTTGAAGATGACGCTGCGAAGGAACTGCTAAAAGCCACGATTGCACAAGGCTGTCAAGAAGCAGTGGAATCGCTATTGCAGGCTCTGGAGAGCCCGAGATGATGTCAGGCCTTGTTAGCTAATATAATATCTACACAATCAAACAGGCTTTTTGCTTTATAATCGGCATGGGTGCTGTCTTTCAGATCAACCTGAATGGTCTTCAACCCCATCTTTTTTGCCGGTATCAGATCTCTGTCTTTGTCCCCGATCATCCATGACTGCGCGGTATCGATATTGAATTTCGCTATTGCACGCTCAAACATTAATGTACCGGGCTTCCGCGACAGGCTTTCACTCACAGATGGATGACCCGGAGCAAAATAAAAAGCATCAATTAAATTTTCACACCGCTCCTGAATAAGGCTATGGCAGGCATGCATCTGTTCCTTTGTATATATTTTCTGTGCAATTCCTGATTGATTTGTAATTACTACCAAAAGAAAGCCTTCTTTCTTAAGTGCCGCCATGGCTTCTGCTACTTTCGGGAGGATTTCCAGTTTTTCCTCTGAATACACATAGTCAACATAATCTTTGTTGATGACACCGTCCCGGTCTAAAAATACGCACTTAGTCAAAATTGTGGTGGTTTTAAATTGAGCTGCCAAAATAGTAATTTTTTTGAACACAAGGCATATATCATTACCGGCAACGTTCCCGGCAACGATTGCTTTTCCACAAAAAGATTACACGGAGCATATTCTCCTCAGATACGCATTTTAATTTACTTCTATTATTTAGATATTGAAGCTACAACTAAACAAAAACTATTATGAAAACACTGTTTGAAGAAGAATTTCTGGTATGCAAATTTGACGAAGAGAACAAAATCCTTTATCACATCTGGCTGGATAAAGCCAAGGGTGATTTGTTCAGAAATAGTCTATTGAAGGTGTTGGACCACTACAAAAAGCTGAAGTCAGATCATCCCGTGCTACACTGGCTAGGAGACACACGAAATCTCTCTGTGTTGCCTCTTGATGATCAAAAATGGCTGGATGTAACCTGGAATGAACTGCTATTTGAAGAGGCGGGGGTGAAAACTCACGCAGTCATTATTGGAGATGATGCTTTTGCAAGGTATGCCATGGATAAGTTTAAAAACTCCATGAACCAAAAATATGCAAGCAAAAATATAATTCTGGAAACTTTTAAAGACGAAGCCGCTGCATATAGCTGGTTTAAAAAATACAATAACGAAGCTTCTGCAGCCTAGAATGTCTATATATTTTGTTGCCTGATGACCGCAGATCTGCCGTCGCATGACAAAATCCCGCAGATGGGGGGTTCACTTTTATTCAGAAAATGATGACATTTGAACTGCTTCTAAAGCCTTCCCATACCATAAAGAGTAGAATCCGCTTCTTATTGTTTTGGGAAGGCCTTTCATAAAAAAAGGCCCATGTGGACCTCATTTTCTATTTCTCAACCCAAACCGTTTAGGCAATTTCTACCAACTCGATTTCAAAGGTAAGATCTTTTCCTGCCAGAGGATGGTTGGCATCCAGCACAATTTTATCTTCCGTAACTTCTGCAACTACTACCGGCATGGCCTGCCCGTTTGCCTGCTGCACCTGTAGTTGCTGTCCCACTTCCGGTTTTATATTTTCAGGCACCTCGGATTTTGGCACCG
>CAZWQB010000184.1:0-6873 GCA_964636035.1 uncultured Roseivirgaceae bacterium
GGTTTTCTGTTCTCCAAAAACTCCCCTTTGCAGTTGTAGACGCCTACAGTGCCGTCTGTTTGACAGAGAGGATCCACTACAGATGTAATATAAACAGCCTGCCCGTTCAGCAAGGCTGCGTTGATGTGAGTTAAGCAACTGTATTCCTCAATTTCGGAGACTACAATTCTCAATCCGGCAGATTCTTCCAACGAATCATCGCAATTTTGTGTATATATATCATTCCTTTCACATGAAGCTAATGTAAAAGCGAACGCAAGCAGGTATACTATTTTCATCTCGAATGCGGATCAGGTTAATAAAGGCTGTGGAATTCATTTCCACTTCGCCCGCTAAATAACAGACACCATTTTTAGAATAAAAGTTGTATTCACCGGAGATTTTTATTTCCTCTTGAGATTAATGTCTATTTTGGAAAGGCTTTCGAACACGTTTTGCTTATCGTTTTGCAGGTGATACCGTGCATTTAAATACTGGCATCAACAGTCTTGCATCTTATAATTTAATAAACCTGAAGGTATTATCCTCTTTAACGCTCCTGATCTTAAGGTAGTGCAGGCCGAAATCCGCAATATCAGCCATATCTATTATAATAATTCCATTGTCACTTGTAGCCTTTTTCGTGTAACTTACGATCCCAAACCTGTTATAAGCCACCAGCTCTACAACCTCGTCAGTAGCGGAGTCGCCTAAATCTACCGTCAAATAATCATTGACTGCGGAAGGAAAAATTTTAACAGAGGCGCTTGTGCTCATCACATTTGTGAGGTTTGAAGGAGCCGAACTGTAAATGTTGCCCAGTTTGGAAAAAAAGGAGTCGAAGTAGCTGGAGCCGTCTGACGATCCATAAATCGAAGTATCGCCAAACACAATCTCGCCGGCCCCTCCTTGGAGGCCGACATACTCGCCTGTCGTATAGCTATTGCCTGCTTTATCTACAATGAATGCGTACGGGTACTTCCAACTCTTGCCACCTGCCTGCTGCGCTCCTAATAGAAGGCCATCCTGATCATAAATTGTAAATTCCATGATGTCGCCGGCACCCCCACTGAGGACTTTCAAAGCATGCACATTGCCGCTTTTATCTACACCCACTCCTAATCCACCCTCCTGGCGCACCCATCTCAACTTTCCTTTGCTGTCATACTTGACCAGAAATGCCCCTGGCGTCAGTTGAACCCCGCCTACGGTGGCGGAGCTTCCTATATGGCCAGTAATATAACTGTTCCCACGCTCGTCTACCGCAATATTGTTGGCAAAGTCGTCCGCACTACTTGAAATTTTCTTTGCCCACAACGCTTGTCCATCCCCGTCCATCTTTAGGACGACCGCATCGTGAGAATTGCTTCCATTAAGGAATCTTGATCCTATGGCAAAAAGATTCCCTTCCGCATCAACGGCAAGGTTGTTATATCCGGAAAAAATGTTGTAGCTGTGAAAAGGCTTTATCCAAAGGAATTTTCCAGCCGCATCAAGTTTGGCAACAAAATCCCCACTATAGCTATGCCTACTGCTTCCGTCCGATTGCAATGGAGCGCTGAGTTCACCTGCAATGAAACAGTTTCCAAACCGATCAACCACCAGGCTATTCCCATATCGAAAGCCTGCCTCACCAAACTCTTTTAACCATAAAACCTCACCATCTGGATCAATTTTAGCTAAAAAAGCATTGTACCCATTGCTTGTAATGGTTGTATCGCCAAAAGAAATAGAATCTCTAAACTCTCCCAGAAGGTATACATAGCCCTGTTCGTCGATAGCTACAGCCCTTCCTATCTCTCCTATACCTCTGGTCCAGATTTCAGCACCCTCTTGGCTATACTTTGCAAGCACCGCCTCTCCCAACAGCCCTGCCACGTAGCTATTGCCCTGATTATCGACTGCTATGCTTAATCCAGCACCTAACCCAGCATTGGTTGCCCACTCCCACGAAGGCTCGTGCAGATTACTTCCATTTAAACTACGGGCTGAGTTTTGTCGAATTTCAGCAGTGGTTTGAAATACCAGATGGGCCTGCGAAGTAAAAGCTCCCAGAGGCCTCTCGGGATTCAAATCGGCACCCAAATGTTGTGCGTTAAGATTAAAGACAGAAAGCAAGGTCAGGAGTAGGAGATATTTTTTCATAGCCATTGATTTTGTTGAACGAGAAATAAATATAAAAATATTGCATAGAAAAATTGCAAGAAAACGAGAAGAATATTTTAAGGAAACAAGAAAAGTTCGCGGCTTCAACACACTGACTGTCAGACCGCTAACGATGTATAAATTGCATGCGCGGAACGTTAAGGACAACTTTATGCCTCATCTTCCGAAAAGCGATGGTGCAGCCGCAACGTATCAGTGACATACGATGGCGTAGCAGCTTAATTGAACGGTTTCATGCCCAGGAAGTCCGGTTGCAAAATAGCAATAAGCGGAAAAATACCCGCAGAAAGATTCAGCAAACAAAAGGATTACAAACGAACTAGCACTATTTTGAAATAATGGTAACGGCTGAGAAATTAGCGGTCAACTAATACTTCCTGTTCAAAATCTCTGACATCACCACGGCCTTTTTTGCGTCCTCCAGGCTGGCAAACATAGATAGATAGGTATTAGAAGCACTACTGTCACCCGGCCCGTCTATTTCCTCTACCTCTCCGATTTTGGTTTCAATATTTTCAATGTCCACCATTTCATCCAGGGTTTTAAACCGGGAGCCATCCTTCACCGAGTTTTGATAAGCCTCACTATTATAGGTTTCATAACTTCGCGGGTCGGGCGCAACATCCCATTCTTCTGCTTCCTCTTCCACGGGCTGTACTTCCCTCCTTACTTCCTGTCTAGCCCTTCGTTCTTCCTTTGGTTGCGAACCACCAGTAAGTTCCTCTAAAATCTCTTCAAACGATTTTGGGCGGCCGGCATCTGGATCGTATGGTTCATATTCTGTAGGGTGCCCATAGGGTTCTTTATTGTCCTGATCAAATTTTCGCGTATCCTGACCGGTTACATTTTTCTTGCCCGTCAGAAGCTTGAAAATAAAGTATCCAATAAGAAAGACGATGTATAGTATGAGTTGAATATTATCCATGATGTGAACAAATTTAATAAATAATTTTAAATTTGTAGCCGTTACAGATATAACCTTTCTAAATGCAGCTTACAAAATTAGAGATAAAGGGGTTTAAGAGCTTTGGGGATAAGATGACTATTAATTTTGATGCTGGCATCACTGGAATAGTTGGCCCTAATGGCTGTGGAAAATCAAACGTTGTAGACGCGATCAGATGGGTACTGGGGGAGCAAAAGACCAAAGCATTACGCTCCGATAAGATGGAGAACGTAATCTTTAACGGTACGCGTACAAGAAAACCCACCCAACTCGCGGAGGTTTCGCTCACCTTTAACAATACAAAGAACCTGCTTCCGACGGAATATTCGCAGATTACCATTACCAGAAGGTATTACCGTTCGGGCGAAAGTGAATATCAGTTGAACGGGGTCACCTGTCGCCTTAAGGACATCACCAACCTCTTTCTCGACACGGGTATTGCTTCAAATAGTTATGCCATCATTGAGCTGAAGATGGTGGATGATATCCTGAATGACAAAGATAACTCCAGAAGAGGCCTTTTTGAGGAAGCTGCCGGAATCTCCAAATTCAAGGTAAGAAAAAAGGAAACGCTAAGAAAATTAGAGGGCACCGATGCAGATCTGGAGCGCGTGGAAGATCTATTGTTCGAGATCAACAAAAACCTGAAATCGCTGGAAAAGCAGGCGAAGCAAACCGAGCGCTACTTTAAGATAAAAGATGAATACAAGGTATTGAGCATTGCCCTTGCAAAAAAGACAATCCAAAAACAAAGCGAGGCATTTTCAAAGCTAACGAAGGACATTGCCGTAGAACAGGATAAGAAAGCTTCTTTAAACAAGCAACTGGCTGAGCAGGAAGCGGTGTTGGAGAAAGCGAAAGCTGATTTGATTGTGAAAGAAAAGCTGCTCTCGAGCAGGCAAAAAACACTGAATGAGCATGTAAATAAAATCCGACAATACGAGAGCGACAAGAAAATAAAAAATGAACGGCTTCGCTTTTTGAATGACAAAAGCAAGGGGCTGCAAGAGCAAATAGCACAGGATAAAATCAGCAACGAAAAGGCAGCTTTCAGTATACAAAGTCTGGAGCGGGAAAAAGAAACCGCTACAAAGCTTTACAACGAAACAGAGCAAAAGCTGGAACGCCTTAAAGAAGCACTGGATGAGCAGAAGCAAAAAACGACCGCACTTCAGGAAGAAGTAAATACCATTAATAAAACCTTCAGAGAAAAACAGGAGCTCTCTTATCAATTAAATAAGTCGCTGGAAATTAAGCAGCTACAATCTTCTTCGCTAAAGCAGGAACTCGAAAAGGCAACCTACGACAGTACCAGCCAAAGTGCCAGCTTAAGTGAGTTTGATGAGAAAGCGGCTGAGCTCTCGGAGATCCTTAATGAAAAAAACGAAAAATATACGGCACTACAGGCGTCAGAAACTGCAATCCAACAGCAGATTTCTGACACGGAAAAGACAATTGAAGTAATAAGGGAAGAACTCACGCAAAATAGCCGGAAAGTAGATGCCCTGCAGAATGAGTACAATCTAACAAAATCTTTGGTAGATAATCTAGAGGGCTTTCCGGAGGCTATTAAGTTTTTGAAAAAACACACCCACTGGTCTAAGGACACGCCCCTATTATCGGATGTGCTTACCTGTGACGAGAACTACAGGGTAGCCATAGAAAACTACCTGGAACCTTATATGAACTACTATATTGTAGAAACAGAGGACCAGGCGTACCGGGCTGTGGATCTTTTAAGTGACGCAGCAAAAGGAAGGGCACATTTTTTTGTACTGGAAAAGTTTGACAAATTCAATCCTTTTCCCTTTAAGATGTACGACAATGCCACGCCGGCGTCAGAAATAGTTGAATATGACCCCAAATACGCAAAATTGATTTCGTTCATATTGGATGGTGTCTACGTTTTGCAGGGCGACTACCACAAGATCCCTCCGCAAGATGATGGTACCTTCATCACACAAAGTGGAAAAGTAATAAGGCGGAAATACAGTGTTTCCGGTGGCTCCGTAGGGCTTTTCGAAGGAAAAAGGATTGGTCGTGCAAAGAATCTTGAAAAGCTGGAAAAAGACATCAAAAAGCTACATCTGAAAATAGATGAGATTAAAAAAAGTCTTGATCAGGAACAAAGAGATCTTGCCGCTTTAAAGCAAAACACCCATAGAGAAGAAATAGAAGCGCTGCAAAAGGAAATTAACCTCATCAATCAGGAGTATGTTTCCGTGAAAACAAAGCATGAGCAACTGGCCCAAATGCTTAGCAGCAACAGCAATAAGAAGGAAGACATAGCGGAAAAGCTGGAACAAATTATTGAAGAGATCATTGAACTTGAACCAAAGGCGCTTGAAGAAAAAGCACTTCTTACGGATTATGAAAAGCGCATTCATCTGATCAACAACGAATTGGTTTCCGAAAACGCACTGTTGGCTGAACGATCTGCTGCCTATAACCAGGAAAATATCCTTTATCACCAGCAGCTCAACAAGGTAAACAGCCTGGAACAAGAAATTGGTTTTAAACAAAACACTTTTGAAAGCAGCGCCGACCGAATAGCTAAAAATCAGGAAGGCCTTAAACAGAACGAACAGGAAATCAAGACGCTACTGGAAAGTGCCGAAGTGAATGAAGACGAACTGCTGGAGATGTACACCGAAAAAGAGGCCATAGAGCAAGGTGTAAATGATGCGGAAAGAGAATATTATACCTCCAGGGGTGAGATTGACAAGGCTGACAAAACCAGCCGGGAAATTCAACGGAATCGGGAAATAGCTGATGCTTTACTTTTGGAGCTTCAAAATAAGTTGAACGAAACCAAGCTGAACCTGAGCTCAGTCAAAGAACGACTGTCTGTGGAATTCAGCATTGATTTGGATGCTTTAATTGAAGAGGAAGATCAGGAGGAAAACGAAGAGGATGGTAAGCAGGAACTGACGGAGCAGGAGTTGCGTGATCAGGTGAATGCTGCTAAAGACCGGATGGAAAAAATCGGTCCGATAAATCCTATGGCCATGGAAGCTTATGAGGAAATCAAGCAGCGGCATGACTTTATAAGCGAACAAAAAGAAGATCTTATCAATGCCAAAAATTCGTTGATCAGCACGATCAAGGAAATAGATGAGGTGGCAAAAATCACATTTCTTGACGCTTTTCAAAAAATCAAAGAAAATTTTATCATTGTTTTCCGCTCTTTATTTACCGAGGAAGATGACTGTGATCTGAAACTGAGTGACCCGGACAATCCACTAGACTCTTCAATAGAGATTCTGGCGAAACCAAAAGGAAAAAGGCCTCTGACCATTAATCAACTATCCGGTGGTGAGAAAACGCTCACAGCTACTTCGCTCTTGTTTTCGATCTATCTATTGAAGCCGGCTCCATTCTGTATATTTGATGAAGTTGATGCGCCGTTGGACGATGCAAATATTGACAAGTTCAACAACATCATTAAAAAATTCAGCAGCGAGTCGCAGTTTATTATTGTGACGCATAACAAACGTACGATGGCAAGTACAGATGTGATTTACGGAATCACCATGATTGAACAAGGTGTTTCCCGGGTGGTTCCGGTAGACTTGAGGGAGTTGGCAGATTAAAGCATTCACAACTGGTCGAAAATTGTACCGCTGCTAAGTTGAACCGCTGGTTGGGATTTGTACCGCTGGTTGGGATTTGTAATCCCGACCGACCTAACTCAGCATTTGTAATGCTGCTAAGATTGGATGAAATAGGATTGCAAATTCTATACAGCAGCCCATAAGTGACTGATTTACAATGTGCCAAAT
>CAZWQB010000185.1:0-6839 GCA_964636035.1 uncultured Roseivirgaceae bacterium
TTACAGTTGTATCTTTTTGGTGTTAGTAAACGCTCTACTGCTAAGGCTCATGTTATATGATCCTCTGTTTAACTTTGATAAGTTAAACAACCCTGTGTAGCTCTCAGAAGTAATATCAGATTCTTCATGAAGTACATTTCCTTTCTCATCGATAATTCTCAAAGTAACAGGTTCATTGATCTGATTATTGAATTTTACCAATAATTTTCCTTCTTCGGCAAATGTCATATAGTTACTAAACACAAAGGCTTCATCCTGAATAGTCAAAGCTTCATTTTCTTTTTTAACAACTTTTCTAACAATTCCTTTTGACTGGGCAACATCAACTACATAAACACCGTCTTTGATGCTTGCGAATTCGATCATCTTTACATATTTGTCAGAGCTGCTTTCGTCGCTGAACAAAGTAACACCACCTGCATTTTTGATGGTAATTTGAGCAGGATTCAGTTCAGAAAGCCCATTTACTTTGATTTGCGCTATCGTAGCTGAATTTTTGTAAAGGCTTACATCAACGTTTCTAGCTTGTGCAGAAACGGAAAAATTGCCCACTAATAACAAGGCCACAAGAGCCACGGTCAATACCCCGAATTTTGTGATTAAGTTTTTCATAATATTCATACTTTATGTTGTTTTCAAATTTATTGTTTGCTGATATATTAGCAAATTTACAAAAAAGTAACCACATGGAAAACAATATAATAATTTCAGCAGCCTCTCATTAAATATTTTTTAACAATTTACAAATTGCAACGGATTGCGCTTTGTTAGAATTTCAACAGCGACCGTTTGCACTAGGCCAATTGTTGAAAAAAATGCATAAAATTTTTTTTAATTTTTTTTAATATTTTTTTTGAGAACTGGGCATTAATGTCGATACCAACAGGCGGTAGCTGGAGGAGAACCTCTTGAGAAGCTACATAAATATTTAAAAATCAGCGTCGGGTGGACAACCTAGACGGGATCAACTATAGACTATCGCTTGAAAGAAAGCCCAAAGCCATGGCAATGTGAGGTTTGGTTGTATGGCGTTTGTTAAGTATTGCTTTCGCAGACCTCGCACTATGTTGGCTAAGATTCTTAATGTGGAATACGCAGGGAACGGGCTATAAGTCGATTTATCTAACATGCGGCTCCGTCAGAGATATTTGTTGAGGCAGCACATTACCTAAAAACGAAAATAAAGGGTGCACTTTACACTCTGATCTGTGCCAATGCATCTCTGTGGGGAGCCAACGAAGTAGATGGCGTGTTTGAAACTCGCCTAAATCTATCTCGCAGCCGTTTTCTGATGCAAGCAAAATTGCGTGATTTATATGAAGTTCTTATACGTGCTAAAAAAGTAAGCCAAGAAACACTGTATAAAAACTATAGCCGAGAATATTCTTAAAGTGTTTTCCAGCAGGGCAATATTAAAGTGACCTCACCTTAATATTCCTATACCAAAGTTGATGTCCATGGTCTTGAATTCCTATGTGTCCTCGCTCTGCCATGCCGAATCCCGGGTATTCAGAAAACTTACTTTTAGCGACTATTTCTTTCCACTCGGGAGATTGCAAAGTGTATGTTATGATTTTTTTGCCGTTTAGCCAATGTTCTACGGCCTTATCCTTCACCCGAATCATAGCTGTGTTCCATTCGCCAACCGGTTTCATCGCATCTTCCTCTGCGGCGTATAGGTCATATACATCGCCAGTGCGGTGCTTGTCCATGGGAATGTCGCCGTTTTCCTCATAATGCTGATTGTCCAGCAATTGATATTCAGGTGCATTGTGCCAGGAAGGTGTATTGTCTTCTTCTTTTACAAGATAGACAATTCCACTGTTTCCCTCGGGTGAGAGTTTAAAATCCACTTTAAATTCAAAATCTTTATATTGTTCCCTGGTGATGATATCGCCTCCATAACCTGCTTCTTCTGTTCCTGTGGCTTCTACCATCAGCAGGTTGTCTTTAACCTGCCAGCCTTTATCAGGAAAGCTATCAGAGTTATAGCCTCTCCAGGCATCCACGCTCTTTCCATCAAATAGCAAGATCCAACCTTCTTCTTTCTCTTTGGCCGTTAGCGCATTTACAGCTTCTTCTGACTCTACTGAAGTATTTATTGCTGATTCTGTTGTGTCTGAAGTATGGTTCTCCGATCCTGCAGATTGCTTGTCGCTACAACTGGTTTGAGAAAAAATAAGAACGGGTATGATGAGCGCTAGAACTGCGTTTGAAAATTCTTTTTTAAGCATAGTGAATGAGATTTATGATTTAACAAATCGTGAATGTTATACAAGCTTCATTTTTTCAGGATCCCACTGAACAATCTTGTTTTCGAAGTAGCTGGTATTGCAGGCCAATGCCGGCGCAGCAGCCCGCAAACCGAAGACCGCATCTTCTACTACTGGCTGCCCTGTTCGTACTGCTTCAAAAAAGTTATTAAAATGATCATAGTGGGCGCCTTTGTACCCTTTTTCTACCGCATAAATCGTTTCTAAAGGTGGCAGAATTTTTTTGCGTTGTTCCGCATCAGGATTACCCTGCTTCACTTTGTCAAATATGTCCACGGGTTCGTACACGTTATTTCGTTTCAATTTTACATCATCCCATCCCACATCCATTGCGCCTTCGCTACCAACCAACCTTAAATAAGTAGTACCAGAGGTGCCATCAACAAAATTCACTCGCAGCGACAAATTAAAAGGAGGATGCGTGTCAGCTTTGGGATAATCAAACATTCCCAGCAAAACATCGGGTACCTCCCGGCCATCCTTCCAAAATCGAAGCCCGCCGGTAGATTGAATTTTATTGGGCCCGTTTGAACTGATGATAAAGTGTAAACTGGAGAAAAGGTGAACAAACAAATCTCCGGCAACGCCCGTCCCATAGTCTCTGTAGTTGCGCCAGCGGAAGAACCGGACAGGATCAAATGGGACTTTAGGTGCATCACCCAAAAACATATCCCAATCAATCGTTGTTTTACTGGCATCGGCCGGAATCGGATATTGCCACGCACCGGTGGGAGAATTCCTTGCCCAAAACCCTTCTGCGTAGTTCAATTGCCCAATTGCCCCTGCTTCATACAGTTCTTTGGCCTTTTCGTTTCCCAACGAGCTTAAGCCCTGACTGCCCACCATAAAGGTTTTCTTCGTCTTTTTTTGAATGTCTATCAGCTGATGTCCTTCTTTTATGTCATGCACCATGGGTTTTTCGCAGTATACGCTTTTTCCTTTGTTCATGGCATCGATGGAAATCTTTTGGTGCCAATGGTCAGGGGTAGCTACAATTACCGCATCAATGTCTTTCCTGTCCAGCACCTCTTGATAGTTCATTGTGGTGAAAACATCATTGCCCCAGCGCGATTTTGCTTTTTCTAAATTACCAGTGTATAAGTCGCAGGCACCCATTAGTTTTACTCCGGGAATAGAAATCGCGGTTTCAACATCCGCGACACCCATTCCACCGGCGCCAATGACGGCGATTTGGATATTGTCATTGGCTGCATATTTTTTGGTGTTTTTGAGCTTTACCCGCTCGTTAGGAGCTGTTGCAGAAAATGCGTTGGTAGCGCCTGCCAGGAACAAAGAGGAAGCAGCAAGTTTCCTTAAAAAGTTTCTCCTGTCGTTTTTTTTGTGTGAACTCATTGATCTCTGCTAATTGATGGCATAGTATTTAATGGGATTTCGGATCCACGTTTTTACCTCCAAGACTGATGGTGTTTCGAGCCATGAATATGATGACAAACTTGATTAGGAAGAAAATCGTATAACCCCCATTCTCCGAATTATTATTTTAATTCTTTTATGATTACTATTGTTAAACAATACTTGAAATAAGTTATTAATTATTTATGGTATTTCAAATATAAGTATCATCGGGACTTCCCTGATAGGGCCTTTTTCCGCTACAATGGGGAGCGGATTTTGCGAACCAAATGTGCGACGGAAAACAAGTTCAACAATTTCCACCGTCAGCGGTCATTTTTTCGTATACATTTTCGTGCAATTATTGGTAAAAAGTAGAAGGAGTATTAAGCAATTTAAATTGAAGAGCATTCTTAAATGGCGTTTAAGCAGCCTTCCTCGGGGAAAAGGAAGCGGTGACAAGACTTTTCAAAAAAAGGTAAACCTGCTCTTTTCCCAATTTTGTGCCATCGGCATCATTGCACTCTTTTTCCACTTGTTTTTCGACAGCTTATATTCTGATCCAGCCACCATTTATATAGATATTGTACTAATCATTTTAGCAGTACTACTTTATTTTCTCAACGAAGCAGGAAAGCATATCTTGGCAAGATATTTATTTCTGACATTCGCAAATCTCTCGTTTTTTCTCATAGTGGCTTTTGCGGAGACGGATATCGGCATGGTATATATGTTTTTTCCATTCATTGCATTGACTTTTGTTTTCTTTAGCCAGATTAATAAAACCGCGCTATACTTCTATCTGATCTTAAGTGCCACGTTAATTTTTATTTTAGCCTCTACCGACCAGAGGCCTTTCGGGGAGGTGCCTTTTGTTCGATCAGAGGGAAATTATATCATCATACTGAACATTATGACTAGTGTAGTTTTGCTGATTGCTGTTGTTGGTTTTCTTGTAAAGCTCTATTACTCCACAATCACTGAACTGAAGGAAAGCAAAATGGCTCTTGAAAAAATGGCGGCTGAGATACAAACTAAAAATGTCGAATTAAAGAAGTCAAATGACGAGCTTGATTCTCTGGTTTATAGTACTTCACATGATCTGAGAGCGCCATTAATGTCCATCCTGGGTTTGGTCAATATAGGAAGGTACGACATGGACAAGGGCAATCAATTAGATTATTTTAACATGATTGAAGATAGGATTCATGTCCTTGACCAATCTATAAAAAACATTATCGACTTTTCGAGAAATTCCAGGCTGGAAATTTCTCAGGAACCGATTGATTTCAAGGACCTGCTGGAAAAAGTATATGCGACGCTTAACTACATGGATAATGCAGCTCAGATCAAATTTTCTTATACTATTAATTTTCAAAACGAGCTTTATCATGATAAAAAAAGAATTGAGATCCTGCTCAGTAACCTGATTGGTAATGCCATAAAATATCATGATGTTTCAAAGGCAGATCCTTACATCGAGGTTGAGATTTCTCAAAAAGGTAAAAACATAGTGATTTCCGTAAAGGATAATGGAAAGGGAATCGATAAGGAGTATCATGAAAAGATCTTTGGCATGTTTTTCCGAGCATCGGAAACATCAAAAGGCTCCGGGCTGGGCTTGTTTATAGTTAAAGAAACCGTCGATAAATTAAAAGGCTGCATAAGTCTTGAGTCTACACCTGGAGTTGGATCTCACTTTTATATAGAGCTGCCTCTGGAAGGAGAAGTAGCAGATTAAGCGGCCTTCTTACCCAAGGATCAAGAGCCTAATGCTCCAAATCATCCATTTTTTCCTTTCTGTTTTCAGAGTAGATTAGACGTATTGAACCTGCCTCACTCAATCTAAACTTCAAACGGGTTTACGTTTAGGTCAATTTTAGCTATATTTGCACTCATTACAATTTGTGCAGTTCGCACTTACCCTGCTGCTTACTCAGCGTAATTTTTGGTCAATCCTGGTTATTGACTCCCGGGGTATAAAAAATGGAAATTTTCCATTCAAAAATCTAATAATGATGCAAAGCAAAACAGTCCTTATTAAATATGGTGGAAACGCTATGCTTAGTCAGGAACTTAAAGATGAAATAGCCCGCAGAATTAAATCCTTAGTTTCCCAAAAAATCCAGGTAATACTCGTCCACGGCGGAGGGCCCTTCATTAATCTTGCGCTGGAGCAAGCGGGTATTGCCTCGGAATTTGTAGACGGCCATAGATACACTACCCCTTCGGCTCTTGTAGAAATTGAGAAAACGCTCAAAGGAGAAGTGAACAGCGATCTCGTTCGGGTGTTTAACAAGACCGGGTTGAAAGCAGTGGGTTTGTCGGGCAAAGACGGGAAAATGATAGTGGCAGAAAAACGATATCACAAAAATAAAGCAGGAGAGCAGCTTGACTTAGGGCAGGTAGGAGATGTGAAATCTGTTGATTCGCGGCTTGTAAAAACCCTATTAGCGGATGCTTTTACCCCTATAATTACCTGCATTGCATCAGATGAGGAGGGGCAGGATTACAACATAAACGCTGATATGTTTGCGGGAAATCTTGCTGCTGCATTGGAGGTAGACGAATACATTGTGCTTACAGATGTAGATGGCCTGTACGAGAGCTATCCCGATCCAGACTCTATCATTCGGCAGGCATCCCTGGGGGAGCTTCAGGGAAGATATGAGCAGATCATCACCGGAGGAATGATCCCTAAAATAGAATCCTGTGAAATAGCATTGGAACGGGGCGCGCGAAAAGCGGTTATATTAAATGGAACAAAACCCTCTCAAATTGAAGATTATCTGCTCCATAACCGCTCAGTTGGTACTACCATTTTGCGTTGATAGTGCAGCTTTAATCCGGAATAAAAAAAATTTAATCTCACGGTAGAAGAAATAATCCAATAATGACGAACCAAGAATATCATCATATTGACCAAAAAACATATCTCCCAACATTTAAACGCTTTCCCATTGCATTCAAAAAGGGCAAAGGCAGCAGGTTGTGGGATGTAGAGGGAAAGGAATACATTGACATGCTGGCAGGAATCGCAGTCAATAATGTAGGGCACTGTCATCCGCATGTGGTAAAAGCAATCCAGGACCAGGCGGCTGAGTTGATTCACATTTCTAATTTTTTTGTTAGTCCGACCCAGGTCGCACTGTCAGAAAAATTGACGCAAATCTCTGGTTTGGAAAATGTGTTCCTTTGCAATAGCGGCGCAGA
>CAZWQB010000186.1:0-5203 GCA_964636035.1 uncultured Roseivirgaceae bacterium
ATTACTGTTAACGACCGAGATTTAAAGGAATATTTTCCTTCTGAGATTTTACAGACTATAGTGAAGCAGCCATTGACGCTCATCAAACAAAATAGCAACTATTCTATTAAGGTAAATGTAGACGGTGGTGGTCAAAAAGGACAGGCAGAAGCGGTCCGTTTAGCTATATCAAGGGCATTATGCGAAATTGATTCTGAAAATAGACCTCCTCTTAAAAAAGAAGGTTTTTTGACAAGAGATCCTCGTATGGTGGAACGTAAAAAGTATGGACGAAGGAAGGCAAGAAGAGCATTCCAGTTCAGTAAACGTTAATACTAACGAAAATAAATAATCTTTTTTAATGAGTAAACTTGAATACAAAGACTTACTAGATGCTGGTGTCCACTTCGGGCACTTAACAAGAAAGTGGGATCCTAAAATGGCGCCATATATTTTTATGGAACGTAATGGCATCCATATTATTGATCTAAACAAAACGCTTGCCAGCCTTGAAGAAGCATCTAATGCTGTTAAGCAAGTAGTACGAAATGGTCGAAAGATCATGTTTGTAGCCACAAAGAAGCAGGCTAAGGATCTTGTAGCTGAAGAAGCCAGGAGACTTAAAATGCCTTATGTAACGGAGCGTTGGTTAGGTGGTATGCTTACCAACTTTGCTACTATCAGAAAATCTCTTAAGAAAATGACAGGTATTGAAAAGCTTATGAAAGATGAAGCTTATCAGAACATGGCAAAGAGAGAAAGATTGATGGTAAGCCGTGAAAAAGAGAAGTTGGAGCGCGTGTTGGGTGGAATTGCTGATTTGACGCGTATTCCGGCAGCACTTTTTATAGTGGATATTAAAAGAGAGCATATTGCTGTTCAGGAGGCTCATAAATTAAATATTCCTGTATTTGCCGTTGTAGATACCAACTCAAACCCTAACCTGGTTGATTTTCCAATTCCTGCAAATGACGATGCTTATAAATCTATTTCTATTATAGTAAAAGCATTTGGTGCAGCTATTGAAGAAGGTCTTTCTGAACGTAAGAAAGATAAGGACGATCAGAAACTTCAGGAGGAAGAGGCAGCAAAGAGAAGTGTGGATGAAAATGAGGGAGAAAGCAGAAAAGCTTCAAAGTCTGCAGTAAATGCCGAAGTTGAAGTAGACGCTGACGATGACAATCAAGATTAACAAAATAAAAATAAACCGATTATAATAAAGAATTGAACATTGAACTTTAAAATTCGGTGTTCAATTTTTTGTTAAAAGCAACCAAAAACTATTACGGATATGGCTATTACAGCGCAAGAAGTTAATAAACTAAGACAGATGACCGGTGCAGGCATGATGGACTGCAAAAAAGCACTCACTGAAGCAAATGGTGATTTTGACGCTGCTATTGATTTGTTAAGGAAAAAAGGACAAAAAGTTTCGGCTTCCAGATCCGACAGGGAAACAACAGAAGGCTCAATTTTTGTAAAGACCAATGATGCAAAAACAGAAGGCGTTTTGATAGCATTGGGCTGCGAAACGGACTTTGTTGCTAAAAATGAAGAATTCCAGGCCTTAGGTCAAACTATTTTAAATGTAGCTGCTGCCGAAAAGCCTGCTTCAGTAGAAGAACTTAAAAATGCATCAGTAGATGGTCGCACTATAGAAGAAAGGATCATCGAATTAGTTGGAAAAATTGGAGAGAAAATTGAAGTAGTTGCTTACGAAGTAATGAATGCTGAGGCTGTAGTGCCTTACATTCATGCCGGAAGCAAACTAGGTGTTTTGGTTGGTCTTAAAGGCGCCAATGGCAGCGACGTTACAGTAGCGGGTAAAGATGTAGCAATGCAGATTGCAGCGATGAATCCTGTAGGTGTAGATAAAGATGATGTTGATCCAACGATAGTTGCGAGAGAAATTGAAATAGGCAGAGAGCAGGCAAAAGCAGAAGGGAAACCAGAAGCGATGCTGGATAAAATTGCAGAAGGTAAGCTGAATAAATTTTACAAAGAAAACACTTTGTTGAATCAGGCATTTGTGAAAGACAACAGTCTTTCAATTGCAAAATATTTGGATAGCGTATACCAGGGCTTAACCGTATCTTCCTTTAAGCGTGTAGCTATAGGATAATTGCCTGTAGACATTGATATTTGTAAAAAAGCCCTATATAGGGCTTTTTTTGATTATGCAAGGGCCGGAGAGAGTTGAAGAGCTTTGGTGCTTCAAATTCCTCTGCAAATTGGGCCAGACTAAGTTCTTCGGTCAAGACGGGTGCAGTAGAAATGTTGCACTGCATTAAGCCTCACTTTCTGCTTCAGCCTTTCGGGTTTGTTCATTGATGTCGGTCTCAATCGGATTCTCCTTCAGCTTTCTGGCAACATGAGTCAGGTTTTCCACCATCAGTCTCAGGTTTTTATTGGTAAACATGTGCCTTGATCCATTAGCCTCCATATAGCTTGGACCAGGACCTGCCTTTCCTACCCAATAAGCCATTGAATTAGGGGGAATTGTACAACCAGAATGGTTAAGGCTAAACAAAATATCAGCGCTCACTTTCTTTGCACCATCCTCATTTCCGGTTACCAGGGCGCCACCTACTTTGTTGTACAGTGGATATTGTCCTTTTTCCGGCTCTTGTTCACTTGTGCTGCCATCTATCCGCTCAATCACCATTTTACAAATTGATGATTTGTCTCCAAGCCATATTGGAGAAGCTACGATCAAAATATCCGACTGTTTAATTTCGTCCAGTATATCAGGCCAGGCATCACCTTGCCCTTCGTCGGAGGTAACGCCGAATGCAACGCTATGATCCGCAATTCTAATGCTTTTGCTTTGGACTCCCAAAGGAGAAAGCAGGCCAATTGCTTTATTGATCAGCGCTTCTGTATTAGACGGTTCAGGAGACTTTTTGAGGGTACAGTTTAGAAATATTGCTTTCATTTTGCAGGCTTGTTCTATGTCTGAAAGGTTCTAACTGACCAACTCGCCTTGGTGGAGAATTGTTACAGAAAGGGCTATACTCCGCCCCCTCATGCTGCCCAATACCGGAACTCATCATCAAACAAACCTTACCTCCGTAAGCTCGCAAAAGAGGTTTGATTTATGTACAGATAGTTTTTTTTTGTGTGATTATGTAAAAGCCAACAGCTTTCAAGAAATTGCGATATTTATTTACTGTGCATTAGGTCTTCAATTTCTTCGGCTTCAATAGGAATGTTCTTCATCAGATCTGTTATACCATTATTTTCAATCACAACATTGTTTTCCAATCTTATTCCCAGGTTTTCCTCACGGATATAAATACCAGGCTCTACGGTAAAGACCATTCCCGGCTCAAATTTTCTATACATATCACCCACATCATGTACGTCCAGACCAAGGTGGTGGGAGGTGCCGTGCATAAAATACTTTTTGTATAGCGGCTTGTCCGGGTTTTGGTTTTTTACGTCTGTTTTGTCAATCAAATTCAGTCCTATCAATTCAGCCTCCATCACCTTTCCAACTTCCTTGTGATATTCAGGAATGGCGTTGCCTGGATGTAGCATTTCCATCGCGGCCTTCATTACATTTCTTACCGCCTGGTACACAGCGCGCTGCCTTTCAGAAAATTTGCCACTTACAGGAATGGCTCTTGACATGTCTGCATTGTAGTTGGCATATTCCGCCCCCACGTCAAAAAGAATAACGTCATTCGCTTTGCACATGGCATGGTTGTCGATATAATGCAGCACGCAGGCGTTGGCTCCCGATGCAATGATGGGTGAATAAGCGAAACCTCTAGATCTGTTTCTGACAAACTCATGAAGAAATTCAGCTTCAATTTCATACTCCATTACCCCAGGTTTTACAAATTCAAGCACCCTGCGAAAGCCTTTTTCTGTAATATCACAGGCTTTTTGGAGCAGGGCAATTTCAATCTCAGATTTTACGGCCCTTATGTGGTGCATTATAGGGGCTGACCTTTGGTAGGTATGAAGCGGATATTTTTTTCTGCACCACTCACCGAATCGGTCGTCTCTGGTTTGTACCTCAGTGGTGGCTCTTAAATGTTCATTCTTATTCAGATAAACATAATTGGCATGGGCCATCAGGCTGTAAAATACTTGTTCGAATTCTGAGAGCCAATAAATGCTCTTAATGCCCGACGTCGCAAACGCTTCCTCTTTGGTATATTTATGCCCCTCCCATATTGCAATCAGCTCGCTGGTTTCTTTTAAAAAAAGAATTTCTCTGTGTTTATCGTCGGGGCTGTCAGGAAATAACAAAAGAATACTTTCTTCCTGATCTATCCCCGACAGATAGAAAAGATCGTTGTTTTGCCTGAAAGGCATCGTCCCATCAGCATTGGTGGGCATAATGTCATTGCTGTTGAAGACGGCTATAGACTTCGGCTTTAACTGCTGTGAAAAATTGACCCTGTTGTGAATGAAGAGAGACTTATCTATAGGTAAGTATTTCATAAGGTGAGTAGTTTGTGCTTTACAATTTCAGTAAAATATTATCTTTGAAAATGAAAGTTACAGGATTTTTTTAATCAGTTCAATGAAGTGCTTCAGGATTCTCATATAGAGTTTCGTAGACTTTGGAAATACGGTCGGCTACCTGTTTGTCGTCAAATTGCCGGACATGGCGCTCTCCCTCAGAAATCATTTTGCTGGCCAATTGGGTGTTCAGGAGTATTTTGATGATTGCCTCTCCCAATGCTTCATGGTCTTTGTTTTTTATATACAATGCGGCTTTCCCTCCTGCATTTTCAAATCCGGGGCTGGTGATGACGGGGACTTTTGCGTTGAGCGCTTCAATAATGGGCGTAACTGATCCTTCATAGCTGGCCGTGTAAATAAAAAGTTGACTCAGCTGGTAAATCTTGGACAAGTCTTCACGAGGCACGTTTTTCAAAAATATGACCCTGTTTTCAAGTCCCAGTGCGGTGGCTTCTGCCAATATTTCTTTTTTATAACTCCTGCTCGGATGTTCTATCACCACCAAAGGGATATCAATTTTATCATCAATCGTACTTAATGCCTTCAGAACCGATAGTGTCCCGCTGGCCGATTCCAGCGGTGTAAAATTTAAAATGTAATCCTCTGGCAACTTATACAGGTCGCTTGTCTTTTTTAGTTCGAACAGATCGTGTTCAACCCTAAAACATTGATCGCAGCCAGGGTATATTACCTCGATTTTGTTTTTATTAATTCCCAGGAAGGAGTGAATATCTTCTGCCGTCTG
>CAZWQB010000186.1:5303-6769 GCA_964636035.1 uncultured Roseivirgaceae bacterium
GTGTACAACAAGTAATTGTTTTCAGGAACATATTTACCCATAAGCTTAACGATATACTTGTTATAATATCCAAACCTTGACTTTTTAGAGAAGGCGCCCTGGGCATCATATCCTATTTTCATAATAAATTTGTTTCAAAAGAATGACATAGGAGTAATAACATATTGTGGAGGATTGTTTTCGATAAAGCATACAATATTAAAAATACCTTTGTCTCGATTGGTAAATGAAATTACTCTTGCACTTTGAAAAGAAAAACGGCCGAAATGCCCCCCCCCTGCAAGCTAAGTCAAGCAATGAGATTACTACACTCTGCGGCGCCCAAGCTGGATCGAGGTTTTAAAATAAGCTCAACATAATGCCCGAATGAAAAAGCGGATAGATTACGCTAATAAAAAAGAAAATACCTTATGTTTGGAAGAGCAATTGTGTTGAAGGCGGGGCAAGTAATAAAAATGCGCCCAACCGCCTTTACATTCCGGACAACCCAGAGGCGATTGGACGACAATC
The DNA here is from genome assembly GCA_964636035.1 of uncultured Roseivirgaceae bacterium. Classification (GTDB taxonomy): domain Bacteria; phylum Bacteroidota; class Bacteroidia; order Cytophagales; family Cyclobacteriaceae; genus CAMPJM01. The sequence continues at coordinate 5,814 of CAZWQB010000186.1, forward strand.
CACTACAAAAGACCATAGTTCGATGACCAGAGGCTTTATAATATTATTCATGTTTGTTTTCGATCTTGCCTATGCCCAGCAAAAGGAGTTCGAACAGACGGAGATTCCATTTACGCTGACATCCGATGGGCACATTATTATTTTGGCTAAAGTTAATGGGGTTGCGGGAAAATTTGTTTTCGATACAGGCGCCGGAATGAATCTTTTAACACAGGACTTCGCAGATAGTATTGAAGATCTTGAAGAAACGAATCACTTCATTACCGGCCATAGGGCCACTGGCGAAGAAATACAATCTGATATCTGGAGGTCTAAATCCATAGCGATCGGAAGTTTTGAAGTAAAGGATGCAATTTGCGCAGTTTACGATTTTGATTTCCCACTAGACGGCCTGATATCCCTAACCTCATTTCTGGACCGGGCAGTGACCATAGATTTTGAAAATAAGATACTAAGTATAGAATCCGAAAAAACACTGGGTGCTATAAAAGCAAAAAGTGAGTTTGTGATGCCATTGCAAATTTTTAACGACAGAGGAATAGACGTGGGCATAAGCACTCATGTAAAACTCAATGGGAAACTTGCCTTAAATGTAAAGCTCGACAGTGGTGCCGGATCTGGTGTTTACAGGTTTAGTAGCAGATATATGGATGATTTGGGAATTGATTCTACAAAAATAGACAGCGAGTACAGGCCCAGCTTTTTTAAGCCCGATAAAGGAAACACTTATTATTTTACAAGTCTTTCCCAAATGAGTGACGCAGGTAAAAATGTCTTGGTTAAGAATTTTAAAGCCACTTTTATAGACGGACTGATTTACGAGGGGATTATGAGTATTGACTGGATTGGTAAAAAGATTACAATTGATATGGCCGATGAAAAACTATTTGTACAAAATTGAAAGGAAATTTACGTATAGGATTCTTGGAAAATATTCTTAGCATGCAAATAAAAAC
>CAZWQB010000187.1:0-6673 GCA_964636035.1 uncultured Roseivirgaceae bacterium
GAGGAGAACCGGTACGCGTGAAAATGGTACTTCCAATAAGCTTTAAGCTGGATTGAAAGAAATTTTCTGACCACATTTTATCGAGATGGACAAATCCAGATCATGTCAATGTTCTTCAATTTTTTAATTCTCAAACAAGAAATCTGCGTGGAGAAAAGATTTAATTTTTTTATCAAGCGTCCAAAGCTTCGAGTTGGATTGAATGGTTGCAGTGATGATACATGCATCAATGAGTCCGATTCTTTTGTTAATCAATTTCTCTTGTTTCGAGTATTCGCCGGCCAAAAGGTATAATTGATCAATTTCTATTTTTGGGACTATTTCCCAATAGTTTCTGATAATTTCTACTTCTCTGCGATTTAAAGCCCCTTGTAACAATCCTGCAAATATTATTTCTATAGTTCTAGTTTCTCTATTTTCTAAAATTCGTTGACAGAGATCAAAATAGTCAGCCTTACCTTTAAAATACTCGATCCAGATTGAAGTATCAAAAATAACATTCACAACTCTCTGTTAATCCTCCTGATCTCGTCTGCAGATTTGTCAAATTGCAAGGGGCTTTTCTTTACAAGCTGACTGAGTTCTTTTAATTTTTGAAGCGCTATGTACTCCTTTAAAGCGGCCCTTAACGCATCTGTAATACTAGATGAATTCGAGTACTTCATAGCATCTTCTATTAATTTATCATCTAAAATTGCTGTTATTTTCATAATAAAACCTTTAATACGATTAAATATACGATATTGAATCGTATTATTTCATGATGAATTCACTTTTCTGATATCGAGGACTTTCCAAACATAAGCTTACACGTACACGCTTCTCCACAGGAAGATTTAATCTCAACAGTAAGGAAATTACTGGACGTATGAGGCCCCTAGTGGAAAACTCGCCTCCTGTGCTTGGTTAAATTTAATTTGGGAGAAACAAATTTGCCAGAGGCTCGAGACCTACTGGCAAATTTCATTCAGTAATTTCGGATGGATAATCTGCCGGACAAGACGCTCTCCTACAAAATCAATATTAATGCATGAATCAAGCCGGGTATGTATAATAAAAGCGTCAGCAACAGGTTAATCCAAAAGTTTTTGTTGATCTCACCTTCATAGAGAAAAACCGCCAGGGGAGGCAGTAAAATGGCAATGATTACCAGCAACAAGGTATTGGTGTCTGTGGCGTTTACATCTTCCGGGCTGTTGATGTTGTAAGCCGAGGATAATGTTTCGAAGTCTTTTGTTTTGGCAAAATGCTTTACATCCTTCCTGAACGCCTTTTTTTCCTCCTTTGTCATGGTTTGTAGTTTTACCCGTAGGGCATCCATGATCAATTCTTCCCGGCTACCCATTGTCGCATTTCTATCGGTTTTTTCAACCATTTCTAATACGCCTCTTTCATCTGGTAAAATTTCATCCTTTTCCTTTGTTGTATTTTGGACTAATTTTGTCCCGCGAATTTCTACTGATTCTACAAGTTTGATGTCCGCTGGCTGGATTTCCACTTTCGGTGCTGATTCGGCTGGTTTCATGCTCACCAGCAGCGTTTCATCGGATTTTGTGTCAGCAGGGGCTTTGTCCGACTTGGCATAGTTATTGGCGTCGTAGGTCGACTTTGGAAAATAAGCGCCATATTTTGGGGCGCAGGAAAAGCATAGAACGCAAATTAAGAAAAAGAACCCCGAAAGGGTTTTCATGAAAAGGTTTTTCATAGTTAAAAAATTAGGGTTGGAATCAATAATTTATAAAAAGTATAGCGTTTAAACCCTATTGGAAAATTTTTGTTTGAATTGAACTTTTCCAGCCTATCCATTTCAGGAAATGACTGGACTAACTAATACACCAAAAGAATTAGAAGAAAATTGACGAATTTAAAAAAGTTAAAACGATACCTGTCGAAAACGCCGCTTTGGAAGCTTTTGCTTTCCGGCTTTGCTCTCCTGCTTTCCTTGCTGTTCATCGGGATTGTGTCGTTTTATTTTATTGTAAAGTGGGGAGCTTTTGGGGCCGTTCCGGATCAGAAAACCATTCAGGCATTCCAAAACAACACTGCTTCTGAAATCTATAGTGAAGATGGTGTCTTATTGGGGAAGTACTATATCCAGGACCGGACCGATGTGTCCTTTGAGGATGTTTCACCGAACGTGATCAATGCGCTTCTAGCCACAGAAGATGCACGATTTTACGAGCACGATGGCATAGACCGCAGGAGTTTGCTGCGGGTAATTTTCAAGACCATTCTGTTGTTGGATGAAAGCTCGGGAGGTGGCAGTACCATCACCCAACAACTGGCGAAGAATATTTTTAACAGACAAAACCACGGCATTTTTACCATTCCTGTAGCAAAGGTAAAAGAGGCCATTATCGCGCGTCGAATTGAGGAAGTCTATTCTAAAAATGAAATCATCACACTGTACCTAAACACGGTCCCTTTTGGCGAAAATGCCTTCGGTATAGAAACTGCCGCAGAAAGATTTTTCAGTACGACACCAGATCAACTGGATATTACGCAGGCTGCACTTTTAGTTGGCATGTTGAAGGCAAATACTACCTATAACCCAAGACGGAATCCCGAAAATGCCCTTTCACGAAGAAACGTGGTGCTGAGCCAGATGGTCAAATACCAGTATCTTGAAAAGGGTGCGTATGACTCATTAAAAAGCACGCCTATAGAACTAAAATTTAAATATACCTCTCACAACGAAGGCCTGGCGACGTATTTTCGGGAACATTTGCGCCAGACCCTGGAGCAATGGGCAGCCTCCAAAACCAAAGCGGATGGCTCTCCTTATAACTTGTATACCGACGGATTAAAGATCTATACCACTATTAATGCCACGATGCAGGAATATGCGGAAGAAGCGGTAAACAAGCACATGGCTACCCTTCAGGAACAGTTTTACGCACATTGGAAGGGAAAGCGCCCGTGGTATAAAGATGAGGATGCTTTGATTAAGGCTGTTCATAAATCGAAAAGGTATCAGCTACTGAAAGAGGAAGGGCTTACTGAAGAAGAAACTCAGGAGATTTTTCGTCAACCCGTTGATATGACAATCTTTACATGGAAAGGCGAAGAGGAAGTTTCTATGTCTCCGCTGGATTCGGTGAAACATTATTTATATTTTCTCAATGCGGGCTTTTTAGCGATGAATCCTGAAAACGGACATATCAAGGCCTGGGTGGGTGGAATAAACCACAAGTACTTCAAATATGACCATGTGAACAAAAATACGAAGCGCCAGGTGGGTTCTACATTTAAGCCTTTCGTATATGCGGCAGCGCTTGAAAGTGGCATAGATCCCTGCGAATACATTCCCAACGAAAGGAAAGTATATGAAAACCATGAGAATTGGTCGCCAAGAAACGCAAATAATGTTTACGAAGGTTTTTACTCCATGCAGGGAGGACTTACGGAATCAGTGAACACCATTTCTGTAGACCTGATCATGCGAACGGGGCCGGAACGGGTAGTAAACCTCGCAAAAAAAGCCGGAATTGAAAGCAACATAAAGCCTGTTCCTTCCATTGCTTTGGGGACTGCCAATATCTCGCTCCAGGAGATGGTAAAAGCCTATGGCATTTTTGCCAGAGAAGGAGTTCCTGTCACGCCCGCTTACCTGCTGCGCATTGAAGATAAGTTCGGAAATATTCTGGAAACTTTCGAACAGGAGTCTCCTGATGAAAGGGTGTTGTCCCGGGAGTCCAGCGTGATGGTTCGGGAAATGCTCAAAAGTGTAATCAACAAAGGAACAGCCTCGAAGCTGCGGTACCAGTACGGATTAACCAACGATATTGCAGGAAAAACAGGAACCACGCAATCACATGCAGACGGTTGGTTCATTGGTATTACACCAAAATTAATTGCGGGTGTATGGGTAGGAAATGATGATCCCCGAATCCACTTCAGGACCATCAAATACGGTCAGGGAGGCCATATGGCCCTGCCTATCTATGGCGAATTCATGAAGAAGGTAAATAACAATGCAGACTTCGCGGACGTTCGAAAGGCGCGATTCCCCAATCCACCCATGAAAATTGTCGAGGCTATGGATTGCGATCCCTTTATTCTTGAAGAAGACAAGGGCTTGTTTGATTTTCTGATAAATATTGGTCAGAACAATCAAGGGAAAGATGAAAATGTAGAAAGGGTGCGAGAGCGACACAAGCCCGTAAAAAGGAAGGAGCAAAAGAAAAAGAAGCGAAATATTTTTGATAGAATAGGTGACTTATTCTGATTTAATCTTGTTCTGACTTACATCATAAATCCGCACCTCATTTAATTTTACCGCAAATCCTGAAAGGCTCCCTTAGGAGACTTATCAGGAATCCCCTCATCGCATGCACCGAGCTGGTCGAAACTTGCCTTGCCGGCAACAAATACACATCGACAAATCCGCACATCAATCTTCAAAGCGCTGTTACCGCTTTTGATTTGAAATAGCATTTGAATCATTCTCCCATAGAACTTCCGGCTCCCCGATTCCTTTGGTAAAATATTTAATTGCAATCAGTTCCCCGGCTTCATTATAGTAATTCCACTTACCTACCCAGTAATAGTGGGCCTGTATTTCAGTGTATTCTACCTGAGCCCATCCCTCCTTTTCAACGCTTCGTCCAGGATAATAGAACGTCGTCTTAATTCGTGTTTCTCCGTTTTTGTGCTTGTATTTTTCTTTCCGCAGTAGATTTTCTTCACTGTCATAATATTTCCACTTTCCGCCAGGTCGATCATTTTTAAAACTACCTTTAGATTCTAATCGCTTTGGATCCTGTACGGAAGCGTAAATCCACTTCCCTTGCCGCATACCTTCTGTGTCGGTATAGTTCGGCCCATGAAAAAACATTTTGAGAGGACCGCAGGCTGTCGCCATAAGCAGAACCATCGAAACAATTATCACATTTTTCATATCTAAAAATTTAACCAAATATATAACTAATTATTTAGTTATTAAACTATCTTTATAGTTTTGTTTCAACTTCTTCTTTGTTCTCAATTCTATCGTTAAAAGTAAAGTGAGCTTTGCTCTAGCGCCAGGGCAATTCACTGACTTTACAGATGCGATTTTTATCTTTTAAAATTTCTTATTGCCTCCCTCCTTTCCTATATTCGCATTCATTTAAAAATCCAATTCGACATGACATTTCCAACCATAAATCCGACGACTACCGCCTCCTGGAAGAAACTAGATACCCACTTTAAGGAGCAAAGCAAAATTCACTTAAAAGACCTGTTTGCCAAAGATCCTCAGCGGTTCGAGAAGTTTAGCATCAGCTTTGAAAATATACTGATAGATTTTTCTAAAAACAGGGTCAACGATGAAACCATAGCGCTGCTTTTATCGCTCGCTGAAGAATGTGGCTTGAAAGAAGCAATCGATGCGATGTTCGCAGGTGAGAAAATTAATTTCACCGAAGATCGCTCTGTGCTGCACATCGCGCTGCGAAACCGCTCAAACTCCCCTATCTATGTGGATGGAGAAGATGTAATGCCCGCCGTCAATCAGGTGTTGGAGCAAATGAAATCCTTTTCCGAAAACCTGATCAACGGGCAGTGGAAAGGCTACACCGGCAAGCCCATCAACACCATTATCAATATCGGAATTGGAGGTTCAGATTTGGGTCCGGTGATGGTAACAGAAGCCTTAAAGCCCTATAAAAAAAGCAACATCCAAACCTGGTTTGTATCCAATGTAGACGGCACGCACATAGCCGAGACCTTAAAACATGCTGATCCTGAAACGACATTGTTCATGATCGCTTCCAAAACATTTACAACGCAGGAGACTATGACCAATGCACATTCTGCAAGGGATTGGTTCCTGAAAAATGCCAAAGATAAAGAACACATTAAAAAGCATTTTGTAGCCATTTCCACCAATAGCAAGGCAGTGTCGGAGTTCGGAATTGATACCGCCAATATGTTTGCTTTTTGGGATTGGGTTGGAGGCCGGTATTCTCTTTGGTCTGCGATCGGTTTATCAATAGCCTGCACAATCGGCTTTGAGAACTACAAAGCGCTTTTGGAAGGAGCCCATGCCATGGATAAGCACTTCCAGAATGAGTCGCTGGAAAAAAATATTCCGGTTATTCTGGCACTGTTAGGCGTTTGGTACAACAATTTTTTTGGGGCTGAAGCCCACGCCCTGCTTCCTTATGATCAGTACATGCACCGATTTGCCGCTTATTTTCAGCAGGGCGACATGGAAAGCAACGGCAAGTCTGTAGACAGAAATGGCAAAAAAGTGGGTTACCAGACCGGGCCAATCATCTGGGGAGAGCCCGGCACCAATGGTCAGCATGCATTTTATCAATTGATTCACCAGGGCACCAAATTAATCCCCTGCGATTTTCTGGCTCCCGCTATCAGCCATAATCCGATAAGCGACCATCACCCAAAGCTGTTGGCTAACTTCTTTGCGCAGACCGAAGCCTTGATGAACGGCAAAACAGAAGAAGAAGTGGTGAAGGAAATGGGGAATGCATCAGCAGAGGAAATTGAATCCATAAAACCGTTCAAAGTATTTGAAGGAAACCGTCCTACCAATTCAATTCTTTTCCAGAAGCTCACCCCGAGAACGCTGGGTAGCTTACTTGCCATGTACGAACATAAGATCTTTGTGCAGGGAGTGATCTGGAATATCTACAGTTTTGACCAGTGGGGCGTGGAATTGGGCAAGCAA
>CAZWQB010000188.1:0-1704 GCA_964636035.1 uncultured Roseivirgaceae bacterium
TCCATCTTTTGAACATTGTTCTCCATAGATCCCGCGCCTTCATGGATGTCCGATGATAGATCAGGGCTAATACCAAGAGGATTTCCGGAAGTGATAGGATTAGAAAAGCTGGTCGCTAATGTGAAGAAAAGAGAAATTGCTAAAGATTTTAAGATCATAAAATTTGGCTTTCAGGAAATTTCGGTTTCAAGTAGTTAATGAAATAATCATATGATTAGTTCCCCGATACCGAGGTAATGACCAGTAAAATCCAAATAATATAAACGGAGTTGTTCCACCTACACGCGTGATTCATGAAAGTAGGTGGCGTGCCTCCTACTAGCCGAAAGAGGGAAAGGTAATTCAGTCCGTGTCCCCAATAGCTGGCGGTATTTATGCCTTATCTGTATGAGTTAACTAATGTCAACGGAGTAATTTCCTGCCCTCATGCTTTAAAAAAACGAATAACAATTTTCTCACCAAGGCATTAGAGACGATTTTATAGGCGCCATAACAGAAGGCTGCAATTTTAAATAATTTCCATTTCATAATGATATGATTTAAAACAAACAAATAATCCGCTGTGACAGCGGATTACACCTATTTATGTGAGAGGTTATCTGGATATTTTATTTTTCAGCAGAGAAACTCCTTTAGCAAATAAAGCGGTCTTCACGATGCCTTTTACCGCTCTAAAGGACAATAATTTGTAAGCGATAAAACCCATACCAGCAATTTTGGCAATTTTCAACGATTTCGAGTTCATAAAAATCAAATTAAGATTAAAAAATATTGAATACTAAAAAAATAACCGCGAAGCCGCGGAAAAGTTTATTGAATTGAACTCGTATTATGCTTGATTTCAGACATCAAACATATTTGTTAAAATTTTCGTCATTGCTCCAAAATTCAGCACACTTGCGTCTTTCTTCAATTATGAAATCTTTGTCTTTTTTAAGCTCCTTCCAATCTCCAAAACCCAATTCCTCACATAATTTGAAGAAAGAATCGCCTTGTCCTTTGTTTGACTTTACCTGAACCATCGCGCTCAACAAAGGCCTACCTTCTTTATATTCTTTGGTAGAAATTTCAGATAATATCTCTCCCAATAACGCTTTTTCATGAGAAATTTCTACATTTAATCCAAGTTCAGCTTCCGTAATAAGGCGTTGATAAGTAATAGGATTTGAATCTGTTCTGGCCAGTTGAATGAGTTTATTCCGTACTCTGATGTTCATAGTAATGATCTGTCCTGTAAATATATTTCTATTTACGTGCTTTTTTATTCAAGTTTGAAATTATAAAATATTTTCCAATTTCTTGTAGCAATTAGCTAAAAACTGCTTTTAATTGATGCAATAAGAATTTTTTAAACCCAGTCTTATGAAATAGCCAGAAGTGGAGCATGCCCACGAAAAATGAAAATTAGATGATAGGACTTCTATTTCGGTTTTAAGGGTTCTATGCTATTCCATCCCGGAACCAATCCGGGAAAAGATTCTGACCATTAAAAACAATTATATACAGATGACAATAGATTTAAAAGGCAGAAACATTCTGGTTACCGGCGCCTCAAGGGGAATAGGAGAATCCATTGCAAGGCATATGGCAGGGGCTGGTGCCAGGGTGGCATTGCACTACAATCAGAACCATGAAATGGCCCTGGAGCTTTCCAAAGCATTGGGACCGGATGCGCGGTGCTATCAGGCGGATCTTGCGAATGAA
>CAZWQB010000188.1:1804-6669 GCA_964636035.1 uncultured Roseivirgaceae bacterium
CCTGATGATATTGCACCCATGATCGTCTTATTAGCCAGTGGACTGGCAGATCATGCGACCGGAACTACCATTGATATGAATGCAGGCAGTTATGTACATTAAGAAAATTCCATATATAATTACAAAAAAATCTATAAAAATATGAAAACCAGATGCGGATGGGTGAATAACACCTTTCCTGAATATGTAAAATATCACGATGAGGAATGGGGCGTGCCGGTTTATGATGATAAAATTCATTTTGAATTTTTAATTCTGGAAGGAGCACAGGCGGGCTTGAGCTGGAGTACCGTGCTGAAAAAAAGAGAAGGATATAGGAAAGCATTTGCTGATTTCGATGTAGATAAAGTGGCTGCTTTTACTTCCGCAGAACAGGATGCGTTGATTCTAAACCCTGAAATTATAAGGAATAAATTGAAGATTGCTGCTGCTGTGAACAATGCCAGGTGTTTCAAGGAGGTACAAAAGGAGTTTGGCTCGTTTAACAAATACATTTGGGGCTTTGTTAATAATGAGCCAATTGTAAATAATTGGAAGTCATACAAGGAAGCACCCGCAACATGTCCGGCTTCTGACGCACTAAGTAAGGACCTGAAGAAACGGGGCTTTAAGTTTGTGGGCAGCACTATTATTTATGCGCACATGCAGGCCACAGGATTGGTTAATGACCACTCCAAAGATTGCTTCAGGCATGAGGAGGTAAAAAAACTTGTAAAGACATTATGAAAGACGCATTGCAAAAATGACTCCTGGAACTAAAAGAAAACGCTATATGAGAAACCTGATATTGATGATTTTTACTTTTGTTGCGGCAGGCGCTGCATGTAAATCCGATAAACCTCCTTGCATCGACAAGGATAAAATAAATCCGCAGGCGATGTGCACCCAGCAATACGAACCTGTTTGTGGTTGCAACCAAATGACCTATGGCAACGCCTGTGAGGCTGAAAATGCCGGGGTAACTTCATGGACTGAAGGTGAATGTACAGAAAATGCCGAATCGGAAGGTTAGAGCGATTTTATTAACTCTTTTCTGGACAATTTAATACTCCACATGCCTCTAAAATCCCCTTGCTTGTACCCTATTGCTTCGTCTTCAGGGTACAGGTTTTTGATAATCTCGTAGTTTTCAAGGCTGATATCTTTACCCACCTCACCGTGACATTGCAGGCAGAGCGGATTGTTCAGCAAGATTGGTTTGGTATAAAGCAAGTATTCCTCATCCATTTTTTGGACATTATCGTCAAGCGTCAGGTTGTTTTCGACATTGTATAAATAGGAGTCCAACAGCATGGCTTCCAGACTGTCTGGGCTGTTGGATTTATTTCTGGTTTTGAAACTTGTTCTTTTTACTACGCTATTGGTTTCGGCGGCGATAGCGTCTGTAAAAGGATACGCATTGGTATTGCAGAACTTCAAAGCGCTTTCGATGTCCCCGTTTTGGAGCTGCTCCTGGAGCTGAGAGAAGATAAATTTTTGAGCATTTTCTGAAATTGTTGAACCTTGGGAGTAAGCAGCTTTCAAAATATCAGCGTCGGCCACTTTTTTAATCTCACGATTGGCAAGCTCTTCTAAAAAAGCAGGATTATTTCTGTTGTTATTTTTTTCTCCACAGCCATTTATGAAAAGGAAAAGGCATACGGTTAAAAAAAGTATTGAAATGTTGGTGCGAAAATTCATTATTGAACGGTAGAGTTTAAAAACGGTACCTTAAAGATAATGAAAGAGGAGCAAAGTCTCTCCGGTTTTCGGAATGATTATGCCTATTCTGGCCTCTATGGCGCCAGAGTTATCAAAACAAAAAAAGCCAACAACCAAGGCGGTAACCTCCATTGTTAGCTTTTTTCTGATTTCTAATTATTTCAGACGATGGCTACTTCAGATATCTCGGTAGCAAAAATCAGGTATTTATTGGCGCCTTTTTGGGCGTCAAATATTTTACCGGCAGATACTTTGATCGGCACATTTTGTTTGTCTTTGTTCATCACGGTAAGCATTCCCGACCAGGGTTGATCAGAAACCACTTTTTCTTTGAACGCAGCCAGCCCTTCTTTGGAAGTAATTAATGCATCCAACGGGTTTCCAATCAGTTCTTCAGAAGAAAATCTCAGCACATTCTTAGCCACATTGTTGGTAGATGTGATTTTGAAATTAGCATCCAGTTCAAGCAACATATTGGTAGCGTGGATAATGTTCTCCTTTTCTTCTCTGTCGCGTTGCGATCTCTCCATTTCCTCCTGCGTTGCCTGCAGTTCTTCCATGTTTTGACGCATTTCCTCTTCCTGAGATCGCATTTCTTCAGTAAGTTCAGTAGACTCCTGAAGTAATTTCTGCGTTTTCTCATTAATTTTTACTGAGGATATGGTAGAGGCAATGCTTTCACCAATTTTTTCCACAAATTCTATTTCAAAATCGCTGATCTCACTAAAGGAAGCAATCTCGATGATTCCAAAAATCTCATCATTGATTTTTAGCGGAACAATCAAAATGCTTGTTGGATTGGCTTCTCCCAGGCCGGATGTAATCTGAATATAGTCTTCAGGTACATCGGTGATATAAATAGTATCGCCTTCCAGCCATGACTGACCTGCCAAACCATCTCCTTTATAGATTTTTTGCTCCAGGTATTTCTTTTTATCCCACGCATAGCATGCAGTAAGGCTCAAATAAGGATCGTCGCGACCATCATCTTCTATGATGTACAAGCCACCCTGATTTGCTCGCAGGTATTTTATGATATTGGAAATAATTTCGTCAGAGAGCTTACTAATGTTGTCATTGTTTCTCCTCAAAATATCTCCAAACGTGGCCATTCCTTCGGTTGCCCAGTTTCGCTTTTTATCCTCTTCAGACACTTTCTTAAGGTTGTCTCTCATTTCAAGCAGCGCATTTCCCAATACATCTTCTTCACTGAGCGGAGAATATTTTGCATCGTACTCTCCTTTTCCAATACTTTCAGCAAAAGTAGAGGTAGAGCGTAATCCGATAACCAGGTTATCAACAGCGTGCGCCATGTCCCCTACTTCGTCATTGCTAAATTTCTGTTTTTTATCTTCAGGAAGTACTCCTTTGCCCAGGTTGCTTACCACTTCTTTCACTCTGATAAGAGGTTTTGTAATGGACCTCGCCAAAATAAACGCGCCCAATAGTCCCAGGATAATGGTAGCAAGGCCCAGTGTTACTATAGTAATACCAAGATCTCTAAATGAGCTGATTAGTTTTTCCTGAGAAATTTTTGCCTCCTCATCTTTAACAGCTACAAGCTCATTGAGCTGCTGGGTCAAATTAGTAGTGGCCGGAAGAATATTCATATCCAGATTATCTCTAATTTCCATTACCAGGAACGGATCGTCATAATCTTCAAATGTTACTAGTTGACTCATTATTCCCTTTTCTGCCTCCAGGAGGGCATCAAAAGAAATGAAGATGGAGTCAAGCTGAGCCTGCTGGTCTTTCGGCCAGTGCGCTTTTAGAATATTCAACTCCTCCTTTAAGTTTGGATATTCTATTTCAAGAAGATTTTTCAGTGACTCTTTATCCTCCGTATTGCTCTGAAGATAAACCCAGTTGGTGATAAACATCTTGGATTGGGTCGCCAGTAAGGTCAACTCAGTAATGGCGTCCATAGAAGGCTCTACGATCGTGGTGTTATCCTCAATTATTTTTTGGCTTATATTCAAGGTATAAATACTGAATACCCCGTTTAGCCCAAAAATGACGATAAGCAGCAGAAAGCCCCCCAATATTTTATTACCGATACTTAGCTTAATTTTTTTCATTAGTAAGGAGAAATATTCTTATTTAAAATAAGGTACTTGATTATATTACTATCGCGAGACTCGTCAATTCGTTTGACACTTTCAGTTGTGCTTTATCCGTAGCAGCTTTATTCAGTTCAAATTTTTGTTTTCCGTCTACTGTAATAAAGTTTATACCACTTCCTTTCATACCCAAACCATTTCGCTCGGTCATGATAAGCGTAGACTGTCCGCTAATTTTTGCAATCGCTGCATCCAGGTCATTGCTGCTTTTTTCCGGAATGAATAGCATGTGGCACTTTGTGATCTGATCTACACTGGCGAATTTTTTTACTACCATGGATCTTGTACCAATTTTTCTTTCCGCCGCTAGTTTTTCAAGGCTCGCCACCATAGGAGAGTTGCCCAATACACCAATTACAAAATCGCCATTCTGATCGCTACTTGGCCATTGAATGTACTTGGTAAAGTTGTAAATAAACACTGAGTGAATCCTGTAGTCCTGAGATTTGGCCATAAACGGAATTACGGTCATTACCAGGATGCAAAAAATAATTTTAGAAATCTTCATAATCTTTTTGTTATTAGTTTTAAAACCACGCCTGTGGTTTCTTAGTGGCACAGGCTTAATAAATAATTTAGACTCAATAAGTTGCGGGTATACCCACACCTTTAGAGTCAATTACTAAACAAAAGTATAAGATCGGGCATAGTAAAATTGGACATTTTTGTGCCAAATAATACACTCACAATGTATTGGAGATTTATGCGCATTAATTATTTAGAGTTTTTGGGCAATCGGTACGATAAAATCAACGCATTTATTAATTTTGTTAAATAAAATGCTAATGTTATGATTAATAAGCTTGAGGCTATTAAAGATAGATTTGATGAAGTGAGTCAGCTCATTGTACAACCAGATGCAATGACTGATATGAAAAAATACACGAAATTAAGTAAGGAATATAAAGATCTTGAAAAAATTGTCAGTCAATATAAATTGTATAAAAATGTACTAGAAAATATTGACAGTGCGAAGAAAATGCTTTCTTCTGAGAAGGATCCGGAGTTTCGCGAAATGGCGAAAATGGAGCTTGAAGAGTTGGA
>CAZWQB010000189.1:0-6633 GCA_964636035.1 uncultured Roseivirgaceae bacterium
TGCGGGTTTATGTGCTCCTGCTCCTGGGCTCGAACCAGGGACCCTCTGATTAACAGTCAGATGCTCTAACCGACTGAGCTAAGCAGGAATTTGTTTGTCTCTAATCGGACTGCAATATTAGTACCTTCCCATTTAATTGCAAAACATTTTAGAAAAATTTTTATCAGTCCGACCTCCTTAATTAAGCCATTGATTTCGACATGCATTGAATGCGGTTTAAGAATGTCTCAGACAATCGATCGGCCGCCAGGGCTCATTTTTTCAATCTCCCAATTGGAAGACTATGTCATTATGACGCATCTGCATAGAATATTTGTTACAAACATGTCATATTGGCATATACAACGTGGCTCATCGTATGCTTTTTTCTCTTGGCACAGTTTTCACTATTAGGTGAATAAACGTATTAACAATCTAAAATATAAAGAAAATGACACTACTAAAATATTATAATCCAGAATTTGGTTTCAGCCCATTGTCTAAAGTTTTTGAGCAACTTGCTTTTGACGGAACACCTTCCAAGACCGTTACCAGATTCAAACCAGAGACAGACATCGTTGAAACAGAAAAGAGTTTCATCATCAATCTCTCTGTTCCTGGCATTAAAAAAGAAGACGTTAAAATTGAATTGAACGAAGACGTTCTGAAGATAAGCGGCGAGAGAAAAAAGTTTGATACAGATGTGACGTTAAAATACCACAAACTTCAGACGGCATTTGGGAAGTTTGAGGAATCCTATAAGCTTCCGCAAACGATCAACAAGGAAACCATTAGTGCCAAACAAGAAGATGGAGTCTTGAGTATCAGTCTTGAGAAGTTAGAAAAAAAACAAAATAAATCACTAATAGAGGTCAAATAGGTTCGATATTTGTATAATAAAAGGCGAGTCACCCTCGCCTTTTTTTGGTTAAATTCGTATGTTCATAGAGGGTGTCATTTATTAGACTTAGTTAATTTATTTACCCTTAAATAATCATATTATGAGTAAAAAACAATTCTTTATAGGCGTTTTCCTGGCTTCAATTTTCGGGGCCGTGTTGGCTTTAGGAGGTTTCAAATTATTTTTAAATGACCAGAAACCCGGTGAACGGTACGAGACCAGCAACAACGTACGTCTAGCTAATTTTTTGGCAGACACTTCCTTTACTGTACCCGAGGGGCTTAACTTCATTTATGCAGCCGAGCAGGCTACACCAGGAGTGGTCCATATTAAATCAACCATTGGTGCATCACGACAGGGATATACCCGACAGAGCCCGATCGAAGAATATTTCAGAGACTTTTTCGGTGAGGCACCAGCTCCCCGACACAGAAGTCAGCCGCAGCGAGCCTCAGGTTCGGGTGTAATCATTTCTTCCGATGGATACATCGCCACTAATAACCACGTGGTAGCCAACGCTGAAAATATTGTGGTGACACTCAACGACAACCGGGAATTTGTTGCGAAGCTGATAGGCACGGATCCTACTACAGACCTGGCCCTTATCAAAATAGAGGGGGAAAACCTTCCTTTCATGAAGTTCGGAGATTCTGACAATGTAAAAATAGGCCAGTGGGTATTGGCGGTGGGCAATCCTTTCGATCTTACTTCTACCGTAACGGCGGGTATTGTGAGTGCTAAATCAAGAAACATCAATATTTTGAGAGATCCAAAGGGCATGCAAATCGAAGCATTCATTCAAACAGATGCCGCGGTAAATCCCGGAAACAGTGGCGGGGCACTGGTTGACCTCAAAGGTGAATTGATAGGGATTAATACAGCTATTGCAACACCAACAGGTACTTATGCCGGCTATTCTTTTGCAGTTCCAGTGTCGCTTGTCAAAAAAGTGGTAAATGACCTCAAGGAATATGGCGTGGTACAACGTGCGCTTCTAGGAGTGAGAATTCGTGATATAGACGCTCAATTTGCCGAAGAAGAAGGGTTCAAAGCATTACAGGGCGTATATGTTTCTGAAGTAAATGAAGGAAGTTCGGCAGACGATGCTGGTCTTGAAGCCGGTGATATCATTACTGCCATAGACGGCGTGAGGGTGAACACCGTAGCACAACTTCAGGAGCAAATTGCCAGGAGCAGGCCCGGAGATAAAGTTTCAGTGGTGTATACCAGAAACGGGAAAGAAAAGAAAACGAATGCCGTGTTAAAAAATGCTTCCGGTACTACCAATATCGTAAAGAAAGATTCGGGAATGGAGATTGATGGCGCTACATTTGCAGCCTTAGATCCGTCTGAACTTGCACAATTTGGTATCGACGGCGGTGTGAAGATCACCAACATCAAATCCGATAAGTGGAGGAAAGCAGGCTTAAAAGAAGGATTCATCATTACTTCTATTAACAAAATGAGCATCACCAATGTTGACGAACTGATGCAGGCCATGCAAAACGTAGACGGAAGATTTCTGTTAGAAGGAATTTACCCTGACGGCAGACAAGCTTATGGAGTAGTTGAATTTTAAGAGTTAATAAAGAGATTTTGAAAAGCCATTCGGACTGCCGGATGGCTTTTTTTATCTTCAATGAGGGAATATTAAAAGATTTTCCACTTCCTTTCCATCCCCAAAATTGATAGATTTGTACAAACAAGAAACTTATGACTACTGATAAATTTGGCATCAAAGAAGCCTTAAGGTCGTTACATATTGAAGAAAACAATTCAGGAATTGCTATTGGAAATGAGTGGTTGAAGTCGAGCGAACCCTCCATTGCATCTTATTCTCCGGTAGACGGTAAATTAATTGGAAAATCCAGTGTTGCGGATCGCGAAACCTACGATCAGGTGATCGATAAAGCTGCCAAAGCTTTCGAGGTATGGAGGACCAAACCGGCACCATTCCGTGGCGACATTGTAAGGCAGATTGGCAATAAACTAAGGGAGCAAAAAGCGCATTTGGGAAAGCTGGTTTCCTACGAGATGGGAAAATCGTATCAGGAAGGTTTAGGAGAAGTACAGGAGATGATCGATATCTGTGACTTTGCCGTAGGACTTTCCAGGCAACTACATGGCCTGACCATGCATTCCGAAAGGCCTATGCACCGCATGTACGAGCAATATCACCCGTTGGGCATAGTCGGTATTATCTCCGCTTTCAATTTTCCGGTAGCAGTATGGTCGTGGAATTCTATGCTGAGCCTTATCTGTGGCAACGTTTGCGTTTGGAAACCTTCTGAAAAGACACCTCTGACAGCAATAGCCTGTCAGCATATCGTAAACGAGGTCATCAGCGAAAACAACCTGCCCGAGGGCATAAGCTGCCTTGTGGTGGGTGATTACAAACTGGGTGAATACATCTCAAATGATCGCCGTGTGTCATTGGTTTCCGCTACCGGTTCTACCAGAATGGGTAAGAAAGTAGCAGCGGCTGTTGGAGCGAGACTGGGTAAATCCCTGCTCGAATTGGGGGGAAACAACGCCATCATCATCTCTCAAGACGCAGACCTGGAGATGGCACTTGTTGGAGCAGTATTTGGTGCCGTGGGTACCGCCGGACAAAGATGTACCACTACCAGAAGGTTAATTATCCATGAAAGCATTTATGAGCAAATGAAGCAGAAATTAGCCAGTGCTTATAAACAGCTTAAAATTGGCAACCCCCTTGACGAGCGTAACCATGTAGGCCCATTGATAGACGAACAAGCCGTGAAAGCATATATGGAAACGATTGGAAAGATCAGGGAGCAAGGAGGAACTCCGGTTGTAGACGGAGGAGTACTGGAAGGGGAAGACTACGCTACCGGCTGCTATGTTCAACCCGCAATATACGAGGTAGAAAATCATTTTGAAATTGTGCAGACAGAAACATTTGCGCCCATATTGTATTTAATAAAATACAAAACCATAGAAGAAGCCATTGCCTTACAAAATGGTGTACCGCAAGGATTGTCTTCCGCCATTATGACGAACAACCTGCGTGAGTCGGAGCTTTTTCTCTCTCATATAGGATCAGACTGTGGCATTGCAAATGTGAATATCGGTACATCGGGCGCTGAAATCGGCGGCGCTTTTGGTGGTGAAAAAGACACCGGAGGAGGAAGAGAATCAGGATCCGATGCCTGGAAGTTTTATATGAGGCGACAAACGAACACGATAAATTTTGGCACCAATTTGCCGCTTGCGCAAGGAATCAGGTTTGACTTGTAAAAAAGATGTTGATTTGTATGGGTTTTTTCCTAAATTACATGCCGGGATTAAATCATTATAACGAATTTTATCCTTAATATAAATTTTCTAATGTTATAGCGAAAGTATTTTATTATTTTGTTATATTTAATATTTTAATATAAATAATTCGTATTTTTTTTCAGTAGCTTTAAATTTTACCAATCAGATCAATAATTAATAATTAGCATGTCACAAAATAAAAGTAAGTATCATGCAGTAATGCTCATCGATGACAATGAAATTGATAATTTAATCAATCAGAAAATGATTGAGGCAGCCAATATTACTGACCATATATTCACACATACCGGAGCCAAAAGTGCCATTGAGTTCTTGAAAAACCTTGAGAAAATAGAAGGCCCTGCAGTAAATGTGTTACCTGATATAATATTTTTGGATATTGATATGCCTTTGATGGATGGTTTTCAATTTCTTGACGAATTTGAAAAGTTGAACGATGGCACCAAAGAAAAGTGCAACATCGTGATGCTTACTTCTTCAATCAATCCTCAGGATGTAAATAAATCGAAAAAATACACTTACGTCAAAAAATATATCAACAAACCGTTGACTCAGGAAAATCTGGAGAAGCTCAATATTTAATTGTTAAAGACAGGAAGTCGGGATTAAATAGTTGTCCCTTTGTTGGTGTAAATATTAATAAGTCTTATTTGATCTTTAAGATCGCAATAAGGCTTTTTTTATGAACCCAAGGCTCAACACCGGAAATCAAGCCAACCCTTAGGCTAAAACTCGCGAATCCGCATTGGAGCAGTTCGTGATTTTAAGCCCCCTCAAAGTCTCTCTTTTTCTGAGGACTCCGAGGGCTATTAGTGACAATCGCGCTGACGTAACACGATTTTGAGAAATCAATTCCTCAGAGTCCCTTGCAGGAGACTCTGAGGGAGCAGAGTATACGAGTAGATCTTCATTCAAAGCACGACCATCGATCAAAAAAAACGCCCAAAAGAGAGGGTTATCCTTTCTTTGGGGCGTTTTTCGTCAACAACTAAGCTATCAATAGGCCGTGTTATTGCTTACCTTGTTAATAAACGCATCATCCATTTTTACATACATGGTTGGCGCAAAGTGCTTTCTGGTCATGCCATTAAATTTGTCAGCCAGTGATTTAATTTTCGAGCTCTTATTTTTCTTGATGTCGCTGATGGAGATCTTCAGAATTTTGGTGATGATGAGAATATGCTCCACGCTGTCTTTGCCCATTAACCTGATCTGACGCTGAATACTGTTGATCAACTGATTGAAGAGGTCATAATCGTTCATCATGCAATATTGCAATGCCAATATCACCTTCACTTCCAGTTGTGCACTTGGGTATTTTTTGAGACTGGTCTCGTTAAGCAGATTGTTGATCCAACGCGCTGCCTCGTCATATTTTCCGGCATAGTAACAGCACAGCGACCTGTAGGTAACATAAGTTACATATTTAGGGACATCGTTTTTGTCGCATTCAAAGTCGTGGAACAAGCCCTCATTTTCAGCACACATGTCCACCGTGTCCTGGGTTCTGTTTCTACGCTCAATCTTTGTGAGCAGGAATTGTGCAGGGTATGTAAACAGGCTGTAATTGGACAGCAAGCTGCTTACCGACTCATTCACCTCTTCGTAATATTTCTCCGCCTTTCTGTACACATTGTAGTGGTTGTAGTATTCCAGCTTCAGGAATTCATAAACCAACTTTAGGTGATGATAGATGGAATCAAGATGATAGGAATCAAAAATCTTTTCAATGTTATCAAGAATGTCTTCAATAGGCTCCAGGTCATCATCTATGGATTCATCGCCCTCTACAAAAAGACGGTGGAAAATGCCGAGACAGCTTTGGTATACATACAAGCGGTGCGATTGGTAGATGGCGCAAACATTTGTCATCTGTTTAGACAAGAGCGTCAACTCCAATTTGTCCATTTCCTCTCCTGAGAGGGTATATTGTCCGTATTTCTTAAAGTACTCCGCCAGCAACTCCTCTGCCTTGTCAACTGCCAGCATATAAGCTACGTGCTTATTGTACAATTGTGAATAAGTGAACTGCTCCGGGGTATTGATATGGAGTTTTTTGAGCGATTTATATACTACCGTTAATTCGTTGGAAAGATCATAGTCAATTAATTCCTTTTCCAGTTTTTTAAGGGTAGCAATTGCTATGTCTTTTTTCTTGGTGAAGATGATTTCGTTGATGTTGGCAACTTTTTTCAGAATGTCTGTTCTGGGACTCTCAAGTTGCTGCAATAAATACTCCTCTATCTTCTGATTTAAACGGGATCTTAAAGTATAATAGGCATTGGTATTTACTTCAAGCTCTTCCATGATTTTATTATCAGAAAGATGCTTTTCACGCATCGACCTCAGCAAGTAAGCAGACTTATCAGCATTACTCTCCATCAGAGAATCGAATATTGCCTGAAAATCATTATCGGATAATTGCTTAATAATATTTTTAAGCTTTGCCA
>CAZWQB010000190.1:0-6628 GCA_964636035.1 uncultured Roseivirgaceae bacterium
AAGAAGTAAAACCCATCCCTATGTACGCAATCAGCGTCAATTCTTGTTTCTTTTAATTGCAGGCTATTTTTCCAATTATTGTCTTCAATATCTTGAATAAGACCATCAATAGCATCACAGAGTTTTTTATTTCCTCTATTCTTCCGTTTTAGTTTTTCCAGAATCTTTTTCCCGATTATTCTCATCTTGTAAACCCAAATATAAAAATAAAGTTCGTAAAATAACCGAACTTTATTTTGGGTCAACAAGTAGGTTAGGGATATCCTTCACAACCCATTCCATTAACACTAAAACCTAATACCCAATCCCTAAAACCTAAAACCTAAAACCCAACACCAACCCGCTACCACATTTTCAATTTCATGTCTACAATCTCTTTTTAAAAATCTTATCTTTGTTATTAAAAAAACATCTATTGAAACTGAGGCAGGAAACTATACAGCAAATTCAGGATAGGATAGAAATAGAGGAGGTTGTTTCTGATTTTGTTTCTTTAAAGCGCAAGGGACAAAACCTTTGGGCTTGCTGTCCTTTTCATAACGAAAAATCACCTTCTTTTTCTGTTTCGCCCACCAAAGGCATTTACAAGTGCTTTGGTTGTGGGGCGGCTGGTGATGCCATTCAGTTTATTATTGATATTGAAGGTGTCAACTACATCGAGGCATTAAAGTACCTGGCCAAAAAGTACGGGATTGAAATTCAGGAGGAAGCGGTTGATGATGTGCAACTACAGGCCCAAAATGAACGGGACAGCTTGTTCATTGTATCAAATTTTGCGAAAGACTATTACCAGGATCTTCTATGGAACAGCGATGAGGGCAGGACTATAGGTTTAAGCTACTTTAAAGAGAGGGGCTTCAATGAGAAAATCATAAAGAAATTTGAGTTGGGCTACACGCTGGATAGCTGGGATGGGCTCATTAAAGCTGCTACAGCAAAAGGCCACAACAAAGAACTGTTGGAAAAAGCGGGCCTTGCTCTCAGAAAAGAAGATCGGTTTTATGACAGGTTTAGAGGTAGGGTTGTTTTTCCTGTACACAACATCGGCGGCAAAGTCATTGCCTTTGGGGCCAGGATTCTAAAAGTTGATAAGAAGCAGCCAAAGTACATCAACTCGCCGGAGACATTAATTTACCACAAAAGCGATGTGCTTTATGGTATGCACCAAGCCCGGCAAGCAATTAAACAGACTGATAATTGCTATCTGGTAGAAGGCTATACCGACGTGATTTCTATGCACCTTTCAGGGGTTGAGAATGTAGTGGCGTCATCAGGCACCTCACTTACCGATAGCCAGATCAAATTGATTGGCCGCTACACAGAAAATATTACTGTCTTGTTCGATGGTGATGCAGCAGGCATGAAGGCTTCCCTGCGTGGCATAGACATGATCCTGGAAAAAGGGTTGAACGTGAGAGTTGTAATTTTTCCGGAAGGAGAAGATCCGGATAGCTATTCAAAAAAAATCGGGAGCACAGCTTTTGCCACGTACCTTCAGGAAAATGCCGAAGACTTCATAAGTTATAAAACTGCTTTATATACGAAAGAGGCAGGACGTGATCCTATTAAGAGAGCGGAAACGATCCGGGAAATCATTGGAAGCATAGCCAAGGTGCCCGATGCAATTAAAAGAGAAGTATACATAAAGCAGTGCAGCGATTTGCTGCAAATGGGCGAAGCTGTTCTGATCACGGAGCTCAACAAGTTACTCCGAAAAAATAACGACAAAAAACCTGCTCAGGAACCGGAAAACCCAAAGGAATTATTAAATGTTCTGGACGATATCGAGGCTGATCCTGAAAGGGACGCGAGCCGGATAATCGCATTGCAGGAAAGGGAAAGCGTCCGGCTGTTGATTACCTATGGATTCAATGAAGTGGGAGATCAGGTCCGGCTTTATGATCATATTTTGGAGGAACTTGATGACATAGAGTTTCAAACTCCTTTGTATAAAGAGATACTGCAAATATACAAAGACGCCATTGCAGCAGGAACCATTCCGGCACCTGATGTTTTCATTAAAAACGGTTCGCCGGAAATCAGGAATGAAGTCATTGACATGATAGCTGAAAAATATGAGGTCAGTCAGAACTGGGAAAATAAATTTAAAATTTATATCCCAAAGGAACAAGAGATCTTAAACAGCGTAATCTATACAAATGTGCTTAGGCTGAAATTTAGAATGCTGCAAAAGTTGGTAGACGAAAACATGAAGGAGCTTAGGAATACCGAAAATTTTGAGTTGCAGGAACAATTGCTAGCCGTTCATATAGAACTAAAAAAGACCGAAATGGAATTGGCTTCGCATTTAGGCATCGTGATTTCCGGTTAAATTGTATATTTAAGCGATCATATTGAAAACTGAGGAATCGGGATTAATCTGGCGTTTTACATCCGGTTGACAGCACAGATAAGCCTGAACGGTCAAAAAGAACAGATTTTTTAATTATTTTGTTAGAATTAAAACATGCCAGGAGGAAGGGTCAAAAAGGCATAAGAATTGTTATTGAAAACATAAAATGGAAGATACAAAGCAAAACACAGTGCTGGATACCATTGAAGAAGCCATTGAAGCAATCAAAAATGGGGAAGTCATTATTGTAGTTGATGATGAAGACAGGGAAAACGAGGGAGACTTTGTTTGCGCTGCAGAATGTGTTACCCCGCAAATTATCAATTTCATGGCTACCCATGGCCGTGGCCTGATATGTTGCCCGCTGGTAGAAGAAAGGTGCGAGGAACTGGGGCTGGAATTAATGGTGGGTAGAAACACAGCCACATTTGAGACACCCTTTACAGTGTCGGTAGATTTGATTGGGCATGGTTGTACCACAGGTATTTCTGCGAGCGACCGCGCTAAAACCATTAAGGCGCTGGTGGACCCAGAAACCAAACCCGAGGAATTGGGAAAGCCTGGACACATTTTTCCTTTGCGGGCGAAGCAGGGTGGTGTTCTGAGAAGAACCGGCCACACCGAGGCTTCCATTGATTTTGCGAGACTCGCCGGCTTCAGGCCAGCAGGTGTTTTGGTTGAGATCATGAACGAAGACGGAAGTATGGCGCGCTTGCCTGATTTGAGGAAAGTAGCCGATCGATTTAATCTGAAGTTGGTGTCCATAAAAGACTTGATTGCCTATGTAATCAAAAAAGAAAGTCTGATCGAGAAGGAGATTGAGGTGGACATGCCGACTGAATATGGTGATTTTAAGCTTGTAGCTTACAGACAGACCAATACGAATGAACTGCACCTTGCACTGTACAAGGGAAGCTGGGAAAAAGATGAGCCAGTGATGGTACGGGTTCACTCCTCATGCGTAACCGGTGATATTTTTGGGTCGTGCCGATGCGATTGTGGCGAACAGTTGCATGCCGCCATGCAAATGGTTGAAAATGAAGGGAAGGGTGTGGTGTTGTATATGAACCAGGAGGGCCGGGGAATAGGCTTACTGAACAAGCTCAAAGCCTATAAATTGCAGGAAACGGGTGTGGATACGGTTGACGCGAACCTTCAATTAGGCTTTCAAATGGATCAAAGGGATTATGGTGTAGGCGCACAAATACTTCGTGATCTTGGAATTTCTAAAATCAGGCTGATTTCAAACAACCCAAAGAAAAGGGCAGGACTCATAGGATATGGCCTGGAAATTGTGGATTCTGTCGCTATAGAAACAATCCCCAATAAGCACAATGAGAACTATTTAATCACGAAAAGGGATAAAATGGGTCATACCATTTTACGGGAAATTAAGAATCTGAAGAAATAGGGGACTTAGAAATCAGTAGTATGAAAAGGACACTAATTTTAATAGGCTTTCTTCTGACCGGCATCACAGCCTCTGCCCAGGAGTTCCCCTTTCAGGCGTGGCACGAGGGGAAGATAGTATTGATGAACGGCGACACGCTTGCTGGTTTAGTAAAATACAACGTAGAAGGCAATGTGGTGCAGTATGACAACAAGCGGCAGGTGAAGGCCTTTTCCTCTCAAAAAGTTCTGTTTTTCGAAATTTTCGACCAGATATTTGAAACCCACAGACAGTTTTATGCACTGCCTTATTATGTGCAGGCAAATTATAAGACGCCTATTCTTTTTGAAGTTCTATATGAAGGCCCGCTGACACTGTTGGCCCGGGAATATGTTGTGGAAGAGTCCGTTCCGGTGTATAGCTACTACAGCCGTCATCACTATTCTACCCGAAGCAGACTGGCTTTTAATTATTTTTTTCTCGACAGGGAAGGGAATATAGAAAAGTATGACCTGAAAAAAAATGACCTCTATGAAACCTTGAATGAAAAGGAAGACGAGATAAAGCAGTTTATGAAAAAAAACAATCTGAGATATGACAGGAGGGAGGACCTGGTGAGGATTGTAGCTTATTATAACTCCCTGATAGAGGATAGAATTTAGGTAACTACTCAGCTTTAAACGATATTGTAAAAGATGTTCCTTTTCCAGCATTTATGGCTTAGGGAAGATTAAAGAAGAATTTCGCATACCACCTCTTAATCTCCTCCTTGGAAAAGGAGGAGATTAAGAGGTGGTTATTATGAAAATATGTGAAATTCTTCTTTTTCCTGCACCTGAGTAGTTACGAGTTAGTTTAGAGGCTTGTTACTTCTATTATTCCCATTAACTTTTGCTATAAACTAATAGCAATCAGCAGAATTTTTTTTGATTAAGATTTTATCTTAAGTAGTTTGCGCAGCAATTTTAAGCAGGGCTGGGTTTGATGCGGTTGCTTATACCATTTCTACCAAGGAAACCTGCAGTTTTATTAAAGCTGTGTTAATAACCAATAGCATGAAAAAACCACTCATATTAGTGTGCAATGATGATGGCATCGAATCCAAGGGAATTTTTACGCTGGTTGATATCATGAGAGAACTGGGCGATGTTATTGTTGTAGCCCCTGACAGTCCTCAATCAGGAATGGGCCATGCGATTACCATCGGGAATACGCTCAGGTTAACCAGAACCGAGATCCACAAGGAAGTAATTTCTTATAAATGCTCTGGTACACCGGCGGACTGCGTCAAACTTGCCAAACACCATGTACTCAAAGACAATAAGCCGGACCTGGTGGTAAGCGGTATCAACCATGGCAGTAATACCTCAATTAGCGTTCTATACTCAGGCACGATGTCTGCGGCCATTGAAGCAGCCATAGAAGGAATGCCGGCCATTGGTTTTTCTTTGTGCGACTACTCTTCTCAGGCCAATTTCGAACATACCAGAGAATATGTTCTCAAAATTGCGCAGCAAGTTTTAAAGAACGGGCTGCCCAAGGGCGTTGCTCTGAATGTGAATTTTCCACCGAAAAGGAATGAAGCCTTGAAGGGCATAAAAATCTGCCGACAGGCAAGGGCCAAATGGGAAGAAGAATTTGACGAACGATACGACCCCAACGGCAGAAGGTATTTTTGGCTTGCGGGGAATTTTGTGAATTTCGACAAAGGGGAGGACAATGATGAGTGGGCAATTGCCAACAACTATGTAGCCGTTGTACCTGTGCAGTTTGATATGACTGCGCACCACGCCATCAGCCAATTGAACGATGAGTGGGATATCTGATCCGATACGCTGCTTAGACTGTTCTAGTACAGATAAACGCGCACGCTGCTAATCTGAGGATCGGATCATAGAACGGCTTGCAATAATTGACCTGCTGGTTATTTTTGTTGGTTGTCCATTTTAGCCGATACCTGCATGGTTACTTCAATAAACTATTTCCGTTCGGAACCTTTCGCTACAAAAATGCTATGCCAGATCATTTTCAGGTGTTCATCGGATTTCGGGTCCTGAATTTTACATTTCAATGATTGGCAAAGAGAATACGATAATCTCCCGGCATTGCATTCTTCCTTAAGGCACGAGGATATTTAAGAAAATATTTCTGCGACTAGCAGGCGGGAGTGAGGAGCCTCAAATATGCTTTATTTTCAGTCACACCAAAATTCTGCCGTTTGTATAAATGTTAACAAATGTTCAATAGCGTTATTAATTTGTTAATAATTAAAAATTTTTGTTAATAAATTTGGAATAAAATAAAGTGTTATTTACCTTTGAGTCATCGGTTATGATAAAAGATTATAACTATTACAATGTAGGGTGATGAAACTGGCAGACATGCCCTCCTATCTCGGGGGTGGGGATCATGGGATAAAGTGAACATCAATTCGAAAGATGAGCACCTAACTTCTCCTTGGAGGTTCGAATCCTTCTCCTACAGCGAATTGTTTCAGTAATGAGTAGTGAAAAGCCTTATACTTTTAGTATAGGGTTTTTTTGCTTTAGGAAGGGGCGAATTTTGGCCGTTATCCCCGGAATCTCCAGCAGATAACTTTAGAAGTTTTGCGCACGTTACGCAAAAAGCCTCCTACTATTTCCTAAGCTATTTAAAACCTCTACAAAACGGCTAAGTAATTAGGAGTTTTAATTTGGAGAAATAGGCTAATTTTTACAGTAGACAACTTCAGAAGTTTTGTCTGGTTTATTGAGAAGGATCCTGCTATTCCTAGTTCTTTTAAGCTTCTTCAGCCAACTCCCAGGAAACTTCGGAAGTTTGAATCGGAGAAATGGGCTACTTCTAAAACTTCCGAAGTTGGTATTTTTCTAACCATTGAAGAAATT
>CAZWQB010000191.1:0-6620 GCA_964636035.1 uncultured Roseivirgaceae bacterium
GGGGAAACAACCCTGGAGGGTTGAACAAAAGGGCGACCTCTGATGCTGTGTAATTCAGATAACGCCGTCGCTCGGCTTTGACGAGTGACCGCCATTCTCAGCCCTCCGGGCGGTTGTATTGCTGCTTCCTTCGATAAAGCTGTCCTGGTTTGTTGAGAAAACAGTAAGGCTCAAATGCCACGTTTTAAGCTTTGTCAGATACGGTCAAAAATCAGTCTGGTAGCATTAAAGCCCTCTGCAATTATACGCCCAGAGGGCTGGCGGTAGTAGTCACTCGCCGGAGTCGAGCGACGGCGGCGTGATCGGTGCGTCGGAATTCCGTGATGAGGGTACTATACCAATCCACACATCATTCAATCCGCCAATGATCAAAACACCAAACCACAAACCAGACCGTCATTCCTGAAAGGCTCCCCAAGGAGGCTTATCAGGAATCCCCCTCGTCATTTGCAGCGACAAGACAAATCCCGTCACCTAAACCAAACCCCAAACACCCAAAACCCAACACCCAAAACCCAACACCCAACACCTAATTATGCACATGATCACACAATTCATTCGTTGCCTGCATGCCACTGCCATGACATGCCTGGCATTGCAGCTCAATCTCTTTCTTCCCCTCACACACCGGACATGCTATATATCCCTTTGAAGCGCATTTTTCGCAACTCCTGTATTCCTTCTCCTCAAACTGATTTTTGGAAATAACCACCCCCGCACCAGTACAAACCGAACAAGTGGTAACACCATGACCTCGACAATGCGAACAAGTTTGCACAGTTTTTCCCGATTGGTCGCAAACAGTGCAGGCAACCAGCCTGTAACCCGATCTGTTGCAAAAAGCACATTCATGGATAACCCGGAGCTTGGTGTTTAACTGCTTTTCAAGTTCCAGCGAGAGCGGGTAATAGTCGCTGCCCCTGTCGGTGAGCTGCTGGTATTTTTTTAAGAAGTTCATGCTATTTTCATACTGACCTACTTTAAATAAGGTCTCTGCAAATAGGTAGCTCATTTCGGTAGGAAGCACAGTCTTTAATGCCAACATCTTCCTGAAAACCAAATTTGCCTGTTGAAAATCGCCTTCAGCCATTTTCATTTTTGCCTGCTCCATCAATTTATTTACCTCGGGATGCTGTCTTTCAACCTGTCCGAAAGCCTCATGACTGCCGCAAGTGAAAAAAAAGAGACAGGCGGTCAGGAGCAAAAGGATACTGTATTTCATCTGTATATAATTTGTTCTTAAATGGTCAGATGGAATAACCTATTTACTTTTGAGATAATACCGGCTCCACGAGATCATTTATTCACTCTCGGTGGGTATGGTTCCCCTTATGGTTATTTCATCTGTATATAATTGTCTTTTAATGGTCAGATGGAATAATCTACTTCCTTTCGAAATAACTCTCGGCTCCCCTACTTCAATTATTCATTTTCGTTCGGGTATGCTTCGGCTTATGATTATTTCATCTGTATATAATTTATTTTTTAATCGCCAGATGGAATAGCTTAGAACCCGTAGAACCGAGGTAGAATACCTGAGCATTCAATATTCTCCGTAAGAGTCCGGAGTCTTTCGGACATTTTCAGTGGGTATGCTTCCGCTTATGGCTATTTCATATAGCTATGGATGTAGAGCAGAATAATTTAGGAAAGTAAATAACCTTCCAAAGATCGATTCGCCCGGTTTTAATTGGCAATTTAACATTAATTTCAAATTATAGATTCCATGAGGGAGAAGAACAATTGTTTGTAGAGAGCATCCAAAGACCATTTTAAACATTCGATTTTTTGCCTTTCAATAAATCCAGAACAAAATTGATAAACTCATTTCTGCCTTCTCTGGAGTTGAATATCGCTTTTATTATTTCCCACTTTGAAGACTTATTTTTCTGCACCTCCTCCTTCGATCTTACATGAGAAAAATCTTGTTTTTTGGACGCTTTGGGCGTCTCCTCAGCGGAGCCAGACTCCCTATATCCTGTTAGTCTGTCCGCATTTCGAAAACTCTCCATCGAAGCATCTTTTAAACCTAGCTTTTCCTCCACAAGCCCCTTGTTATTGTAGGAAATGGCATCTTCGGGGTCGAGTTCAATCGCCTTGTTGTAATCGGCAATAGCCCCTTGTAAATCTCCGTATTTATCTTTGATAAAAGCCCTGGAAGCGTACCGGTAAGGGTTGTTTAAATCCAGGTCAATTGCCTTCGTAAGATCCTCCAGCGCCTCTTTTTTTCGCTCTAACCGATAATAAACCACAGCCCGCTCACTGTAGAAATCTGCCTTCGTTGGGGCAATTTCTATGGCCAGGTTAAAATCCGCCAGACATCCATCCATAGCATCGACTTTATATTTTGCTTTAGCCCGGTTATATATACTTTCCAGGTGCGTAGGATGAATGGCAAGCGCAAGGTCGAACGAAGCAATTCCCTCAAGGTAGTCTCCATCTCTACAACTCGCCATGCCTGCGTTGAAATATTCAATAACTTGATCCACGATTAAGTTTAATTAATATTTGATTTATCCTATTCTGTTAAGACGAAAATGCTGCTGATAAAATAACTTTGAGCAATTTAGAGACTTTTATTCGAAATAGGAGGTAATATTCATTACAATGTAGTAATCAGGCCTCTTTAGCTTGTGTTAAACAAAAAAAAAATTATATCTTTCAGGCTAAATTGGTGCATTTTATGCATGCTAACTATTTATAATGAAACAGATTATTTCTATTTGTTTTCTTCTGTTTGTACTATTAATATCTGCCTTTTCTCAGAACGTCGACAGTCTTCAAAACCAAATTGAAGGGCTAAAGGGGAGAGAAAAGATGGACGTATTATTGAAGATTTCCTATAACACGAGAAATTATGCACCACAGATGTCTATTGATTTCGGGGAGCAATTTTTGGCAATGAGTCAGGAGTCGGGCGACCTGGATTTACAAATTGAAGGACTACAAAACTTAGGTATAGCTTACTATAACATTGGAGATTATGAAAAGACGATTCAGAATTTTATAAAGGCGCTGCGTATTGAAGAAGAAAGGAATAATATCAAAGGGATGTCGCAGGCGTATAACAACCTGGGGATTGTTTTTGATGAAATAGGAAGGAAAGAAAAGGCACTTGAATATTATAAAAGGGCACTTTCTATCAAAGAGGAGTTCCGAGATTCCATGTTCATGGCCAATACTTTGAGCAATATCGGGTTGATATACCTTCAACTGGATAATACGGATGAGGCAATTAATTATTTTAATCGTTCGCTTGAAATAGATACCCGCCTTCAGAACGAAGAAGGAATAGTAAAATCCCTTAACAACCTGGGACAAACCTTCACAGCCAAATCTCAGTTTGATTCTGCATTATATTACCTCAACTTATCCCTGGCAAGGAGTGATGCGCTGGGGAGCTACGAAAAAGCGTCTTTGTTGAACAATATTGGAGAAGTGCACCTGAAAATGGCAAACTACAGACTCGCATTGAACACCTATCAGGAGGCTTTACAGATCGGGACCGCAGCACAAGCCGTAATCAATATCCAGGAAAGCTACAGGGGGCTTTCTGATGCATACAGTGGTCTTAGAAATTTTGAAAGGGCGCTGGATTACTATAAATTATACTCCATCAACAAAGATTCTGTAATCAATGAAAGCAGTTCTATTAAAATAGCGCGAATAGAGACAGATTATAGAATACAAAAACGGGAAAAGGAAATAGAGTTGCTAAAAAAGGAAGCTGAAATCCGCAATTTGAACCTCTCCCAAAACAAAACCATGAGCTACTATTTAATGGGCTCTTTAATTCTGATCCTCATTATGGCTGGCGTGCTGTATCATAAGTATCACTTTAAGCAGAAGTCAAACGAGTTGCTGGAAAAGCAAAATCAGGAGATTGCCAACAAAAACCTCAGCATTTTGGATAGTATTCTCTACGCCAAGGGCATACAGGAAGCCATTTTACCTGATACCAGCATGCTCGATAAGGTTTTCAAGGACGCGTTCATTTATTGTACACCGCGCGATATCGTCAATGGAGACTTTTTCTGGTTTGCAGGGAAGGGAAATTACCTGGTAATGGCAGCGGTCGATTGCACAGGTCATGGCGTACCTGGTGCATTTATGACGGTAATGGGTAATTCAATGCTGAATCAGATCGTGCTGGAGCATGATATTTACCTGCCTTCGAAAATATTGTACGAGTTGAATAAGAGCGTTTTAAATACCCTGCACCAGCAGAATTTTAATCTGAATAAAAACGATGGTATGGACATGTCGGTTTGTCTATACAATACTATTAATAAGGAATTGGTGTTTTCCGGGGCGAAAAGACCTTTATACTATTTCAAAAACGGGGAGTTTGGTTACATAAAAGGTAGCAAGTATTCTGTTGGGGGTACTTTCAACCGCCAGGAAAAGAATTTCGAGGACCACAATATCAACTTTGAAGATGATGACACCTTCTATCTTTTCTCAGACGGGATTACAGACCAGTTTGGCGAAAAATTGGATAAAAAGTTTATGAATAGCCGATGGAAGGAGTTGTTGGCTGATATCCAGCCCCTTTCTATGGCCGAGCAGCAAAAGGAAATTGAAAACCGCATGAATGAATGGAAGGGGAATCTTGAGCAAACGGACGATATGCTGGTAATAGGGGTGCGCGTCTAATATCCCACGTTTAGTGATGCCATATTGCCTTTTTGGGACTGCCTTGAAGAAGTTGAGCCTTTTCGCTAACCTGCTAATTTCGATTGTAAGAGCTTTCTGCTGCTGCCCGAGCCCGTGATTAAGTAGGTCTATGCAGTCTTTAGTACGGATAGGGAGCAGGTTGGGCACGGCTCGGAGGGATACTTCGCTCTTCTCGCTGTGGCACTACAAAAAAGCCTTTTGACGTAGTTGTTACGGGTTTTTACGGTCAATGATGCACCTATTGGCTCAAATATTTTTGGTAGGCTCCTTTGTATTCGATAATCTGAGAGCGATTCTTAAAGTAATACTTTAAGAATGTGTTAAACTTCTGTGCTTGCAGACAGTTTAAATAACATAAACAAACAGACATTAGAATGAAGACGACATATAAACCCATTGATTGTGGCTACCATGATCAATTAGAAGCTGCCGCCAGTAAAAAGGAGCGTGTTCACATCGACTACTTTACCCGTTCCGGCGAATCAAAAAGTACCATCGGAATTATAGAAAATATTGAAACAACAGGGGGCGAAGAGTTCCTGTACCTAGATACAGGAGAATCGATACGATTAGATCATATTGCAAAACTGAATGAGGTAAGTTTTCCCGGTCACGAAACCCAATGTTAAATTCAAAAATACCTATGTCCACAACTCCTGGAAATTCTCTGGCAGTGCTACCACATGCTTTGCGCAAGATTGATGAAGTGTTTCATCTTTTAGATGGACGTGATCCCGTGGTTTTTTTAGATTATGACGGCACTTTGGCTCCAATCGTTTCGAATCCTGAGATGGCTGTGATGTCAGATGAAACACGTGAGATCCTCAAAAAGCTTGCATCTTGTACAACAGTGGCCATTGTGAGTGGAAGAGACAGAATGGATGTGGCGACAAAAGTTGGCTTTGAAAATCTGATTTATGCGGGGTCGCATGGTTATGACATCAGCGGACCAGATAATTTCAGCTTTCAGCTTCCGGAGGGAGAAGAGGTCCTCAGAGACCTTGAACAGGCGGATGAAAATCTACGGAAACAGTTGGCGGCCATTCCCGGGGCTGTTGTGGAAAGAAAGAGGTATGCCATAGCGGTCCATTATCGAAATGTAGAGGCGGAGGATGTTGCAAAGGTGATTGAGGCGGTAGACAAGGAGCTGGCCAACCATGAAAAGCTTAAAAGGGGAGAGGGGAAAAAAATTTTGGAATTGAAACCTGCTGCAGACTGGCACAAAGGAAAAGCGATCACCTGGTTATTGAAAACGATGAATTTCGGCAACGAGCGATACATGCCCGTATTTATAGGAGATGACATAACGGATGAAGATGCCTTGAAATCAATACAAAATTTAGGGGTGGGTATCTTGGTAGGATCGCATGGACAGGACACCGCAGCAAGCTTCCGCCTCGATTCTATTGAGGAGGTAACTTCTTTTCTTGAATTGTTGTACAGCAAAGTGCTTGATGCTCAGAACATAAATTCTGACTAGTAAAAGGCGAATAAAATTATATTCAAAAATTTTACCAAGTGTTTGCAAATGAAAAATTATGCTTTTACATTTGCATCACTTTAAAGGTAATCAAAATAAGTTTTGAACTTTTAAAGTAAAAAAGGTCTGGTAGTTCAGTTGGTTAGAATGCCTGCCTGTCACGCAGGAGGTCGCCGGTTCGAGCCCGGTCCAGACCGCACGAGGAGCTCGCTGATTCACATCGGCGGGCTTTTTTTTTGTTGCATCAGTGAGTTCAGTTGGTTAGAATGCCTGTCCCGGTGAAATGCCGGGAAGGTCGCCGGTTCGAGCCCGGTCCAGACCGCACGAAGAGCTCGCTGATTCACATCGGCGGGCTTTTTTTTTGTTGCATCAGTGAGTTCAGTTGGTTAGAATGCCTGTCCCGGTGAAATGCCGGGAAGGTCGCCGGTTCGAGCCCGGTCCAGACCGCACGAGGAGCTCGCTG
>CAZWQB010000192.1:0-6483 GCA_964636035.1 uncultured Roseivirgaceae bacterium
ATTTTCCAACTTCGTCGATACCTGTGACACCCCTACGGGGTTAATTATCGACCGATAAATTTGCTATAATATTGCCACCCTTTCAGGGTTAAATTCTTCAAAGTCTGAACCAGGAGCTCTGAACCAGGGACCCTGAATAATTGAACCCTAACCCGAGAGCAACCCCAGGAAGCTCCCCCTGCTCCGCAAAATTCATTAAGCCTTAAACCTCAAACTTCAAACTATTAACTCTGAACCTTGAACTCTGAACTCTGAACTATCGACCCCCTCAGCCCCGTGACTACGCCCAAGACAGCTCCCCTGAAGCAGGGAGCCATGAATGACATTGGGCTTACTAAACCACCCGTTATTTTTTAGCTTATGCCTTTGACTTTTATCGCGACCTATGATTCTTCCAATCTTCCCTGTCATGTCCTGATTTTAGTTGACACTTTTTTTTATGGTCCAACTGATGTCAAATATCTATATCTAGTATCTTCAATCCTGCCACTTCCAAATTCTCACCTTGCCCCTTTACTCGAGAGAAGGTGCCTCCTTTGTCGGCATGACTTCAACTATTCGCTTGCGGCCTTCGCTGTTTCCTGACCCTGCTTCCCACAAATTTCCCACTTCCATCTTCCAACTAATTAACAGGACGCACCTACGGAGCGTATTCCTCACTATTATATTTTCTACAAACAGGTTGCCCCTATGGGGCCTGGGGGTACTCATAATGTAAACCAATTGAACAAAAATAATTACCCATTCTACAAACAGATTGCCTCACTTGAGTGTGTGTAGGCTCTGAACCCTGAACTCTAAACAACATTAGACTTAATTTTTAAACCACTTCCCACTTCCATCTCCCAACTTCCATCTTCCTACTTCCATCTTCCTACTTCCAACTTCCATCTTCCCACTTCCATCTTCCCACTACTCCTGTCCGTAGTAAGAATCAGGCCCGTGCTTTCTTTCGTAATGCTTGTTGATAAGCGCCTGCTTCAAGCGTGGCACTTCGTTGTTTATTTGTTCAGTAAACAGGGCCATCCTGGCTACCTCTTCTAACACTGCACTATTATATACCGCCTTTTCAGCAGTTTTTCCCCAGGTAAACGGCGCATGATTTCCTACCAGTACCATTTCCATCTCTTCATAACTGATTCCTTTTTCTTTAAAATAGTCCATTATTTGGAATCCGGTTTGATATTCATAATCGCCCCTGATCATCTCATCGCTCATGGGTGGTGCACAAGGAATATCAGCGGTATTATGGTCTGCATGGGTAGTTCCATAAATGGGAATAGCCCTTTGTGCCTGAGCCCAGGAGGTGGCATAGGTGGAGTGGGTGTGTACAATTCCCCCTATTTTGTCCCAATGCTTATACAAAACGGCATGTGTTTTGGTATCTGAGGAGGGACGATAATCGCCATCCACAGTATTTCCATCTAAGTCCACAATCACCATCTTTTCAGGGGATAGTGATTTATAGGGCACACCGCTGGGCTTAATAGCAAAAACCCCCTTCTCCCTATCCACAACACTTACGTTTCCAAAAGTAAACAATACAAGTCCCAATTCAGGCAATTGCATGTTTGCCTCATAAGCTGCCTGCCGGATATCCTGAAAATCGCTGCTATTCATATTTGCTTTTTTATTAACTAGTCTCTTTTAGCGTCAAATTCATCGGAAACCTTATCCTCGCCCAAGATCCCTCCGACTATTTCCAAGCCCTCAAAAATGAGCAGCGACATGGTTATTTCCTATGATGTGTTTGTTGTTTGTTATTATTTTGAAGCATCCGCTTCCAGGCATTCGCCCAGGGAAGAATACTTTGCGTACCGATCAGCATAAAGTTTTACGCGATCCTGGTTTGGTAAATATTCTGCGTCAAAACCCTGTCCCATCGCTTCCATCGCATCTTCTACTTTTCCGTAGACACCAGCTGCGGTTGCCGCAAACATGGCCGCACCAATGGCACAGGTTTGTTCTGATTTGTGGATTCTGATCGGCATGTTCATTACATCTGCCATCATCTGCATGATAAATGGCGATTTTTTGGCAACACCTCCCAAACCTATCAGCCCTTTCACAGGGATACCCTGCTCCTTAAACCTGTCTACAATTTTTTTGGCCCCAAAACAGGTTCCTTCTGCCAAAGCTCTAAACAATGAGGGTGCGTCGGTGCCCAAACCTAAACCAGCAACCGCTCCCTTCAGCAATTGATTTGCATCAGGCGTTCGCCGACCATTTAACCAATCTACCGCGAATTCGGTTTCTAGCGTCAATTCGATCTTTTCTGCCTGTCGCGTAAGTTCCGGAATCATGCTGTCTTCCACTTCATTGTAGAGTGCGTCAGCGGTTGCGGCATCTATAACTTTCGATTGAGAAAGCAGATTTTTAAGTGGCCATAATAGAATTTTTCTAAACCAGGCATAGGTGTCACCAAAGGCAGATTGTCCTGCTTCCATGCCTATCATTCCAGGGATTACCGAACCTGACACCTGGCCGCAAATACCGTTTACCATGGTATTTTCCACCTCTGCCGCAGGTGCCACCAACATGTCGCAGGTAGAGGTGCCCATTACCTTGCTTAGGTAATAAGGTTCTACTTGTCCGCCCACTGCCCCCATATGCGCATCGAAGGCGCCGGCGCCAATAACCACATCGGTTGACAGCCCTAACTTTTCTGCCCACTCCTGGCTTAGATTGCCCACAGATTCGTCTGCAGTATACGTATCAGTAAACAACCTTTCTGTAAAACCGCTGAGAAGAGGATCCAGAGAAGCGAAAAAATCCTCGGGCGGCAAACCGCCAAATTCTTCTGCCCATAATGATTTATGTCCCGCGGCGCAGCGGCTTCTTTTCATTTCAGCGACTTTATTTCCACCGGAAAGCAAAAATGGAATCCAGTCGCAGTGTTCTACCCAGGAATAGCAGGCATTTCTTACCGCTTCATCATCTCTTAATACATGAAGCAACTTGGCCCAAAACCACTCGGAAGAATAAATTCCACCCACGTATTTCAGGTAATTGATGTCGTAATCGTTTGCGTGTCTGTTGATTTCATCCGCCTCTTTGATAGCGGTATGATCTTTCCACAGCACAAACATCGCATTTGGATTGTCTTTAAATTCGGGCTTTAGTGCAAGCGGAGTGCCTGATTGGTCAACGGCAACGGGGGTAGAACCTGTTGTGTCAACAGAAATGCCTTTTACGCGGGAAGCTATTTCTTTTCCTCCTGCTTTATTAATGCATTCCTTAATGGTCTGCTCAAGTCCCTCCACGTAGTCTAGCGGATGCTGACGAAATTGATTTCGAGAAGGATCACAAAACTGACCTTCTTTCCATCGGGGATAGTAGTAAACGGCAGCAGCAATTTCCTCACCATTGGCTGTATCAACAAGTACCGATCGTACCGAATCAGTGCCATAATCTACCCCTATCACGTATATTTTATCTCTCACAATTATGCTTTTAAATTAATGGTGTCAATTTAACACTTAAATATTTAAATCAAAAATAATGGTAAAATATATTTTATTTTGGGCTAAAGTTCAGGGTTCGTGGTTCGTGGTTCAGGGTTGAAGGTTTCAGGGTTCAGCGCTGGATTAAAGGCGGATGTTGCAGGATCCATCACTACATGGTTATCAATTTTACCCGACCATTTTGCTACGACAGAATCTTATCGGGTTTGGGAATAAAATTCAGAAAAGCCTCAAAATCTTCCATGTATTTGCTTTGATCCAGGGAATAGTAAAAAGCTCCCTTTCTTGAGTTTTCTTTGTCCTTTTCCTTTTGTTTGATGAGGAGGCCGGTTGATTGCAATTTCCTGATGAAGTTTCGTTTGTCGAAAGTTGTGTCATAGAGGCCCTCGTAAAGCGCCTGTAAATGCGGAATGGTAAACTTCTCCGGCAACAACTTAAACAGAATTGGGTGAGAAGCTGCCTTATAGCGTAGCTTCTCAAGTGCCATGTCTACCATTTGCTCGTGGTCAAATATAAGACTGGGCATTTCTTTTAGTAAAAACCACTCCGGCCGGAAATCTTCACTTAACTGCTTCTCATACTTTTGAATATCAATCAGGGCAAAATAGGTCACCGCAATGGTTCTCTCCACCGGATCGCGGTCAGGACTGCTGAAAGCATGCAGTTGCTCCATGTAAACATCTTCCAGGCCAGTAAGCTGGTGCAGGATCCGATTAGCCGCTTCATCCAGGCTCTCATCTGGCTTCAGGAAACCTCCCATCAAGCTGTATTTGTTTTTTTCAGGTGCAAATCCCCGGTGAATTAAAAGGATCCGGTAGTTTTCGCCATCAAATCCAAATATGACACAATCGACGGCGACGAGCAATCTTTTTTGTCCCTCGTATTTTTTCATTTCAAAATATCTCTCTTAGACAGGTGAGTTTTTTCTAACCAAACCAACTTAAAAATTATAGTTTCCGATTCAGGAAACCTCAGCAAATACACCATTGCCTGCGGCATTACAATTATATAAAAATATCTTTACATTCTTAATAACTGAACTCCGGTTCATAAAACGTGCAATTTTTTGCCTTTAACCGACGCAGTTGAATTGCTTCTCTAGTCGTTAAGCAAAGCCTTCATCTCGGGGCCATTGTAATCCTCAACAAAGAATAGCACATTTGAATATTGTTCGAACTCCTCCTGGCTATGCATATTGGTGATACCAACAGCATGCATATCTGCATTCAGAGCCGCCTCCACCCCTTTGGGAGCATCTTCAAATACAATGCAATCCTCTGGCTTTACTTTCAAAATTTCTGCTGCTTTCAAATAGGTTTCAGGATGTGGCTTGCTCTCCTGCACATCATCGGCGCTTACTATGGCCTTGAAATAGTGCCTGATCCCGAGGTTGTCCAGTACAAAATCAATATTAAATGGAATGGCAGCCGAACCTATTGCCATTTGAATGTTTTTCTGATGAGCGGCCTCCAGAAACTCCTGAAGTCCGGGTAGTAATTTCAGATGTGGTTTAAACTTCTCCTGATACCGTACTTCCTTTCTATGCGATATTTCATCCATCTCCTCTAAGGAAAAGCGATCCTTCCCAAAAACCCTCACCAGCAGCTCATGGTTTTTTCCGTACATATGTCCCCTTACTGCTTCGAGGCTCATTTCCTTCTCCAGGTCCTTGTTTATAATTTCATGCCATACTTCGAGGTGAAAATGCATGTCATCTATCATTGTTCCGTTAAGGTCAAATAGGAAAGCTTTTTTATTATTCATGTGTTTGTATTATATCTAAAGCAACAACCCTTTCCGTGCTCGGCAATAGGCTGATTTCGAGGCTAACAAATGTACAATGCAAGTGTATGATTTACAATTATTATTTGTTTTAAACAGTGAATGGCCAAGTCGCCAACGAAGGCTGTACGCCTAATTTTATTACATATTAAACCTACTTTTGGTACATTATTTGCAATATCATATTTTGAAAATTATTCTTGAAAACTCTTAAAAATATTAAAGGATTGCTTGAATCCGGGTCGATTGGTTTGCTGTGGAAGAAACTATAATACCTCAGCACAACTAGTCCCATATTACCCCGAGCGACTGGAATAGAAATATTAAGTTAAAAGAATAAGATCAAAACCATGCAACATTTTCTAAGGAGGAATTTTTTTTTACTTCCTCCAACTATTTCATAAAAGCGCGTGTCATATAAGGGAGGAAAAACAAAACTTTATTTTTGTTTTTGGAATACTATTTATTTTACTAATTAATCAAAAAACCAATTTACATTATGAGAAACGTGTTAAAAAATAAGCTACATTTTAGGACAATTTGGATGTCTATGCTGGCCATTATGACGGTTGCTATGACAAGTTGTTTGGATGACGATAACGGAACTGTAGTGCCAAGAACTCCTACTGCATATGTAACGCTTTATCATGGTGCCCCGGGACTGACCGATGTAGACGTGTATGCTGACGCTAACAAGATCGGTTTCAATGGGTTTGAATACAGCGATTTTAGTGGATATATGCCTTTTCATCCTGGTGAGCGCGATTTAAAGGTCACACCATACAACGCAGCGAATTCTCTGGCTGATACTACTGTAAATCTGAAAGCTGATTCGCTATATTCTGTTTTCATAGCCGGTAATGATGCAAACGCTGTAGAACTGATGGTAATAGAAGACAACATACCAGATGAAGAAGCAGGTAAAGCTTTAATTCGTGTGGTTCATTTGTCGCCGGATGCACCTGCATTTAACCTGGCAGAAGATGATGATAACAGCACAGCGGTATTTGAGGATGTTGCTTTCAAAGAGGTTTCCGAGTTTAAGCAAATTGATGCGGGCAAGACTAGCTTCGAGGTGCTATCAGGCGCAGACGAGGAATTGCTTACCAGTGTAGACAATTTTGATTTTGTTGAAGGCAGGGTGTATACACTAATTGTCAGAGGGTTTGCCAATCCGCCAGCCGGAAATACAAACAGTCTGAGCGTTCAGGTACAACCTTATTACTTTAGCTACTAA
>CAZWQB010000193.1:0-6411 GCA_964636035.1 uncultured Roseivirgaceae bacterium
TTATGGCAAACTATTTTTAAAATCCTGATAAGATGCAGGGGCAAGCGGTGTCTTATCACATCCAAGCTCATCCGCAGTAGCGTTTATATCAGCAATCCTCTCCTCAGGGTCAGGGTGTGTACTTAGGAATGCTGGTGTACCACCTCCGTCTTCATTATCAATCATTTTCTGAAAGAAGGAAAATGCAGCGTTGCACTGGTAATCAGTTTCTTCCAAATAACGCACGGAAAATTCATCCGCTTCGCGCTCATCATCCCTGCTGAATTTTAATCCAGCCAAATTGCCAGCCAAAGCGCCTGCAATTTCTTCAAGTTGACCTGCATCGTTACCCAATGCCACACTGAGCAATATCTGTATACCATATTGCTTTTGTAGTTGTTGCGTGCTATGGCGTTGATCTACATGTGCAATTTCGTGGGCTAAAACACCCGCCAGGTCATCCTCGTTATCCAGGTACTTTATCAGGCCAGTATACACATAAATATACCCACCCGGTACGGCAAACGCGTTCAAAATATCCTGGTCAATAATTCTCACCTCCCATGCAAATTCATCTTTATAGCCAATATCGTCAGACACTAAAATCTTATCCACAATTTCGTTCAGATAGGCATAGGCCTCGGGATATTCTTCAATTGGAAGAAGCGGAAACTCCTGCGGATTGCTGGCGATTTCATCCCTTACCTGCAAGCCTAGTTGTTGATCGTCTTCAATGGAAAACACATTGAAGTTGTTGTTTTTATCGCAGCCACTAAAAAGGAGCAGCATTAAAGTAAATAGTAAAAAATGAGGTTTGAGGATTTTAAACTTGTTGTCCGTCATATTCTTTATCAATAAATTAAAAAATGCATACGTAAAAACGTCCGAAAGGATTGCAGCATTAAGCTTAAATTCGCATCTCCGGGATGTCACCTTCTATAAAAAGTTTACCTTCTGTTGCTGCTTTAATTTCTTCTACAGTAATACCCGGCGCTCTTTCCAATAACTTAAAGCCTCCCTGAGGTAGTACCTCCAATACGGCCAGGTCGCTGACAATTTTATTTACACAGCCTATGCCCGTGATAGGCAATGAACAACGCTTTAATAATTTGGATTCGCCTGATCTGCTTTTATGCTGCATCGCCACGATAATGTAGGCGTCTGAGGCGACCAGATCCATGGCCCCGCCCATGCCTTTTACCATTTTTCCCGGTATTTTCCAATTAGCAATATCTCCATTTTCAGAAACTTCCATGGCACCCAGGATGGTGAGGTGTACATGCCCTCCCCGGATCATGCCAAAGCTGTCCGCAGAACTGAAAAGTGCTGATCCGGCTCTCATTGTAACCGTCTGCTTACCGGCATTTATCAAATCGGCGTCTACCGCCTCTTCCGTGGGAAAGGGGCCAATCCCCAAAAGCCCATTTTCAGACTGGAGTACGACTTCAATTTCATCAGGGATATAATTGGCTACCAAAGTAGGAATTCCTATTCCTAAATTGATATACATGCCGTCTTTGATCTCTTTTGCAATTCTTTTTGCAATGCCTATCTTATCTAATGACATATACTAATTTGCTAATTTGTAAATGTATTAATGTGCGAATAATCTTATGAACCGATGAACCAATTACTTGATGTACCAATGAATTGATTAGTTAATGTACCAATGACGCTATTTATTGATTTTTCAAACAAGTTAATGAACTGATCAGCACTGTTTATTTTAAGATCATGACATTGAAAATTGTACATTCCCTAATCGGAACATTAGGCAATCAGTAATTATCAAATTGGTACATCAGCCAATCGGTACATTAGTAACAGTTCTTTGTTCAATTCGTTTTTCGTAATTTTCTCCGTGGTATATATGTTGAACAAAAATTCCCGGAGTATGAATAAAGTTTGGGTCAAGCGCACCTGCCGGGACCAATTCCTCTACTTCTGCGATGGTAATTTTTCCCGCCGTAGCCATCATTGGATTGAAATTTCTGGCGGTGCCTTTATAAATCAAATTTCCGGCGGTGTCTCCCTTCCAGGCCTTCACCAGCGCAAAGTCTGCCGTTAAGCCCTGCTCAAGCAGGTACATTTTTCCGTTGAACTCCCTTACTTCTTTGCCTTCTGCCACTTCAGTACCATAGCCGGCCGGCGTAAAAAAGGCAGGAATTCCCGCTCCACCTGCCCGTATTCTTTCAGCCAATGTACCTTGTGGAATCAATTCAACCTCCAATTCCCCCGACAACAACTGTCTTTCGAACTCTGCATTTTCACCTACATAAGAGGCAATCATTTTTTTTACCTGCCGGGATTTCAAAAGCAGCCCAATGCCGAAATCATCCACTCCTGCGTTATTAGAAATGCAGGTAAGGTCTTTGACACCAGATTTTAGAAGTGCTTTAATACTGTTTTCAGGAATGCCACACAAACCAAATCCGCCCAACATAATAACAGCACCATCCTTTATCATTTGAATGGCGTCTTGTGCAGAGGGAATTGTCTTGTCAATCATATGGGTTTGAATATTTAAGATGGTAAATCAAATCCGGGATACATTTTGCAAATACCCTTCCGAAGAAAAAACTAAAGGCGGGGCGTTAATATCTGTTCTGCTGCTTCTTTATCACGCATCAATTGCAACTTTAATTCATCCACCCCGGAGAATTTCTTTTCATTTCTTATTTTCTTTACGAAAAATATTCTAATCTCCTGGTTATAAATATCTTCATTGAAATTGAAGATATGTACTTCCATTACCTTCGATACCCCATCAACTGTAGGCCGGTAGCCAATGTTTAACATTCCATGATAAAGATGGGCTTTATGCATGACCTCTACCGCGTACACGCCATCACCGGGAACCAGTTTATAGCTGTCAATAAGCTGAATATTGGCAGTGGGGAAGCCAAGACTCCTCCCCAGTTGTTGCCCGGCTATGACGTTTCCGGCCAGGCTGTAAAACCTCCCCAGGTATTCGTTTGCTATATCTATTTCACCTTCTTCCAGCGCCTTTCTTATTTTTGTAGAACTCACACCCACGTCATCTATGTCCTGCCGTGAAATTTCTTCTACTTCGAAACCGTATTGCGCTTCGTTGGCTTTTAGATGTTCGAAACTTCCTTCTCTGTTTTTACCAAATTTATGATCATACCCAATCACCAGCTTTCTGGTCCCGATCTTTTCTACCAGTATTTTTTGGATAAAGGCTTCCGAGCTGTTTTCAGAAAATGATTTTGTGAATGGAATTTTTACAAGGTGATCTATGCCGAGTTTTCTGAGGTAAGAGGCTTTTTCTTCGAAGGTAGAAAGCAACTTCAGGTCGCCGTGGCCATTGTTCAGGACAAATCTGGGGTGCGGCCAAAAAGTAATCAGAACTGACTTGCCACCATGCTTTCGGGCAAGTTCTATGATCCGCGAAAGAATTTTTTGATGACCCACATGAACCCCATCAAAAGTTCCTATGGTTACTACAGGAAAATTTAGTCTGGGGAAATGGTCTATACCGTCATAAATTTTCATCCTATAATTGCTTCAGTGTGTAATGAGGATAAGTA
Organism: uncultured Roseivirgaceae bacterium; assembly: GCA_964636035.1. Taxonomy (GTDB): domain Bacteria; phylum Bacteroidota; class Bacteroidia; order Cytophagales; family Cyclobacteriaceae; genus CAMPJM01. The sequence goes on from CAZWQB010000193.1 coordinate 3,531, forward strand.
CGACATTCCATTAAAAAGTCTTCTAAGTCGTGCTAATTCAAAAAATCGAAAAAAGAGCTATTGACTAACGTCGGACCTCACCTTTTGGTATTTGCTGATAAATGCATCCAGATCGCTTGCATTGTCCACATCAAAGTTACCAATTTTTGTACGTCGCAAAGCAGTTAAACAGGCCCCGGTTTTCAGGCTTTCGCCAAAATCCCGCACGAGACTCCTTATATAAGTGCCTTTTGAACATACAATCTTAAAAGACAGCTCCGGTAAATTATATTGGTTGATCACAAACTCATGAATGGTCACTGTTCTGGGGTTTATTACTACCTCTTCGCCCTTTCTGGCTTTTTTGTAGACTCTCTCCCCATCAATTTTAACCGCCGAATACTGCGGTGGCACCTGCTGTATTTCACCTAAAAAAGGAGCTATTGCTGCTTCAACCAATTCTTTGCTTAGGTGTGAAGTGTCAGTTTCGGAGTCAAAAGCAGTTTCCAGGTCTACGGAAGGTGTGGTTTTGCCAAGCAACATGGTTCCCGTGTATTCTTTGGTCATGTCCTGGTATTCATTGATTTTTTTAGTGAACTTCCCGGTGCATAATATTAAGAGTCCTGTAGCAAGCGGATCCAGCGTTCCTGCATGTCCAATTTTTTTAATCTTCAGCCTGTTTCTCAACTTTTTTACCACATCGAAAGAGGTCCACTCCAGTGGCTTGTCAATTAAGATTACTTCTCCTGCATTAAAATCTTTGATCGTGTATTCCATTTTACAGGTAAAGAATGATGGAGATGGTTCCTACAATCAGGCAGTAGATAGCAAAGTAAATTAGCTTTCCTCTTTTTACAATCTTAATCATCCAGCTGCACGCAATAAGCCCACCAATAAAAGCCGCTAGAAAACCTAGAATTAACGCGCTAAAACTGATATCATCGGCTATAGAAGGATCTTCCACATAGTCTATAAATTTCAGAAGTGTAGCACCAAGAATGGGTATCAACACCATCAAAAACGAGAATCTGGTCGCTCTTTCTTTGCTTACCCCCAACAACAAACCTGTAGCTATGGTGCTACCAGATCTGGAAATACCCGGTAAAATGGCAATTGCTTGGGCCAGACCGATGATCAATGCCTTGGCGTATGTAACCTTACCATCTCCACCCTTAAAATAATAGGTAAGGCCTAACAGTAGGCCCGTTAAAATTAGCATCGAACCAACCAATAAGATATTTCCACCAAAAAATGCCGCAATTTCTTCTTCAAATAAAATACCGACTAATCCGACAGGAATGATGGAAATAAAAATCTTAATGGCAAATTCAGTAGATTCATTCATTTCAAATTTTAGGACGTCTTTGATGATACCCCAGATATCCTTTCGGAAAACTACAATGGTACTTAACGCTGTAGCGCCATGCACAACAATAGAAAATAGTAAATTATCAGAGCTGGTAACGTCCAGGAGTACTGATCCAATTTCAATATGTCCGCTGCTACTTATGGGTAAGAACTCTGTAAAGCCTTGGATAATGCCAAGAATTATCGCCTCAATTACACTCATTTGCCTTCTTTGGGTTTATGCATAATGGCAAAAAACTGAATGATGAAGCCGGCCATCACAACGATTGGTCCCAGAGTGAGGCCAAGAAATCCGAAGCCATAATCTTCTTTATCCATAGACATAATAACAAAACCGATGAGTAATGTGGCTAAGCCCACGAGCATGAGCACATAATTCATTTTCCGGAACGCAAGCCGATTTTTATTTTCCATATTAATACAATTCGTCTAATGACATTTTTAGGTATTTACTGACCGATCTGAAGGTGCTAAGCAAGCCAATAATGCCGCCTACCAACAACAGTCCCAAAAATAAGAACAACATTTGCTGAGGATCCTGTAACTCAGACAGATTTTCAATTTCCTGGTTCGCATATTGGAGCAGGCCGATCAACATAAGCGAGGCAAGGACGCCTGATAAAACGCCATGTAAAGTTGCCCTGTAAATAAAGGGCTTCTGTATAAACCCTGCCGTAGCACCTACCAACTGCATACTTCTGATCAAAAATCGTTGAGAAAATAGCGCCAGTTTAATGGTATTATTAATGAGGATGATCACGGTAATTAATAAAATAACCGCAAAACCAGCCAGAAAAAGGCTGATTTTGGTGACATTTTCATTGATGCTACTGATCAGATTTTCTATATAAGTTACTTCAAATACGCCCGAAATATTTTCTATATCTTCTTTTATGCCAGAAAGCCGGTCTTTATCGTGATATTCGGAACGGATTTTTACAATATATGCATCTCTGAGTGGGTTTTCGCCCAAAAAGCTTGTGAAATCTTCGCCGGTGTCTTCTATAAATTGCCTTGCAGCCTCTTCTTTGGATATATAAGTAATCTGCGGTACGTCTTCTTCCAGCAGGACAAAATCTTTTCCGGCAAGGGTTTTATTGATCTTAATGCGTTCATTCTCGGTGATAAATTTGGTGAGGTACACCTGAATTTCCACATTCTGCCGGATCAATTCTTTCAGTTGATTGGCATGTAACAACAACATTCCGAACAAACCAATTACAAAAAGTGCCAGCGTAATGCTAAAAACTACACTCCAGTATGGATAGCTTCCCAGTTTCTTCTTCTTTTTATATTTTTTAGCTTGCTGCACGTTTTCTTTAGAAATGCCCAAATTTAGTGATTTATTTGTATTATCAACTTCCTGAAAAAAACAATATTGTTTTACCTATGTAAATATTTGCGAAATGCCTTTTCCAGAACGGTTGAAGGGTGCTACATTTAGAAGGGTCGTGATTACAAATCCCGACCAGCGGCTTCGCTGGTCAGTAGTAATGAATAGCTTGGTTAGCGGCTGCCCCAGAGGGGCAAAATG
>CAZWQB010000194.1:0-6378 GCA_964636035.1 uncultured Roseivirgaceae bacterium
TAGGTGTCGTGAATGTGGGCGTACTCAGCAATGTTAACCGTTACATTGTAATTGTTGATCGGATAGCTCACAAACCAGTCAAATTGGGTGTAGTTGTTGTCCACTTCCGTCTTATTTCGAAGGTTTCCGTTGGCGACGGCCATCAAATCTGTAGGCACCTGGAGCGAAATTTGCATGCTATCAGGCTCATCAGAAAGGTGATCTTTGTTGGGCCACCACAAGCTGGCACCAATTCCTTCGCAGGCCACGCCAATCCAGGGACGGGAAAGCGAATCTGTTTGCCATACAAAACCACCGTCCCAGGGTGGTCTTTCTGCAACGGTAGGATGGCCCTGATAAAAAACAGTAACCACGCCCGACGAGCCTTCTTGCTGAACGGCAGGAAAATCTACAAAAAACGCATTGCCATCCCTTTCAAATGTCAGGTTTTTGTTTTCGAAGACTACACTATCGATTTGCATGTTGGCGAAAAGGTCCAGCTGGATTTTTTCAAAGTCGTCCATTGCTTCAAAATGTATGGCGTTGGAGCCTTGAATATACCTCTTTTCAGGATCTATGCGCAAATCAAGAGCATAATAGGTGACATCATAAGCACTTCTAAATTCGTTTAAAGTACCTCTTAAAGAATCTGCCCGGGTGAATTGTTGAGCAGAAAGTGAGCCTGTGTGCAGGAATGCAAAACAGGTTATGAGCAGGAGATAAATATTTTTCATAATAATGCTTTAGAACGACAGCACAGAGACCAACAGGGTAAAGACCTGAGGGTAAAATTCTTGTTTCAATTCTGAACTAGAAAATTACATCCATTTGTTGATTTAGTAAAGCTGTAAAGAGGATTTTCCGATGCTGTTTTTCTTCATGTTACCATAGAAAAGAATGTAGAGACAGCGTTCTATTCATATGACTGCATAAGAAAGAAGCAGCCCAGCGGTTGGCATTGCAAATTTTTACAAGAAGGAGACGTGGAAATTACAGCGCAAACAAAAAGTAGAAAAACAACAGGAGCCAAAGCACGTCGAGAAATTGCCAATAAATCGCAAAAATCTGAAGCTTAATTTTTTCATATGGGTTGGTGACCATAATAAGCGATCGGATTGGATCTTTTGCAACCCAGATAGTATTTACCAGGAGATAGCTAAGAAATATGAGTCCACCTACCAAATGAACTACATGGAGCCCGGTTAATACATAAAGGAAAGACCCAGAGGCTTTTCCGGCAAGATAAATGCCCGAATTCCTTAATTCTTCCCATCCGATATATTGACTGACTGCAAAACATATTCCTAAAAACAGGGTCAGACCCAATGCTTTTTTCAGTGAGTGAATTTTATCTTCATTATAATAACTTTCGAGTCTGCTGCAGATAAAACCGGAAAATATTAAAAGTACAGTACTGAACACAAAAGCCTTTGGCATTACGAAATCTTCAAGAAGGCCGTTTTGAGGCTTGCTGATAGAATAGGCAATTACCATGAATAGAAAGATAAGACTGCTACCAATGATGGCCAGATACAAAAGCATTTTGTGAGGATGCATCCTTTCAATTTTTTGAAAGGTGCTTTCATGCTGCTTGTTTTTGATGTTGTTCCCCTGGCCCTGCATGGACTTCTTGCCTTTTTTGATAAATAAAAAAATAATGTATAAATATGAAACGCATTTGCCGGCTACTAGTTTTTCAACCCTGTAACTTTTTTTATGGAATTTTCTTGAGACCTCAAATTTTCTTCAATAACCAGGCTTTTTTGAGCCGTTAGGCTATCACACGGCAGTTACGGCCCTCATTTTTACCGCCTGCCCGTAGTGCCAAAATCCTTTTCGCTTTATAAGAGTCGCAGTGTTTATTTTAAGCAGGTTAACAAGTATTTATTAACTTTGACTGTTCTTGTGCGTTTTATTTATCTAAAATAATATTTTCGAAGTTGAAAGTAAATGATTTCTTAAAAATATATATTGAAGATGGCCTGGTAAAAGCCATTTCCGATAGCATTCGTTCTAATGAAGCAGCTGAAATTCAGTTGAAGGGGCTGGTAGGCAGCCTTGATGCTACCATCGCCGCAGCTGTTTACTCGCACACGCACCAAACACATGTATTTATCATGCATGATAAGGAAGAAGCTGCTTACTTTCATAGTGATTTGCAGAGCCTTATCCCCGAAAAGGAAGTACTGCTTTTTCCCACCTCTTATAAACGCCCCTATTTGTTTGACGAAACAGAAAACGCAAACATACTTATGCGTGCTGAGATCCTCAACAAGATAAACCAAAAGGCCAAACAGGGAGAATTGATTGTCACCTACCCGGAAGCATTGACCGAAAAGGTGATCAACAAACGATCATTGAAGGAGAATACATTTTCTGTAAGCGTTGGAGAAAAGGTAGACACAGCTTTTATAACAGAATTGTTGGTGACCTATGATTTCGAAAAGACAGATTTCGTTTACGAGGCTGGTCAGTTTGCGATTCGGGGTGGAATTATAGATGTGTATTCCTACGCCAATGATTTGCCTTTCCGGCTCGAACTTTTCGGAAATGAAGTGGAAAGCATCCGGACGTTTGACCCTGCCAGCCAATTGTCAAAGGATCCGATAGATCAGATCAGCATTATCCCCAATGTGCAAACCCGCCTTTTGCAGGAGAGCCGACAATCTTTCATTGAATTTCTTCCCGGGAGCACGAAATTCTGGTTCAAGGACGTATTGCAGTGCCTGGATGTGGTAGAAGCTTATTTTGAAAAAGCAAAGGAAAACTTTGAAACCATCTTAAAAGAAAGCGGCAATACGCAAGTGGTTCTTAATCCGCAGGATTTATTTGAAAATAAGAAGACTTTTAAATCACAGCTGAAGGAATATGTAAAAGTTGAATTTGGAAAGCGCTTCTTTTATAAATCCGGTACAGTATTCACTTTCGATGCTGAGGCGCAACCTTCGTTTAACAAAAATTTTGAGCTTCTGGCTCAAAACCTGGCTGATAACCAGGAGAAGGGTTTTGTGAATCTGATCGCGGCAGAATCTGAAAAGCAAATAGAAAGGCTCACCAGCATCTTTGAAGAAATAGACCCTTTCCTGAAATTTCAAGGCCTGAACATAGGATTGCGAGAAGGATTTATTGATAAAGTATTGCAGATTACCTGCTATACCGACCATCAGTTGTTTGACAGATTTCATCGATATAAAGCAAAGAAATCGCATTCTAAATCCAAGGCACTTACATTAAAAGAGCTGCGAAGTCTCAACCCCGGGGACTATGTAGTGCACATAGATTATGGCGTAGGCAGATTTGTGGGGCTGGAGAAGGTGGAAGTAAACGGCAAGGAGCAGGAAGCACTTCGGTTGATTTACAGGGATGATGACCTGTTATACCTCAGCATTCACTCGCTACATAAAATATCAAAATACAGTGGAAAGGAAGGTGGGCCGCCTGCTGTCAGCAAGCTCGGATCGCAGGACTGGGAAAACAAGAAAAAGCGGGTTAAGAAAAAGGTAAAAGATATAGCCCAGGAGCTTATCAATCTGTATGCTAAGCGAAAAGCGGCACCCGGGCACGCATTTAGTGCGGATGGTTACCTGCAGGCAGAGCTGGAATCCTCTTTTATATATGAAGACACCCCGGACCAGGCCACAGCAACCATGGATGTGAAAAAAGACATGGAGCAGTTTCATCCTATGGACAGACTGGTTTGTGGCGATGTCGGCTTTGGTAAGACGGAAGTGGCAATCAGAGCAGCGTTTAAGGCCGTAACTGACGGCAAACAGGTAGCGGTGTTGGTGCCGACGACCATCCTTGCCATGCAGCATTATCGCACATTTCAGGACAGGCTGTCTAATTTTCCGATTGGGGTTGAATACATAAACCGCTTTAAGTCCGCCAAAGAAATCAAGGATATCCTGCAAAAAGTTGCTGACGGAAAAGTGGACATATTAATAGGCACCCACAGGATTGTGAATAAGGACGTCAAATTCAAGGATCTGGGCTTGATGATTATTGATGAAGAGCAGAAATTTGGTGTTAAAGTAAAGGAGAAGCTGAAAGAAATGCGGGTAAATGTAGACGCCCTCACCCTTACGGCCACGCCCATTCCCCGAACCTTACATTTTTCATTAATGGGCGCAAGGGACTTGAGTATTATAGGTACGCCGCCGCCCAACCGGCAGCCGGTTACTACTGAGCTGCATTCCTTTAATGAAGAAATAATAAGAGACGCCATCAGCTTTGAGCTGAGGAGAGGCGGACAGGTATTTTTTGTACACAACAGGGTCAATGACATTGATCAGGTGGCAAATGTAGTGCTGAAGCTGGTACCCGATGCCCGCATCGGTATTGCCCATGGACAAATGGATGGGAAGAAGCTGGAGAAAGTGATGATGAAATTTATTGAGGGGGAATATGATGTACTGATTTCCACTAATATTATTGAATCCGGCCTGGATATTCCAAACGCCAACACCATCATCATTAACAGGGCGCATATGTTTGGCCTTTCAGATCTGCATCAGATGCGAGGTAGGGTGGGCAGATCCAACAAAAAGGCCTTTTGTTACTTATTGACGCCTCCAACCATTGGCTTGTCTTCAGATGCGAGAAAGCGATTGAGCACACTGGAAGAGTTTTCCGATCTTGGCGATGGCTTTAAGGTAGCCATGCGGGATTTGGACATAAGAGGCGCAGGAAATCTGTTGGGGGGCGAGCAGAGTGGATTTATCTCTGACCTGGGCTTTGACATGTATCACAAAATCCTCGATGAAGCGGTTCAGGAATTGAAAGAAAACGAATTTGCTGCCCTTTTTGAAAACGAGGTGAAGCAGTCGTTCAAAACGCTGGTGCAGGATTGTAATATCGAGACAGACCTCGAGCTGTTGATCCCTGAAACTTATATAAGCAACATTTCAGAAAGATTAAGCTTATACTCCACACTGGACAATATTAAAGACGAGGAAGGATTGAAAGCTTTCACCGAGGGATTGGCAGATCGATTCGGGTCCTTGCCAGATCCGGTGAAAGACCTCGTTCAAACGGTGAGGTTGCGATGGAAGGCAGAAAAGCTTGGATTTGAAAAACTCACGATCAAAAATGAGACGATGAGGTGCTATTTTGTAGGGTCTGATAATGAAAGGTATTATAAATCGGAAGTTTTTGGCAATATTTTGCAGTTTGTGCAGCAACAAAATAAGAAGTGCAAAATGAAAGAGCAAAAGAACAGATTGATGCTGATCGTGGAGGACGTCGCAGGCATCGAGGAGGCCATTGCTTTCCTCAATGAAATGCAACTTCAGCCCATTTAACGTAATTCAGTTGTTGCTACAATAAGCCGGATGAAAGCCTTTCGCAGTTATATTTACGCAAGACCTGCTCAACAGGAACTTTTGCGTACGATCGGGAATTATGGGTATACTTCCAATAATTTAGCTGCTGGAAATATTTGTGCGACAATGGGCGTTCTGCGCTTGATGTGCGTGTTTCGGAGGGGTAAAAAAAGCCGTCCTCCAACACCTGTCGCCCACATTTGTAGGAAATGAATTTAGAAATTGTGCAGAAATAAGTCATTTTATACGAAATGTAATTAATGCACGACTTATATCAATTTTTTTCTATGAAAGCGTAATATATTTGGAGTTCAAATAGTTATATAACCAATTAGCAATAGGAGGATTAATAGCATCAATTTTTGGTGTTAATCTTACATTAATGGTTTTTCGGCTTTAAATTATTTTAATTTAAGTAAAGATTACCTCAATTTAGCGTTTCAATCTTGAATTGAACAGCGTGTAAAATGTTAAAAGGTAAAGTGTTAACAGGTTATAAGTGTTAGAGTGTTACATTTTTTGATGAATAAAAAAAAACAGGTTATGAACAAAATTGTGAGTGTTATTAAAGGCCTATCGTTTGTTGTGTGCGGTATGGCTATTCTCACTTCATGCTCCAAGGGTCACCCTACCAGTGAAAACCCGGGCCCTGCCAGTACCGCGACAGGGCTTGCATATAATGAAGATGAAGGATTTCAGGTAAACGAATTCAGAGGACAGCCAGAAGGACCAAATTTGGTGTTTATCCAGGGCGGTCGTACTACCTTAGGATCATCAGAGCAGGATTTACTAAGCACCAGAGACAATCTGGAGCGTACCGTGACTGTAGCTTCTTTCTATATGGATGAAACAGAGGTAGCAAATATTCACTGGCTGGAGTATCTATATTATGTAAAGTTGGATAGCTCTAACGAATTTTATCAGTCCGCTTTGCCAGACACTACTGTTTGGAGAGAAGATTTGGCTTTTAATGATTCATATGTTGACCATTACCTAAGATATCCCGGATTCAGGTATTATCCCGTAGTAGGTGTAAGCTGGATTCAGGCCAATGACTACTGCAAGTGGAGAACTTCTG
>CAZWQB010000195.1:0-6268 GCA_964636035.1 uncultured Roseivirgaceae bacterium
TCTTCGCTTTGCCGCCTGGTATCTGACGCACCTGAGACTTTTTCAGCAAGCCCTTCTAAATAATATAAACGCCTCCCTAAAGTAGACAAAATTTTTTTAAAGCCAAATTCAATGTAGAATTAGAAGCACTGTAAATGAAAAAGCAACCCATACCAAAATGCTGTGGATTGCTCTTTAAAAAACTTGTAAGACAATTACTGAATCGCGCTTGTCTGCGCTGCTACAATGCTAATACCTTCGTCAAAAGTATGAGGTTCATAACCGAGTTCCTTTCTCGCTTTTTCGATAATAAAACCTGTTTTCGGTGGCCGTTTGGCAGGTTGTGTAAATTTGGTAGAATCGGTTTTAGTGATCAACGTTTCATCCAGGTTAAAGAAACGGGCCGTTTTAATAGCCATTTCATATGGCGTGAGCATATCACCGCCGGAGATGTTGTAGATCCCCTGAGCCTGATTTTTGACGATCAGATAGCAGCCCATCGCCAAATCTTCGGCAAGCGTGGGAGTCCGCCATTGATCATCCACCACCTGTATGGATTTGCCACTTTCGAGACTGCCTTTTACCCATAAGATGATATTTGACCTGCTCATATCCGGTACAATGCCATACACCAACACGGTCCGGGCAATCGCCCATTTTGTATTGCTGTTGCGAACAACCTCTTCACCCAGGCGCTTACTTTCGCCATAATAATTCACAGGAGCAGGGACACCTTCTTCATCATAAGGTCCCTCATTCCCACTAAAAATAAAATCGGTGGAAAGGTGGAGAAAAAATGCCCCCGTTTGCTCGGCAGCTTCATTGAGAAAACGAACGGCATCAATATTTAATGCATCGCAGGCCGCTCTTTCTGACTCGCATTGATCTACATTGGTCATAGCGGCAGTGTTGATAATGGCATCTGGTTTATGTTTCCCTACCACTCTCAAAACCGCATCTCTGTCTGTAATATCCAGCGACTCATAAGCTACGTCACCATAGGTACTCAACCTGCTTTCACCACGTGCAGTGGCTACCAGGCTTATATTTTCTTCCGCCAGCAATAGTTTGACGAGCTTCTGGCCCAGCAGACCATTTGCACCTGTAATTAATATTTTCATAATGTAATGTCAGATAAGGTTTTAAAAGCAGGAAACAATAAAATTACCATCGGATTATTGTCCGGGGTAAACATGGCCGTAATCTTCAGTTATTCTCTTCTTACTTACTTCCTCTACGCTCACTGTCATGTACACATCTTCCAGCGGCTTGTCTCCCGGTCCGGTGGGAACTGCTGCTATTGAATCTACCACAGCAAGTCCTTCTACTACCTTACCAAAAACAGTGTATTCACCATCCAAATGCGGGCTGCCGCCTATGGTAGTGTAAGCCTCAATTTGTTTGGGACTGAGGGTTTTTCTATTGATCGCCCCAAACTGCTCCACCAAAACGGTTTCGTACTGCTCTATTTTATTATAGATTCCCTCCATGTCGCCAGCATTTTGTAATTCAATGATTTCCTCGCGCAGATCACTGTACTCAGGCATTCTCAACAACATTCCAAACCGTCTCTGCAATTCATTGCTATAGGCTCCTTCCACAATGCTTCTTAATTCCTCTTCAGCAAATGTTTGACCATGCACAATATAAAACTGGCTGCCACTGGAGGCCTTGGTTGGATTTTGCTGATCACCCATGCGGGCAGCGGCAAGATATCCTTTTTGGTGAATGAGGGTATCCACAAATTCCGCCTCGATGGTATAATCTATGGGTGTATCTACATTTTCTTTGGCATTTACATCTCCGCCCTGAACCATAAAGTTTTGGATCACCCGATGGAAGATAGTGCTGTCAAACTGCCCGGTTTCGGCCAATTTTATGAAGTTCGCTTTGTGTTGGGGCGTTTGGTCAAACAAAATTATCTTCATGTCACCAAATTTTGTTTCTATGGTCACCAAATGATCCTTTTCGGTAGAACAGGAAAACAAAAACGCTACACTTAAAAAGCATCCGATGATGCCACTCACATAATTAAATTTCATATTTAAAGCGTATAGATTGTTTAACAGATTTCGCACATTAAGCCGATATAAAATGAATCCTCTTGCGTGGCCGGAGATTTGTCTTATAAAATTGTCAATTACTTTTCTTCAAAAATCAGCATTGGATAAAACTTAAAGAATCAATTTTTACAACAACCCAAAGTTGATATCCTTACTGGCGCTGCTCTTGCTGAATGCGCGCTTTTATTTCCTTCAGAATTCTTTCTCCACCTTTCTCCAGCACAATATCTCCCAGTGATTCTCCCAACATCCTGGCATCAGCTATTGGTCCTTTCACGCTTTCCCTTACCATTTCCTTGCCGTCCAGGCTGATGATCCCACCTTCAATTTCAAGCAAATCGTCGTTGATAGTCGCCAAACCGAAAACAGGAATGCTACATCCTCCATCCATTTTCCTCAAAAATGCTCTTTCTGCGGTTAATCGGACCTCTGTAGCCGGATTATTGACACTCTTACGGACCAACGAAAGTTTATCTTCCGCCAGAGATTCAAATACTTCAACAGCAATACTTCCCTGCCCTACTGCGGGCGTAAATTCATGAAGCGGCAAATGCGATACAATCATAGATTCGTAGCCCATTCGGTGCACTCCAGCATAAGCCAGTAGCAAAGCATCACAATGTCCTGCTTCCATTTTACCGATGCGGGTTTGGAGGTTTCCCCTTACCGGAACGGTTTTTACATGTGGGTAATATTTCTTTAATGTGGCAATTCTCCGGGTAGAGGAAGTCCCTACTACAATGGATTGATTACTCAGAGAAAAGTCTTTATCATGGCTGATCAGCACATCGTTTACAATTTCTCTATTTGTGAATGCAATTAAGCTGAAGCCGTCCGGAAGCCTGGAAGGCATATCTTTGGCGCTATGGACAGCAATGTCGATGTGCCCCTGCTGAAGTTGCACTTCAATTTCCTCGGTAAACACACCTTTACTTCCAATTTTGGAGATGCTCACATCCAAAACCTTGTCTCCCAAAGTTTCAAAAGGAATTATTTCTGAATCCACCCCGCCAAGTTTTAGTAAATCGGCCACGTGTCCCGCCTGCCATAGTGCCAATTTACTTCCCCTCGTACCAATCCTGATTTTATTCATTATTCACTTTTATTTTTTCAAAAATATAAAACAAATAAGCTAATATCAAACCCTCCTATTCCTTTACAGGCTGGCGCTTCCTTGTCTTTTTAGACTGGTTGCGTTCAATGTACTCAATTATTTTTCCGGCAATATCTACCTTTGTCGCTTTTTCAATCCCCTCCAGGCCGGGAGATGAATTTACCTCGAGAATTAAAGGACCCCTGGAAGACTGCAACATATCGACCCCTGAAATAGAAAGTCCAAGGGCCTTCGAAGCCCGTAATGCAGCGGCCTTTTCTGCTCGCGAGAGTTTGATGATTGTTGCCGTTCCGCCGCGGTGCAAATTCGACCTGAATTCTCCTTCTTTTCCCTGGCGCTTCATGGCACCTACCACCTCGCCATCTACTATAAATGCCCGGATGTCCGCCGCCTTTGATTCCTTGATATATTCCTGCACGATAATTCTCGCTTTCAGGCCATGAAATGCCTCTATTACGGACTGGGCTGCCTTTTTCGTTTCGGCCAGCACAACCCCCAGGCCTTGCGTTCCTTCCAGCAACTTAATAACCAGGGGTGCTCCACCCACCTCTTCGATCAGGTTTTTTTCTTCTCTGGAATAATTGGTAAACGCTGTTTTGGGCATACCCAGACCTTCTCTGGCTAAAATCTGAAGGCTCCTCAATTTATCCCTCGACCTGACGATCGACTGGGATTCCAATGCGCTGAACACTTTCATGGATTCAAATTGACGCACCACTGCCGTTCCGTAAAAGGTAACAGAAGCGCCAATTCTGGGAATCACAGCATCAATATTTTTAATTTTTTCTCCTTTATACAAAATAGCCGGGCCATTCTGCTCAATGATGATATCACACTTCAGGTGGTCAATCACCACTGCTTCGTGGCCGCGGTTCACCGCCGCTTCTACGAGTCTTTTTGTTGAGTAAAGATCCGGATTCCGGGAAAGTACTGCTATACGCATATCAAATATTAAAAAGTAATTAACTGGTTTTTAAAGGAGAGGTTGGTAGTAGAAACGTCTACAATAAACCTTTTAACCAATAACTTACGACCCAGCAAAATCGGAAATTTCATAGAACTCCTATCTGTAAGTGAGAACTCTGTTCTATAGAGTTTGTTAAATAATAACACCTGCGTGGTAATGACAAAACGCTCTTCCATGTGCCCGGTAGAACTTTTTATCTTCTTCAATACATAGTCATCGGTCTTAAACACTTTTTTACCCAGGCCATGTATTTTTGAGCCGGGAATATGAAATGTGACAAAGTCTTTACCACCTTCTTTTTTAATTTTTATTTTCGAACAGTGGATAGCTGAGGTATAAGCCCCGGTATCCACTTTGGCTTCTACATTATGGAGAGCAAATTCAGGGAGGTCGATGATTTCACTTCGTCCTATCAGTACCTTTTTGATTTTTTTCTTTACCATAGTTCGAACTTTACAGGGCTCAACTTCTGATCACGCCGGCTATTTGCAACGAAAGGTCTGCAAATAAAATTTTCGGATTTGCGTTTCTTTCCAGATGGTAGTAGGCCCTATTGAGGTTGTCGCTAATCTTTTCCAGCTTATCGGCATCTATAACTTTAGAGAAGTTCTTTACAAAGTCCAGCTCTTCGCCCTGCAGCCGCTGCAAATTGCCGGGGCTGTAATTGGCAATAAGGGTTTCGCGCATCATCGTAAGCCCGTACATCAGCAATGATTTTTGGGACAGCTTGTTCATTTTTTGGTAAACCTCAGCCCACTCCACCATTCTGGTAAAATCCCGTGTAAAGCAAAACCGCATCCAATCCCTGAACATGGCGTGGGTATCATCTTCTGTTTCATTTAGCAAGCGAATGGCTTCATTGATATTGCCATCGGCCATATGTACAATTTGCCTGGCTCGGGTGCTTTCAACCCCATGCCTGTTTTTAAGGTAAGCTTCCACCTCTTCATCCGAAAAAGCAGGGATCACTACCTTTTGTGTTCGGGAAAGGATGGTAATCAGTAACTTCTCCATGTCATGGGCTACCAACAGAAAAATTGTCTTTTCCGGAGGCTCTTCCAGTACTTTCAAAATTCCATTGGCTGCTGTCGGATGCAGGTATTCTGGCATCCATATGATCATAATTTTGTACCTGCCTTCAAACGCTTTCAATGAGAGGTTCTTAATAATATTTCGGCTCTCGGCTTTGGAAATATTACCTTGCTTGTTCTCCCCGCCAAAGGCATTGCTCCAGTCGCTTAAGAGCCCGTAGGGTTGTTCTTTTAGGAAAGTTCTCCACTCTTTTATAAATGTGGTGCTCACCAAATCTTTCCCCGCGCTATTTTTTGTGGAACTGACAGGGTAGACAAAATGAAGGTCAGGGTGTACCAGCTTGTTGATTTTTGTGCATGAGGTGCAGTGCCCGCAGGCGTCATCTTCCTGCCGGTCCTCACAATTCAGATAAGTCGCAAAAGCCAGCGCCATTGCAAGGTTGGCACTGCCTTCGGGTCCTAAGAATAATTGCGCATGCGCGATATGATTGTTAAGCACCGAATTGATCAGGTGCTTTTTGATCTTATTTAATCCTTCTATTTCTGAAAACAGCATTCCGATTTACGTTTCCCAGTTTCTGAATTTGCTTGTGTGGCTAAAGATATGGGTTAAAATACTTTTCTCGTCAATATTCAGAATCTTATTTCGTCTATTCAGGATTCTCTCCACAGTTTCCATAAATTTGTCCAACCGGTATGAGCATAAACCTGTATCGCTGCTCCAGCTAAACGAAGGAATAAATTTTGGCATAAAACCACCTCCATATATATTTGCTCCTACCCCTACTACCGTCCCGGTATTGAACATGGTATTGATGCCACACCGCGAGTAATCGCCCATCATCAAGCCGCAAAATTGCCTTCCGGTGTCCACCAATTCCATTTTGGAATGGTTCCACAATTTCACATTGGCATAATTGTTTTTGAGGTTGGAAGTGTTGGTATCGGCACCCAGGTTGCACCATTCCCCTAACACTGAATTGCCCAGATAACCTTCATGCCCTTTGTTGGAATAGCCAAAAATTACAGAATTGCTAACCTCGCCGCCTATCTTTGAGTAAGGACCTAAAGTGGTATCGCCCCTTACTTTTGAACCCATGGCAACCACTGAACC
>CAZWQB010000196.1:0-4592 GCA_964636035.1 uncultured Roseivirgaceae bacterium
CTTTTATTTCTGATCCAATTTGTTGATGAAAATACCTAAAATGAATTAGGCCAGCATCAAACATCATTTATTCAGTCCGAATTTAGCTTCCGATAATTTTAGTCCAGATTTTTGGTTGATCCGCTGTGAGATAATGGAAAAATTTAGACTTTTTGGAAGTAAATTTTAAGTTCACTGCATAAATCCCACATTCTTCTCGGGACGCAATCATTTATTGAACTCAGGTTAGGAGCCTGGCTCTTCAACCTCGTGAGGATTGATAAGCAATGGCAGTCTGACCAGGAAGTACTGTGGCAGTGCAGGCAGACAAAGCAGGAAACGGAAATAATAAGTCACCCCTCTGTACACAAAAAACAATACAGAGGGGTAAAAGGTATGTTTTTAAGCAGAGTTTCTTTCAGCATTGATAATTCCGAAGGAACATCGCATCACCATTTTTTCGTAGTTTTTCTTCGTGGTGCCGTTGTCTCCATTCTCCTCCAATTCGCGAATTTTTGCCAGTGCATGCTGCTGTATAGTCACCAGGGGTATTTCAATTCGTTGCCGCATCTGAATAGACAATTGATCAACAGGTTTATCGTCCATGAGCTCAGAAGCACCAGTTAGCCTCAGTAGATACTTTTTGGTACGTTCGAACTCCTCAAACATGAGTTTCCACAATTCGCCATACTTAGGATGATCAGACAGGTAGGCAGTAAGCGGAAAAAAGCACTTGTTCATGGCCATTTCGCAGTTGTCCAGCATAGTTTTGAAAAATAGCGACCGCTGATACAGCTTTTTGAGATCTTCCCATTTTCCAGCCGCTTCCAGTCTTTCAAAGGCCAAACCTACACCATAGTAGCCGGGAAGGTTTTGCTTTAACTGGCTCCATGAACCGACGTAGGGTACGGCCCGCAGATCATCGAGATTTAGTTTTCCCGATTTCCGCTTCGAAGGCCGGCTGCCAATATTGGTTTCGGCATAATACCTGAGCGGGCTGATAAAATTAAGATATTCAATAAATTCAGGATGTGTCTTAAGCGCCTTGTATGCCAGAAAACTTTCATCAGACAGGCTCTTCAACAATTCATCTTCTTCGGGTGTCAGCGTGGTTTCCCTGGTGGAAAAAAGCGCGTTGCTGATCCCTGCATGCATCAATTGCTCAATATTAAATTGTGCAGAATCAATGGTTCCAAAGTTTGAGCTGACGGTTTGTCCCTGTACGGTCAACTGAATCTCCTTATTGGAGATGTTTTTGCCCATAGAGGCATAAAACTGATGCGTTTTACCACCGCCTCTGGCAGGAGGTCCTCCCCTTCCATCGAAAAACACCACCTGAATATCGTATGCCTGGGATATCAGACTCAGTTCTTCCTTCGCCTTATAGATACTCCAGTTGGCCATCAGATAACCCCCGTCTTTCGTGCCATCGGAAAAGCCGAGCATAATGGTTTGAATATTATCCCTTTTTGCCAGATGCTTACGGTAGGTTTTGTTCTCGTACAGTGTTTTCATCACTTCGCCGGCATTTTTTAAGTCGGTAATCGTCTCAAAAAGGGGCACAATATCTACCGAAAGCGCTTCTTTCTGCCATCCGCACATTAAAAACAAGCCATACACTTCTATAATATTGAGTGCACTTGTGCTGTGGCTGATGATGTAGCGGTTACATCCTTTTTCACCATTAATTTTTTGGATCAGTTTAATGGCATTGATGGTGTACAAGGTATCCTGATAAATGTCGTTGTCAATGACAGAAGCCGGAACTTCGGATTTTACATTGAGCAGCTGCTCTATTTTTTCGCTTTCAGAAAGGTCATTATAATTGTCAGGCAAAACATCCGTCTTTGCTGCTATTTCTTTCAACAGCTCACAATGTACCGAACTGTCCTGGCGGATATCCAAAGAAGCGAAATACAAACCGAATAACTCTACCTTACTGATCAGTTTATCTACCAGATCCAGGAATAAGCTGTTGTGGTTTTCAATGAGCAGTTTCCTTATTTCTACGAGCGTGTCTAATATATCTTTTTTAGAGAGTTCAACTCTTTGTTCCAACAGAAATAGGTTCTTATATAGCTTGGATTCGAGGCCGGCCAGCAATTGATCTACTCCCTTGAAAGTTAGCCGTCTTTTCAGCCTTCTAACATCCAGATAGTAGCTTTTAATTGCACTGGTACGCAGAGCATCGGCTACTTTTAAGGTGGTATTGGCCCTTACAAATGGATTTCCATCCCTGTCACCGCCTGGCCAGAAGCCCATTCTAATGATTTCGTTGTTCGGGTTTACGGATGCTGGAAACTGGTTTTTAAGAAAAGTGTAAATTTGTTCCGAAGCCTGATAAAACACGTTTTCTAAAAACCAAATCAAATTGCTTGCTTCATCAAGTGGCGTGGGTTTTTCCTTCTTGAAAAAAGGTGTTTTGCCTAATTGCTCCAGGTAAGTGTTGGCCAGTGAAGTGTTATTTGTGGCAAGTGCTTTCGCCAAATCATTGATGATTCCCAACACGGTGCTGGGGTAAAATTGTGTGGGATGGGCCGTTAACACCAGCCTCACTGAAAAATCTTTGAGTTTTTCGGCAAGCTTCTCTTCTGCTTTTGCTGCCACTACGGCCGACTGCAGGTGTTTTAAGGTACCTACCCCCTTCATGTCATTAATTTCCGCAAAGGCAGCGTCTTCAAGCGCATCAAACAGCACCACCTGACGTTCTGCATATTGAATAAATCTGAAAAGCAGGTCATTGCGATCCTGCTCCGTTGTCAGGCTCGTATATTGGTCAAGGAAAGTATTGATTATTTCCATGGGACTTTGACCTTTCTTATAACCCTCCTCACAATGCAGTAAAAACAGCGACAATAATACGCCCGTCTTTTCAACCCTTAGAAAAGGCAGAGAAGTAAACAGGCTGTTGTACATGTCAAATTTTAATCCCACCAGATTTTTAAACTGTTGGGCAGCATTATTCAAAGGAGCATTCATAAAAAAGATTTTGGTACTAATGAAACTGCGTGCAAAAGTACAAAATATTTGCCACTGTTAAAAATTAATACCTCTTACTTTGCTATCTATTCAATAATAGAATGCTTTTCTTAACAAGCATGTAATTTTAGGAATAGATAATTAACACAAGCCCGCCTAATCTAATGATCTTTCGAAAATGAACTTTCCCCTGTTCGGATTTCGAGTCGCTGAATCTAAGAATATTTGTAGCTTTGAGGGATTTTTATTTTTCAGCGTGTTCCTCTTTTTTGACTTTTTTTGTAAAATCGCTTTTCATAATCAAATGGAATCAATTTCAGAAGGTAAAACCGGAAAGGAAATAAAGCAAGTCGCGGAAAAAACCGTGTTTCCAATCCTTATTGCGTTGAGTTTTAGCCATTTGTTGAATGATACTTTACAGTCGCTGATTCCATCGATCTACCCATTGCTGAAGGATTCGCTGGCTTTGAGTTTTACGCAGGTGGGGTTTATCACCTTTACCTTTCAATTGACAGCTTCTATTCTGCAGCCGGTAGTGGGCAGGTACACAGATAAAAAACCAAAGCCTTATTCTTTGTCAATTGGTATGGGTTTCACCTTAATAGGTTTGGTATTTCTTTCTATGGCCCACAGCTTCCCCATGGTGCTGGTATCTGTGGCGTTAATCGGCATGGGGTCGGCGGTTTTCCATCCCGAAGCCTCCAGGTTGGCCCACATGGCATCCGGTGGAAGGCATGGGATGGCACAGTCGTTTTTTCAGGTGGGCGGGAACGCCGGAAGTTCTATTGGTCCCTTACTGGCGGCGCTTATTATTGTTCCCCTGGGTCAGTTTCATATTATTTGGTTTACTTTGGCAGCCTTGCTGGCCATTATCATCCTTTATAATGTGGGCGGATGGTACAAAAAGAATACACATCGCTTAAAAAAGAAAAGAACTGCAGGCAAAGATGGGGATGTGGTTTTGTCACCTAAAATCGTAAGGCGGTCGCTGGTCATTTTGTTGGTGTTGATTTTTTCAAAATACATTTACATGACCAGTCTCACCAGTTATTTTACTTTTTTCCTGATCAATAAATTTGGCGTTTCTGTCCAGGGTGCTCAGATACATTTGTTTGTGTTTTTGTTTGCAATAGCAGCAGGCACTTATATTGGAGGACCTCTAGGTGATAGAATCGGAAGGAAGTACGTGATTTGGATGTCGATTTTAGGCGTAGCGCCCTTCTCGCTGTTGTTGCCTTATGTAGATCTTTTCTGGACCAGTGTACTCAGTGTGATGATTGGTTTGATTTTGTCTTCTGCATTTTCTGCCATTTTAGTGTATGCGCAGGAATTGGTGCCCGGTAAAGTAGGCATGATATCCGGACTGTTTTTTGGATTTGCCTTTGGCATGGCGGGAATCGGCTCTGCGGTGTTAGGCAAACTCGCTGATATGACCAGTATTCAATTTGTTTTTCAAATTTGTGCGTTTTTGCCGCTTTTGGGATTTGTAGCGGGCTTTTTACCGAGGTTTAGAAATATTAGAAGTAGTTAACTCAGGAGTCGGTTTTTTTTATGGCGCTACCGTCTTTCTAATACACCTTACGATAAATCGTATTTTGCATTGTCGATGGGTCGCGGTGCTATGGATTTTGTTT
>CAZWQB010000196.1:4692-6260 GCA_964636035.1 uncultured Roseivirgaceae bacterium
ACAATTGGAACTCAGTGAAAATACACTGGTAAGAGCCGATTTTATTCTTAACAATTTACAGGCAATTGATTTGGGCCTCAGGGCTTATGCAATCACCAAAGATGAAACCCATTACAAGCATTACACCAGTGCTATTGGTGAAACAGCTTCCGCTTTCGACAGCCTCCAGCTTTTGCTTGATGTGCAGCGCTATTCTCCCGAAGACCTGCCGCTTTTGCGGTCTGCCATGAATGATTATATCCAGTACTGCAATTCGGTCATTACCGCAATCGACAATGGACAGGATTCTCTGGTAAGGGAGATGATCATTCAAGACAAAGGATATGATGCATGGTTTACATATCAGAATTTCTTCAAAAATCTTTCCGAACACGAACAGCGCATTACCCGTCAAGCCAGTGAAGACTACCAAACAGCATCTTTAAGTAGCATTTGGATGATGATAGCCCTCGTGGTGATAAGCACTCCTACCATATTTTTTATTATCTACCTCTTGAGAAGAGCTGCTAAAAGACGAAAAGACTTGTTTGTTGAACTTGAGCAAAACAATCGGAAATATAATTTTGATCCAGGCACTGCCGTGGACAGCACCAACGAATACCATTTAATTCAGGGGTATATTGAAAACTCGAAAAAGGCGGCTGATTTTGTGAACCATATCGCCTCGGGCAACTATGAGGTAAATTGGGAAGGGCTTAATAAGGAAAATCTTGAACTGAACAATGACAATCTTGCCGGTTCGCTGGTAAGAATGAGGGACAAGATGAAAAAGGTAAAGGCTGATGAGGTGGAAAGACAATGGGTAACCAAAGGCCTGGCAGAGTTTTCCGAACTTATCCGCAATCACCAGGAGAATGTAGAGGCGCTTGCTTACGAGTCGTTGGTGTTCCTGGTGAAATATCTGAACGGGCAGCAGGGCGGACTGTTTTTGGTGAATTCAAGTGATGAAAAAAACAAAACTATAGATTTGGTGGCCTGCTATGCGTTTGATAGAAAGAAGTACATCGACAAACAAATACAACCAGGGCAAGGCCTGATTGGTCAGGCTTATTTTGAAGGGCAGACAATGTTTCTGACGGAAATTCCCGCTGGTTATGTCAGTATCACGTCAGGGCTGGGCGACGCCACCCCCAAAACGCTGCTGATAGTTCCGATGAAGCACAATGATGAGGTGCAGGCGATTCTTGAAATTGCCAGCTTTATCACATACCAGCCCTATCAGATCGAATTTTTAGAGAAGGTGGGCGAATTTGTGGCATCCGCAGTATCAGCAGTTCAAACCAACGAAATGACCAAAAAGCTATTGGTTGAAGCCCAACAAAATGCAGAGGAAAGGAAAGCGCAGGAAGAAGAGATGAGGCAAAATATGGAGGAGCTATCTGCCACCCAGGAGGAAATGCACAGAAAGGAAAAGGAATATATTCAAAGAATAGAAATGCTGGAAAACCAGTTGAAGCCGGAAACAAAGGCTTTGTAGTAGAGGCTGGAATTCTATTGGTTGGACATTTCAATATCGCAGTCCACGAACTGATCTGCCTTTTGTGATGTTTGCTGCAAAGTGGCCTGTC
>CAZWQB010000197.1:0-6219 GCA_964636035.1 uncultured Roseivirgaceae bacterium
AGTCTTCAGGATGCTCGAAGATTTGGAAAAACATAAAATCAAGCTACTTTAGCACCATGCATTATGCCGAAGCTAAATTTCCCCATGAAAAAATCGACCTCCACTATCATCAATTTGGCGTGGGGAAAAAGATATTCATTGCTTTTCATGGATTCGGGCAGTCAGGCGCGGCGTACAGAGAAATTGCCGAAGCTTTGGGCAACGACGCAACCCTGTACAGCTTTGACCTTCCGTTTCACGGCTCCAGCGAATGGAAGGAGGGAGAATCACCGCTATTAAAATGGCAATGGGAAGAGGTACTTGGGGAATTTTTAGTTGAAAAAGGAATTACAAGATTTACCATTTTGGGATATAGCCTGGGAAGTAAGCTGGCATTGGCATCCATAGAAAAATTTCCGTCGTACATTGAACGAGCCATACTAATCGCCCCCGATGGGATAAGGACTAATTTTTGGTATGGTTTGGCCACCTACCCTCATCTTCTTAGAAAATATTTCAAAAGTATTATTATCAAACCAGCCTCCTTCTTTAAAATCATGGCCGCCATGAACCGTCTGCGGCTCATAGATAAAGGCGTATTGAAATTTGCGGCCAGTCAGATGAACACCGTCAGAAAAAGAAGAAAAGTTTATTATACCTGGGTGATTTTCAGAAGGATGACATTTGATTTAAAAAAAATAGCCTCAATTATAAATGAGCACGAAATCGCCGTGCAGATGTACATGGGCACCCATGATAAAATAATAACCCCGGCGAGAACCTCTGCCTTTCTTAAAGCATTGAAAAACAAAGAATTAAAATTATTAAATACCGGACACAATTCCATACTCAAAAAGGTAGCCGCTGAGTTGAAAACTTTTATTTAAAAATAAAGTATAAATTATTATATTTATCGTTTGCTCAGTACCTTGATTCCTAGTGTTTACCACAAAACCAAGCCAATGAATACCTTTTTTATTTTGAAAGCGCGAATGCACAACAATTTTTTATTTTAGTTTAAGTATAAGATGAATAACTCTAAAGCCCAGTTAGAATCCCACGTAATTCCAGCAACTCCGGGAACAATCCAGGATTATGTTCAATTAGCTCGTCCCGACCATTGGTTTAAGAATATTTTTATGATTCCCGGGATGGTGTTTGCCTATATGTATTTTCACCCAGAGCTGAATCTGGGACTTTTAGGAAAACTCATGCTGGCAGTTATTTCAACCTGCTTAATCGCTTCTGCAAATTATGTGATAAATGAGTGGTTAGATGCGGAATTTGATAAACATCATCCCGTAAAGAAACTACGCCCTTCGGTTACAAAATCACTAAACCCGCGAATAATTTATACCCAATACGTGATTCTGGCTATCATCGGGTTGTCTATTGCATGGTACTTATCCCTCATGTTTTTTTATACTTCGCTTTTGCTGTTGGTGATGGGCTTTATCTACAACGTAAAACCATTCAGATCAAAAGAGCGAGCCTATCTGGACGTTTTGTCAGAATCTGTGAATAACCCTATTCGCTTTATCCTGGGTTGGTTGGTTTTTGCGCCGATTGTCTTTCCTCCGATCAGTATTCTGGTAGCCTATTGGATGGGAGGCGCTTTCCTGATGGCCTGCAAAAGGTATGCTGAATATCGCTATATCAATGACCCGGAACTGGCAGGCAAGTACAGAAGGTCGTTCAAAACCTATACGGAAAATTCCCTATTAATTTCCATATTTTTCTATGCCTTAACAGCCACCTTCTTCCTTGGCATCTTTTTGATTAAACATAGGATCGAACTACTTCTCACATTTCCGCTTTTTGCTTTGATGTTTAGCTGGTATTTAAGAATCGCGTTGAGAACCGATTCCACAGCGCAGCGGCCGGAAAAGCTTTATACCAACAAATATTTCATGGTTTTCCTAATTCTGTTCGGAATATTCATCAGCGCCTTGCTGTTTATTGACATTCCCTGGCTCCACTTTTTCCTGCAAAAAAACTTCGGGTGATCGCATTTCAGTATCCTGGTTTTTGAACAGTTCCCAGGGTCCCTGCTGCGTTACAAGGGAGAAATCTTCTATATGATTTTCCTTGGTGGGATGCTGACCTTTTACAAGCAAAAGGTCAGCATTTTTGTATGGAAGGCTTTCGAGAAAACCCTTCTGTTGGAAACTCCAGTCATAATGCTCAGGGAGAATTGCGGTGTCCACCCTTCGGCCTATCACGCCAAACCTATAGTCAATTATCTTGCTGGAAGAAATGCCTTTTTGCCAGGTTATGAAATAATTTTGAAAATGCATATATACCGACCGTCCCCTAAAAGTATAGTCAAAGAGCAGACCGCTCAACTTCAGATCATTATTGACCCCCGCAAAGTATTCTTTGCTGAAATGCGTATTTTCTCTATTAAATTTGATAAAATACTCACCCCATAGCACACTGTATAGTGAAACAGCACCCACCGTATATAAAATCATTGATTTCGTGCGAAAGTGGGGTAAATTCAAGCTCACAAAAATCACAAATACCAACCAAAAGAAAATGCTAAACCGCTGTGAAATGGGCGACTGCCCCGGAAGCTCGTCAGGTAAAAATAAAAAACAACAGAAAGTGATGAGTAAGAAAATATTCACATAGATCTTTTGTTCCTTTCGCCAATCATGCAGTAGGTTACGCCAAAAGGCCCTTCCCTTTACAATTGCGGGCAGTACCAGTAAAAGCGTGAGCATTAAAGCCACTATTTTCCCAAGATGACCTTCTCTTAATTGAAAATGCTCATACGCCACCAAACCGAACCGTTCCGGAAAATCTGTGAAATAGGTGGAAGAATAGTAACTTATTAAATAATCCAATGTACTTTGTTCCGGATCAGCGCCCTTCAACATCCACCAGTTGACAATCAAATACAACAAGGGAAGTGTAACTATAAAAGCCACAACCAGCCCTGATAACAATTTTCGGTACCTAAAAAGAGCACAGGCGCCGTAAATCAAAGCACCAAACAATGCGACCTGCGCGTGCATGGTAAATAATAAAATTAACAATATTGCAATGGTTGATTTCAGCAGCAGGGAATTGCGCTCAAAATCAAGAATCATAACATAGAACAATAGGAAAATAAATGGTATTGAAATCGTGTACCCCGAAAATCCATAAGTAACATTGTAACCAAATACCAAAGTGAACGAAAGGAGCGATATCCACAAGTTGCCATTCAGTTTTTTTACTATCAAATAGATTGAAAGTGGAAGTAATAAGGTATAAAGCACATAAAAAGCTTTGTTGCCAATTTCCACGGTGGGAAAAATTTCCAATGAACAAAACCAAATATGGAATTGGTTGGGGAAATACCATGGCACTAGCTGGTAATAGGTTGAGAACGAATTTCCGGGCTCACCAAAATACCTGTATATCGTAGCTTCAGCAAGGTGATTAGGCAAATCAATAAAAGGTAATAATGGACTCCAGATAATCAATACAGCATTGACCAAGGCAAAAAAGCCAATCCAAAAAACAGGTTTTCTTACGAGATTCATCAAAAATTAGAAAGATTAAAAAACAAATATACTTTCTTCCAAATATTATAAAAATTAATATCCGCAGGGAACTTACAATATCTTACAATTGAGCAAAATAAAACCACCTAAATAGATCACGGTTACCTATTCTTTGTTTCTTTTTTCTAAATTTGCCTGCGAAAGCGAATCTCTTAAAAATTTACGGCATGATTTCATTCTTTAAAGGGCTGCATGATATTATTTATGCAGTCGGCTCATCCTCCCCACTCTCTGAAAGTGATTTGAATAAGCTCACGTGGCTTTTTGGAAATGCCCGGCGAGTAGAAGGCAATGAAATAGAAGGAGCATATATCGGCCCAAGAAAAGAAATGATTTCGCCATGGAGCACAAATGCTGTAGAAATTACCCAAAACATGGGAATTTCCGGCATAGAGCGCATAGAAGAATTTCATGCCGCCACTCCGGAAAGCCACCACGACCCCATGTTGCAGGTAGTTTATAACAGATTGGATCAGCATATATTCAGCATTGATATAAAACCAGAGCCCGTTCTCTACATAGGCGATATTGCGGATTACAACCAAAAGGAAGGACTGGCATTAAGCGCTGATGAAATTTCCTATCTGGAAACAGTGAGTAAGCAACTGGGTAGAAAATTAACTGACAGTGAGGTTTTCGGCTTTTCGCAGGTAAATTCAGAGCATTGCAGACATAAAATCTTTAATGGAAAGTTCATTATCGATGGTGTTGAAAAAGAAGCCACGCTCTTCCAGCTTATTAAGAAAACAAGCCAGGAAAACGCAAATGACATCGTATCGGCTTATAAGGATAACGTTGCCTTTATTAAAGGACCGGAGCTGGAACAATTTGCCCCTGAATCACAGGACAAACCCGATTTTTTTAAGGTATCGAAATTTGATTCTGTGATTTCCGTAAAGGCTGAAACCCACAACTTTCCCACTACCGTGGAGCCATTTAACGGTGCGGCTACCGGAACAGGGGGAGAAATACGTGACAGAATGGCCGGGGGGAAAGCCAGTATTCCTCTTGCGGGAACTGCCGTTTATATGACACCCTATTCCAGGTTAGAAGCTGGAAGAAAATGGGAGGAAAATTCTCCTCCAAGACAATGGTTGTACCAAACACCCATTGATCTGCTCATCAAGGCCTCCAACGGCGCCAGCGACTATGGCAACAAATTTGGGCAGCCGCTCATCTGCGGGAGTGTGTTAACTTTCGAACACAGCGAAAATGGCAAAAACTACGGCTATGACAAGGTGATTATGCTTGCAGGGGGCGTAGGGTACGGAAAACTAAAGAGCAGTATCAAGGGAAAACCTGAAAAAGGTGATAAAATAATAGTACTGGGCGGCGACAACTATAGAATTGGAATGGGAGGAAGCGCTGTTTCTTCGGTAGCCACCGGGGAATTCGCCAATGCCATCGAGCTTAATGCCGTACAGCGTGCCAACCCGGAAATGCAAAAACGAGTAAGCAACGCCATCAGAGCCATGGCTGAATCGGAGACGAACCCCGTAGTATCTATTCACGACCATGGTGCAGGAGGGCATCTCAACTGCTTGTCAGAGCTTGTTGAAGAAACAGGGGGCGAAATTGACATCAGGAAGTTACCCGTTGGTGACCCCACACTTTCTGATAAAGAGATTGCAGGAAATGAGTCCCAGGAACGCATGGGTTTAATTATGAAGGCAAAAGACACCCATTTGCTTGAACAAATTGCTGCACGGGAGCGAGCGCCTATGTACATAGTGGGAGACGTGACTGGCGATGGAAACTTCCGGTTTGTAGACAAGCAAAGCGACAAGAATCCAATAGATTGGAAATTGGAGCACATGTTTGGCAACTCGCCTAAAACTGTGATGGTGGACCAATCTGTTCCGGCCGATTTCGAAAAAATTCAATATAACGTTCAAAAGCTTCAGGAGTACCTGGAAAATGTGCTGCAGTTAGAAGCCGTGGCCTGTAAAGATTGGCTTACCAATAAGGTAGACAGATCGGTAACTGGGAAAGTGGCAAAACAGCAAACAGCAGGCGCCATTCAATTGCCATTGAATAACGTGGCTGTAATGGCACTCGATTATAGAGGCAAAAAAGGAATTGCAACATCTATAGGCCACGCACCCGGAAGTGCATTGATAGACCCGGCTGCAGGATCGAAATTATCTATTGCCGAAGCATTAACCAATATCATCTGGGCCCCCTTGACAAATGGTTTGAAAGGGGTTTCCCTAAGTGCGAACTGGATGTGGCCTGCGAAGAACAAGGGCGAAGATGCCCGGTTGTACGAGGCGGTTGAAGCAGTAAGTGATTTTGCATGTAATCTTGGAATTAATATTCCAACGGGCAAAGACTCCCTGTCTATGAAGCAAAAATATCCGGATGGAACAGAAGTTTACAGTCCGGGAACCGTTATAATTTCAGCGGCGGGACCGGTAGATGATATAAATAAGGTAATAAGTCCGGTTTTATCATCAAGGGAGAATACCTCTTTATTGTTGATAGATCTTTCGAGAGATGCCTACGCATTGGGTGGAAGCAGTTTTGCCCAGACCCTGAATAAGATTGGAGATAAAGCGCCTGACGTAAAAGATGCTAACTATTTCGCAAAAGCATTTAACACCATTCAGCAACTGATTTCAGATGAAAAAATAATTGCCGGACATGATGTTTCTGCAGGAGGACTGGTTACAGCATTACTCGAACT
>CAZWQB010000198.1:0-6167 GCA_964636035.1 uncultured Roseivirgaceae bacterium
TATTTAGCAGTACCGGTAATCCAAGGCTTTTTCTTTCTTTCAAGGGCAACATCCAATGTGTTGGAAGTATTAATGGAAGAGGCTGATAAAATTAGACGTTATGAGTACCTGTGCAATATTTCAGGGAGGGGCTCCATGTTGTTGAATGGTTCCCCTCCCTAATTTTTCCCCTTCTGAATAAAGACGGGAGTCGCTTCGGTTTCGGACTGGTGAGTGACCTTCAGATTCGTCCAGAAGTTTACAGCAAGCCTATTTTGCCTTTTGTTCTGACTTTTCCTTTTTTGCGGGTTTCTTTTCGCTCGTGCCCTTCACCTCGTCTGCGGCATTGGCCTTCTTCTTTTCTTTTGCAGGCTTCTCGGTATCGCTTGAACCTTCTGCTTTTGTCTTTTCCTCTGCAGCGGAAGGCTCGTCCTGTTTAGCATCAAAGATTTCCGGAACCTGCTTGTACAGGATATTATACCAACTCACCAGCTTCTTGATGTCAGAGTTATACACCCGACTCATGTCATACTCAGGTACAATATGTTTCATAAATGCTTTAAGTTCATCCGGACTGGAGCTACTGCTAACCCCCGGGTCACCTTCAAACTCCTCATGTATTTTTCTCAGGACATTCTCCAATGGTGTGGAGCCTTCCTGGTCAGTTGTGTAGATAGATATTTCCTTCAAAATCGATATTCTATTATCCGCACTGGCTACCATTTTCTGCTTTTTTTCATCCAGTGTTTCCACAATAACTCCGGACCTGGTAGGTTTGGTAATTTTATATAATCCGCCCTTGCCGGCAATTGATGCTATTTCACTTAAATCCATGATGTCTATTCTAATTTAATTTTTTGTTATTCGAAATATATTAATGCTTTCTAATAATTCACAAGCCGATTACGTAAAATCAAACTTATAAATCAAAAATTCTTAAAATCTTCATCGCATTCGTTCAAGCCACTTGAATAGACTGAGCATCTTCAATGCAGACGAGGT
This sequence comes from uncultured Roseivirgaceae bacterium, assembly GCA_964636035.1. GTDB lineage: Bacteria > Bacteroidota > Bacteroidia > Cytophagales > Cyclobacteriaceae > CAMPJM01. Next base: position 982 of record CAZWQB010000198.1, read on the forward strand.
AATTGTCCAACTTCATCAGCCCTGCTTGGTCTTCATCTATTCCGTCAACTGCTCCTTAAGTCTAGGTTCGATTTTGATGATTTATATTTTCAATATATCCTAAAAGCTCCTCTCTTCCGGATTTGTTTACTGAAGAAGTGGCTAAAATATCCGGGAGTGCTTCCCAGGTATCCCGAAGCGTCTTTTTAAACAGTTCTATATTCTGCTGCGTCTTAGTTTTTGACTGTTTATCGGTTTTTGTAAAAACCAAAGCAATAGGAATGCCATTCTCTCCCAACCAGTTTATAAATTCCAGGTCTACTTTTTGCGGTTCGAGCCGGGAATCTATCAACACGAACAGACAAAACAGGTTTTCTCTATGAAGAATATAATTTCTGATCATCAAATCCCATTTCTCCCGGCTTTCTTTACTGACCTTCGCCCAACCGTATCCTGGTAAATCTACCAGATACCAGTCGTCATTAATTTTGAAATGATTAATAAGCTGGGTTTTTCCTGGCTTGCCCGAAGTCTTCGCCAATTTTTGATTATTGGTAAGCATATTGATCAATGAAGACTTACCCACATTAGACCTGCCAATAAAAGCATACTCAGGTTTGTTCAAAGTAGGACACTTCTTATAATCACTGTTACTCACCAGGAACTCTGCTTTTATGCTATTCATTGTCTGATTTCTCTTGTAGATGGACCCGTACCCAGAGCTAAATTATATCAATAACTTACACATGCGATGTTTCCAATGCCATTATTGGCAGGCAAAATTACAGGTTTCTAATTTCTTTCTACGAGCTTTTGATAGTTAATGCTAAAAAGATGCAAGCTAAAAAAATATTTTAATCAATTAGGCAGAGAGGGAGCCTCATTTGGCACTTTTCGTGCTTTTCCCTGAAATATTTCCCTCTTCATTCACTTCAATTACATTTAAATAGCACCTGCTTTACCATATTTAAAAGCTCATATATCATCCCTTTTTTTTTATAACTCAAAAAACCAAAAGGCTGCGATAGCCGATAAAAAGAAAAAAAATGTCAAATATTTAACAAGTAAAATTAAACTTACATTATTTACCTTCTTCTCCAAACCGTGAGGTAACCCATTAATTTTCACCTACATATTTTTATTTTATATTTGAAAAGGCTTAAAATGCCAATAGTTAATTTATGATAATTTTATCACGCTCAGAAATTAATTATTGACAAACAGAAGTGATCAGATAAGCCATGAGAATTAATGTTATGGAACCCGGTGTTCGATTAGAAAGTACCGGGTTTGTGTGTTAATAATAATCCAAAATGATGATTAAAAATTATCTTATCCTTAGTTCCATTATTCTAATTTTAGCATTTAATAATGAAGCGCTTGCCCAGGACGAAAATAATATTGAACTGGCAAATACCTACTATGAGTTAGGAGTTCAGATTTACCAGGAGCAAGGTGCTGCTATTGAAATCGCACGTGATTATTTTGTTCAGGCTGCTGATCTGGACCCTTCAAACATTGACGCCAACTTTATGGCTGGTAAATTATACCTTGAAACGGTAAATAAAGAAAGAGCGCCCAAATACCTGGAGCGGGTTTTCGAAAAGAACCCTAACTACAAATACAATTTGACTTATTTAATAGGGCGGGGTTATCAGTTTGGAATGGAATTCGATAAAGCCCTGGTTTACTATAGGAAATACGAACAAAAAACACTGGCAGATAAAAATTACAGAGGAGAAGATAAAATCTTACTGAGCGACGTACAACGAAGAATCTCAGAAAGTGAGAACGGTAGAGAGCTCATGGCCAACCCGGCCAATTATTCTATTGTAAACATTGGAACGGAAATTAACTCTGAATGGAGAGACTATGCGCCCGTTTTAAATGAGGATGAAACCCTGTTAATTTTTACATCACGAAGAAAAGATGGAAACTTGAACGAAAACGTGGATGCCGACAACATTCCCTTTGAAGATATTTTTTATTCGGAGAAAGTAGATGGCAAATGGACCAAAGCGCAAAACATCGGAAATATTATTAACACCCCTTCTCATGATTCTAACCTGGCCTTATCTGCTGATGGTAGCCAACTTTATATATATAGTGCAGAAAACGAAGGAGACATTTTTATCTCAGAAAGAAAAAATGGTGTCTGGTCGTCTCCTGAGCCATTGAGTGATGCCATTAACTCCAGTTACATGGAAAACTCGATTTCCATTTCGCCTAACAATGATTTGCTGTTCTTCGCAAGTAACAGACCCGGTGGATATGGAGGAATAGATATCTATGTGAGTGTAAAAGATAAAAAAGGGGAGTGGGGCAAATCAAAAAACCTTGGCCCCATGATCAATACCGAGTTTGACGAAGAAGGACCGTTTATTGACTATGACGGCAAAACCCTGTATTTCAGCAGCATGGGAAGAAAAGGAATGGGTGGCCACGATATATTCAAATCAGAATATGATAGCCTTGCAAAAGAATGGACGGAGCCGGTGAATCTCGGTTTTCCAATCAACACACCTGATAATGATGTGTATTTTGTAAGTACCAAAGATGGCAAGCGCGGGTATTATGCATCTGTAAGAACCGACGGCATGGGCTATCAGGACATTTATATGGTGACCATTCCGGATGCTGGGGAAGACATGAACCTGTTGGCCAGCGCGAGTGAGGACATCATTTTATCAGAAAAACCGGAAGAAAAGAATATCGAAATAAAAAAGCAGCCGGAAAAAGAACCTGAGGAAACTCCTAAAGAAGAACCCCGAGAGGAAAAGCCTGTGGCCTTGGCATTAAAGCCTGTGGTGCTGACAGTGAATCTGGAAGACAATGAAACCGGCGCCCCTTTAGACGCGACCGTGAGACTGAGAAGGTCGAGCGACAATGTAGTAGTGGCGGTAAAAAAGCTGACCACCGGCGTCTACCAAATGGAAGTGACAGAAAAAGAAGCGACGGCCTTTACCCTATCTGCGGAAAAACCAGGATACATGTTTAAAAACTTTAAAATGACGCTTCCTGCAGCCAAGTCAGAAGCCACTGCTTTAAAAAGAAGCATAGAAATGGACAAGCTTAAAGTTGGCCTTCAGTCAGTTCTGAGAAATATCTATTTCGATTTTGACAAAGCTACATTCCAGATCAGTTCTTATGATGAGCTGAACAAGATCGAACAAATGATGGCTGTAAATGATAAGATCAAGGTGGAAATTTCTGGTCATACCGACAACATCGGGAAATCAAACTACAACCAGTGGTTGTCGCAAAAACGAGCCAATGCTGTGGTTGCTTATCTGGTGAATAAAGGAATAGATGAAAGGAGGTTTATTGCCAAAGGATATGGTGAAAAGCAACCCCTGGCCAGCAATGACAATGAAGCGGAGGGTAGAAGCCTGAACCGCCGGGTAGAGTTTAAGGTGATAGAATAATTAAATAACCGTCTGCAAAGGCAGAGCAACTTATGAGTTTCAAATTGCTGGAATGGAAATTACCGAAGGCAGTTTGAAACTTTCTTTTTATTGAAGCATCCATTTTTTAGGCTTCATCCAGCCTTAAAAATCAGCTCAGCGGATATGCTAATTCATCCGCCGCATTTCTTTATTTACAGATAGCTTGTTAACCCATCTGTAAATCCCTTATTTTTGCAGTCTAAGCAAAACCCAAGACTTAAAATGGCTGTAGTCCCCTATAAAGAAAAGCAGAAAGGAAAGAAAGAACAGGTTGCAGAAATGTTTAACAATATTAGCAAAAGATACGATTTGCTAAACCACGTACTGAGCCTGGGTATTGACATTTTGTGGAGAAAAAAAGCCATAAAAATGTTGCGTCCGGAGCAACCAAAACTCATTCTGGATGTTGCAACAGGTACTGGTGATTTCGCAATTGAAGCGTTGGCTTTAAACCCCGATAAAATAATTGGGGTGGACATTTCAGAAGGCATGCTCGAGGTGGGAAGAAAAAAAATGGCAAAGCTGGGGCACACAGATAAAATTGACCTGCAAATGGGCGATTCCGAAAAGCTGCTATTTGAAGATAATAAGTTTGATGCTGTAATCGTTTCCTTTGGAGTAAGAAATTTTGAAAATCTGGAAGCCGGCCTTTCAGACATGCTAAGGGTTTTAAGGCCTGGAGGAACTACCGTTATTATTGAATTTTCAAAGCCGGAAGCTTTTCCGTTCAAACAGGGTTACAACTTTTATTTCAAGTCCATATTGCCTTTAATAGGTCGAATGGTTTCAAAAGACAATGCAGCTTACACGTATTTGCCGGAATCCGTACAGCAGTTTCCCTACGGGAAGGAATTTTTAGATATTTTAAAGAAAGTAGGTTTTAAAGAAGCAAAATGCAAACCATTAACATTTGGAATAAGCTCAATTTATTTTGCAAAAAAGGGGTAAGTCTGAAGATTTTCTTTGCACTCATGGCCTTCCTGATGGTTTCGGAAAAGGGAAATAGCCAGAATATCAAAACCATTAACCTGCCTAATTCTGATGAAAGACGTTTGCATTATGGATTTTTGATTGGCATCCATACTTCCGGCTATCAAACAAAGTATGCTCCGACTTTTGTAAGAGACTCTATACGCTTCAGAGAATCCCTAATTAACATGGATTCTGTAACAGCCATTGATGGAAGGTACAGTCCCGGATTTTCGCTGGGATTTATTCTCAATGTGAAGTTGACTGATTATGTAGATTTTAGATTCGTACCACAGGTAGCATTTTATGAGCATGAAGTACTATATAGCTACCTCAATCAGGAATCAAACCATCAATTACTGGAAGCCACGCAGGTTGAATTTCCTTTACTGTTTCGGTACAAGTCAGAAAGAAGAGGCAACACCAGGATGTATTTAATTGGTGGAATAAATCCTTCTTTTGAGGCAAAAGGCAAAAATGATGAAGAGGGCGAAGAAAAGCTAAACCTGAAAGATACCAATCTGGCTGTGGAATTTGGCTTCGGAATTGACATTTACTATCCTTTTTTTAAATTTTCACCAGAAATACGCTTTTCTAAAGGAATCACAAATCTGAGGGATACGAACAATTCCTATAGTTTGGGCCTTGAGCGTGTCTCTATTAATACCGTAACTTTATTTTTACAGTTCTCAGATTAAGATGAAATAACCATAAGCGGAAGCATACCCACTGAAAATGAATATTAATTGCTCAGGTATTCTACCTCGGTTCTACGGGTTCTAAGCTATTCCA
>CAZWQB010000199.1:0-6151 GCA_964636035.1 uncultured Roseivirgaceae bacterium
CAGACGATCCTGAAGATGAGAAAGATGCCCCTGCAATGCCTCCAATGGGCGGCGGAATGGGCGGCATGATGTAATATCAAGCTCCAATGGATGAACAATAAAAAAGCCTCATTTCGAGGCTTTTTTATTGTTCATTTTAGTACGATGATAAGGTGAATTTTATTAACCTGAGCCCCATTGATATTGATGAGGACACTTAGAAGAGTGAGACAAATCGTGCCGACTAAGATTGGCTACCAAAAATTTAAATCAGCTTTCAACGACACTGGAATGGATTTCTGATTTCAAATTTTAGGTTTAGGAAAGAATGATTACACATACAATTTATCCTCCTCATTTTCAAGGAGGAGATTAAAAGGTAGTTTTATAAAGACATGTATAATTGTTCCTTTTCTTGCAACTGAGTTTTATGAAAATAATTAACTTAGAATTGAACTGAGGTTTTTATTACAAGCGGGGCTGTATTGTATAATATTAATTGTCTGTCTCGCCTTTGTCCTCAACCAGGATCATCTTAATGGGCAACTTTATGATTTCCTTAAAATCCTCTCCCGACTCCTGCATATCTTCATCTTCCTCTTCGTAGTACCACCGAATGGCGGCAGGTTTGCCATCTTTTTGAAGTTTTTCAAGCCTTCGGAAAATCTCTACCAAACATTTGGAAGAACTTGTGTTGAAATATTCTAGTTTCACGTCCAGATTTGTTTCTCTGTTCGAAGCGACGACATATTCATCAAGCCATTCCAGTACTGGTTTATAGAATTCGATTGAATTCTCAGGAATTGACCTACCGGAAATTTCAAAGGAACCATCCTCTACATTAAAACTGATCTTTGGTGTTTTGGGTGTTGGTTCTAAATAAAAACTATTCATATTTCTATTGTATTAAGCAGAAATTTTGATCTCAAGGCTAAAAAAAGCATATTGATCATCTATCTTCTGAAAATTATAATCTATTTTTTCGCCTGATTTTCGCACTATATCCAACATACCTAAACCTGCCCCGCCTTTTTTCGAAATTTGCCCATGCAACAATTTTTCGCGGTAGACGGATTTCAACTGGTCGCCAGTCATGTTGTTTATCAAGTCTATTTTCTCCTTTAAGTTATTAACTTCCGAATTAAATACATGGTTTCCGGAAATTATCCTATAGCCAAAATCTTCCTTGTAAAGTAAGAAGATGATGGATTTTTCTTCATTCAATCCTTCTTTTTTCTCCTCAAAGTGATGATAAACATTTTGCAATATTTCAACCAATATATTAAAAACCTTTTTCTTTAGTTTGATTTGAAGCTCTATTTTCTCTAGTTTACTTTCTGCCAACTGTAATATACTATCAAACAATGCCTCCGACACTGACCCTTTATAGGCCAGAATGATGTTGTCATGGTGCATCCGTTGATAATGTTCGTAAATATGTCGCATAAAGTTATCTCAGCGAAAAAAATGGTATATTACAAATATAAAAAAATAAACTTCAAATAATATTATTCATGCACTTCATGCTGCCATTAAATTGTAGTACTGAAATTCTATGCCTTATCTGGCCTGGAATATCCTTCGTCTTCTAACACGCTATGATCTCCTCTGGTTTCAGGCTGAATTTCGTCTCCCTCATCTTCGGCGCCATGGGTGAGTGCCTTTAGTTTGTCAAGGAAAACTATTACCAATACTCCAAAAAGTATTGTAAAGGCGGCAATCCCTCCAAATATTTCCAGTTCACCCAGACTTTGTGCTGCTTCACCCAGCAAGCCTGCTACCTTGTTTCCCAATCCTGTCATTGCAAAGTAAACGCCCATCATCAAAGAAGCATACTTGGCAGGGGCAAGTTTGGTGATGAACGACAGGGCGACCGGACTAGATGACAGCTCACCAATTGTGTGCAGCAGATAAGCGCCAATGAGCCAATACATGGCGGCTTCGTTGCTGGGAGAGTTTTGAGCATCAAGTGAAGCTCCTACCATTAATATAAATCCTGCTCCCATTATCATTGTTCCTACAGCCATTTTGAACAATGCTGACTCTTCTTTACCTCTTTGGCGTCTCGTATACCAGAAGCCGGCAACAGCAGTACCGAAGAGCATGATAAACATGGGATTAAATGACTGAAAAACACCAGCTGGAATCGTATAACCGAAAATGGTTCGATCAATTTTTTCCTGAGCATAAATATTCATCAAGCCTCCAGCCTGTTCAAAGGCACCCCAGAAAACGATTACAATTAAAAATGATAATAGTAGGACTATGACTCTGTCTTTTTCAATGCTGGTAAGCGGTTTGTCTTTGAGACTACGATCAATTTCGGTTGATCCTGTTGGGTGCTCCCCTACTCCCCTCAGGTATTTCTGTCCTGCCATAAAAAAGATCTGCCCTATGAGCATGCCAATTCCAGCAAGTCCAAATCCTGCATGCCATCCATATGCATCTGCAACAAGCGCTACAATAACACTTGCCAGGAAGGCGCCAACATTAATGCCTATATAAAAGATTGTAAAACCTTTATCGCGCAAAGCATCTCCAGGCTTATACAATCCACCGACCATGGTAGAAATATTGGGTTTTAATCCACCTACACCCAAAACAATGAGCGATAAGCCTGCATAAAACGCCCAAAGATGGTCAATTGCTAAAATGCCATGGCCAAAACATAATAATATTCCTCCCAGTAAAACAGTTTTCTTCTGCCCCAAAAATCTATCTGCTATGATACCTCCAGGTATAGACATCACATATACCAACATGGTGTACCACCCGTACAAAGCAAGGGCCTCAGTATTCGTCCATCCAAGTCCGCCATCGGCAATGGAAGCTATGATATAGAGTACCAGAATGGCACGCATTCCATAATAGCTAAATCGCTCCCATAGCTCGGTAAAAAATAAGACATAAAGACCTTTTGGATGACCCCATAGCTTCGGCTGTTCCCAGGGTTTTAAAGTAGTGTCCTGACTTGCTTGATTAAACATTTGGTTCTCGTTAAAACTGTTTCAATAATATTAACAATAATTTACCTTTTAAAACTACAACGACCATACGATTTTACCAAATAAATTTCGATTGCAGGGCAGCAACCCCATTCTAAGCTATTGGTATCGCTGCTGCTTGGGGCTTGAACCTACTATTGTTCCACCACTTATAAGGAGCAATAGACGGAGTGACTAATACTTTCAAAACCACACCTACATAAATAAATTAACCCATTCGATAGATAGCTAAAAAAATATTATTAATTTTATGCAAACGTTTGAAACAATCATAAAACAGCTTTTTTAACAATTCACTACTCATATGAAACTGGCCAAAACGATAAGTCTGATAAATATGTTTACTTAAACAGGCAAGTTTCATGTGGCATTTTTAAACATTCAAAACACATGGAACAATTTGGAAATGGTGAAGGGGCAAACCTTCAACAACACGGCATCTACAATGCCCAATCAATTTTATGGAACCTGCCTGCTGCTGTATTGGTAGAGGAAGCATTAAGGAACAATGAAGGGACGCTCAGCGATACAGGAGCGCTGATGTGTGATACTGGTGAGTTTACCGGCAGAGCCCCCAAAGACAGGTACTGGGTGAAAAACGAGGAATTAGAAAATTCGATCTGGTGGGGAAATGTAAACATACCCATTCAGGCAGAGCGATTTGAGAAAATTCATAAGAAGCTTCTTGCGCACCTGGAAGGAAAAAAGTTGTATGTAAGAGACGCTTATGCAGGAGCTGATAAAGCGTACAGGCTGAAATTAAGAGTCATCAACACCCTGGCCTGGCACAATTTGTTTTGCTATAACATGTTTTTGAGGCCTGAAAAAGAGGAACTGCATAATTTTACGCCTGATTTTACCATCATAAACGCCCCGGAATTTGAAGCTGATCCTGACGAAGACGGTACGCGCCGAAAGAACTTCGTCATTATTAACATGTCGAAGAAGATAATTCTCATTGGTGGAACTGCCTATGCCGGGGAAATGAAAAAAGGAGTTTTCTCGATTTTGAATTATCTACTTCCGGCAAAGCATCATATACTCCCTATGCATTGCGCCGCCAACAGCGGTGCGGATGGAGACACAGCCATTTTCTTTGGCCTCTCCGGGACAGGTAAAACCACGCTTTCTGCTGATCCTGAGCGAAGACTCATTGGCGACGACGAACATGGTTGGACTGAAAATGCTGTCTTCAACTTTGAAGGCGGTTGCTATGCCAAGGTCGTAGATCTGACCAGGCAAAATGAACCTGAGATTTATGATGCAATCAGGTTTGGAGCGATTCTCGAAAACACAAGGTATTTTAATAACACGCGAACGGTAGATTTTTCCAATACAGAGGTAACTGAAAACACCAGGACTGCCTACCCTATCCATTTTATTGATGGTGCACTGGTGCCTTCGGTGGGAGGCACTCCTACAAACATTTTCTTTCTTACCTGCGATGCCCACGGCGTGCTCCCTCCTATCTCCAAATTAAATCGGGCCCAGGCAATGTACCATTTCATTTCTGGCTACACAGCAAAAGTAGCCGGCACGGAAGCGGGAGTAACTGAGCCTCAGTCCGTGTTTTCGGCCTGCTTTGGCGAACCATTTCTGCCCCTACACCCTACTAAGTATGCGGAGATGCTTGGTAAAAAGATGAAAGAACACCAGGTAAATATTTGGCTCGTGAATACCGGCTGGTCGGGCGGCTCTTATGGGGAAGGCAGCAGAATAAGATTGAAGTATACGAGGGCGATGATTGCTGCTGCCCTGGCTGGCGATTTGGCTAAAAATCAGTTTGTTGTTCATCCGGTTTTTGGAACCGAGATGCCGACATCTTGTCCCAATGTTCCCTCCGAAATCCTGGACCCTGCAAAAACCTGGAAAAATAAGGAGCAGTATGAACACCAAGCAAATCTGCTTGCAAATGCCTTTGCTGCCAACTTTGAGAAATTTAAAGATTTTGCATCGGATGAAATATTGTTTGGAGCGCCAAAAACTATAGGAGATAGTGTGAACGCATGACGAAAATATGGAGCAATTCAAATGCTCTGCCAATGGCGCTGAGTGCTAGGTGGTACAAGCTGTCATGAGAACATTACATTGCGCCTTAAGATATGGCAGTCTCAGGTTCTCGGAAAGAGAGCATTGAGACTGCTAAGTTTGTACAACTTAGGGGCAAGAAGAAGAATTACCCATTTTTTATGATAACCACCTCTTAGTCTCCTCCTTGGGAAAGAAGGAGAGTTGATGGTATGTGTAATTCTTCTTTAATTTCCTTAGCCTCAAACTCTGGGAAAAGGAGATTCTATTTTAAGGTCGTTTAAAGCTGAATTTTACCTCAATTTTATGCACAACGTGAACCGCTAATTTGATCTTATATATATTTTCAGCTTCCGGTTGAGTCGAACCATGCAGCCTTCCGTTTTTTTATTATTTTTGCCTCCTATGAACAGCACTTTGGTAGAAAAATATAAAGCTTTGAAAACGCTCCTGCGGGATGAGTGTCTTCCATCGCAGGTACTAGACATTCCGTTTTCTTCGAGGGACTATATAAAGCTGGATTTTACAGAGGCAAATAAAGCAATTCTTGATCTGGACTTGAAGAATACAAGTGATTTTAATAAATATATCTTCGATACCATTGAGCGGGCAGGCGCCAAAGTTGGGTTTGGGGGATATGATGAAGATCGGGTTATCTACAAAAGGAGCAGTCATTTTCTTGGCGACGAGCCCCGGTCGGTTCATTTGGGCGTAGATCTTTGGGCTAAGGCGGGCACGGAGATATTTTCGCCACTGGATGCCACCGTACATAGTTTTGCGGATAACCGTGGCCAGGGAAATTATGGGCCGACTATCATACTTTCGCACGCGATTGGAAAGATGCAATTTTATACACTGTACGGGCATTTGTCGAGGGTGTCGCTCCGGGGATTATCAGAGGGTAAAGCCATTAAGAAAGGGGAGAAAATAGGATATCTTGGTGATTTTCCCGAAAACGGCGACTGGCCACCTCATCTCCACTTTCAGATCATCACAGATCTAATGGGATTAAGTGGCGATTTCCCGGGCGTAGCGAAGCCATCCGAACGAGAAAAGTATTTACTGATTTGTCCGGATCCTAATTGGATTTTAAGGCTTCCAAACCCATAACTACTAAATGTCAGATTCCTCTAAAAAAA
>CAZWQB010000200.1:0-6143 GCA_964636035.1 uncultured Roseivirgaceae bacterium
GACCCTCCCGAAACCATTCGGGATACGCTACCAGGCTGCGCTACATCCCGAACGAAGATTTCTTTCAAACCACAACCGGATTAAAAGGACTGCAATATTACAAAATATTTCTTTCTTATACAGAGCAAAAAAACTTTTCGGCGTCCATTTTTCAGAAATTAGTAAGGATTTAGATCCACGATCACATATGCTCGTGGTAGATGCTCTAATCTCAATGTCCTTCCGGAAATTTATCAGCTACTAGATTCAACCTGATATGGTGCTCTAAATAGGCTTTCAACCCATCCAACACTGTGGTAAAACCACCTGTATTGTCTTTTATCGCCTGGATCAACTCTTCTCCTTCTTGATGGAAACCGTAGTTTTGAATTTCTACGTAGGTACTGTGTGGGGACAGCGCTTTGAATTTGAAATCGACATTGGTCGGCGGTTCATCCCACTCAATTGAGATTTCCCTATCCTGCACAATTTTCTTTACATGCACCTTCGCGGAAGCGCCATACATTTCCCATTCCCAAATAATTTCTTTTCCGACCTCCAACTTTCCTGAAGACTTGGTGAACCAGAAGTTTGTGGTGACAGATGGATCAATAAAGGCATTAAAAACCTCCGCAATAGGTTTTCTGATTAGCATTTGAGCTTCTACAATTACAGGTTTCGCATCCATAATTTATAGTTTCTTATTGTTTGAAAAGTTTTCCTGGTATTCCAATTGACCCTGCTTATCATAGCGAACCCAGGATCCCTGTTTTTTTCCATTCAAAAAATGTCCGACCTGCCACAATTGCCCAGTTTCGCGATAAAAATTCCATTCTCCTTCCATCAGGCTATTTTTAAAATCGCCTTCAGCTTTTATTTTTCCGTTCTTAAAGAAGTAAGTCAGCCTCTCCCCCTTCAACTCCAGGGCCTTCTGCCCGTTTGCATAGTTTTTCTTGTTCAGCATCAAATAAAATTTACCTGGGTAGATCCTCTACATTTGTTCAGCTAAGGTCTTTATGTTTTCAATCGCTTTATCCCAAAGCGGCGCATGAATTTTTACATGCTTCAAAGGAAGGAGCCCTGCTTCAGTTTTAAGTTGTGTCTTGCCACCCACTGTCGTCAAAGTAAAAGATTCATAGTATTCGCCTAAGGGTGTGTCCTTCTTTGTTTCGATCTCATCGAAAAAAGCAACCTTCAAAAGTCTTCCGGTTATATTCTCCGCCACAATACCTTTTGCGCCTACATTCCCTTCTTTATCTTTCCAAAGTACCTCTGCACCTTTTTGCCAGGTAGTATCTACATGGGTACCTTCACCAAAAGCCGCTATCCAACTTTTTACAGCGTCTTTATCCAATAAAATCTCCCAAACCTTCTCTCTGTCAGCATTGATAGTTATTCCCCTCCTAATGACATCCTTTTCTACAAATTCTCTCAGGGAAGTACCAATAATTGCATTCCAGCCCTCCACAAAATTTTCTCGTGCCAAATCTCTGTTTTCCACCGGAAATGTTTCGAGTCCTTCATGGGTTAATTTCAGCTGGGTTTTATCTCCTTCTGCAAACAACTCAAACGTAACAGAGGAATTTCCCTCATAACCTTTGTAACGCCAACTATATCTGAGCTTCTTTTCAGGTACAACTTCGGTAATTTTACACAAATGCAAATAGCGTTTTCCATCTCTGCCTCCTTCAAATTGAAATTCAAAACCTACCTCGGGTTTGAAATCATCAAGATCGAAATACCACTGTTTCATCTGATCTTTGTCGGTAATGGCGCGCCAGACAGCTTTTATGGGAGCGCTCAGCACACGCTCCATAACAATAGGTTCATTTTTCATTTTTGTGGTCGTTTAAAGGTTTATCAATGTTATCCGCAATTGCCTCCTGATTTAAAAAAATTTTCAAGATCATCAAGTTTGCCCTTCCAGAAACTACGGTACTGCTCCAGCCATAGCGACACCTCGCCCAACGATTGAAGCTCTGGCTCGCAGAACCGTTCCCTTCCTTCTTTTCTTATGGTCACCAACCCACATTCTCTTAAAATTTTAATATGCTTCGATACCGCAGGCCTACTGATCTCGAATTTTTCAGCAATAGCATTTACATTCATGGGCCCTTCTGAAATTATTTCTATAATTTCTCTCCTTACCGGATCCGCTATTGCCTGAAATACATCTCTTCTCATTACAATGCTATTTATGTAACCAAACGATTACAAATATATACATAATCATTTGGTTACCCAATATTCTTTCATTTTTTGATCGACACTGGTTTCGACCGCAACAGGAAATTGAAACTGCACCACGTATTATAAGGGCAGAGGATCGACAGGTGGAAGCAAATAATGGCGGAAAATTGAATCTTAATTAACTAATTTTCTTTTCTTTGCATTCTAAATTAAAACCAATCATGAGAAATTTTTTTTCACTTACCCTTTGCCTGATGCTGGCAGCTTCGGTTTCCCTCATGGGGCAGTCAAAAAAAGAGCTGCGAGCTGAAGTAGATCGATTAAATGCCGATGTAAACAACCTGAACCAGGAAATTGAAGACCTTAAAAAACCCATAGAAGTAGATTTAGAAGCCAAAGATCAGCGCGCCGGCTATGCGCTGGGTGTGGTAATAGCCACCAACATTCAGGACCAGGGAATGGACTCTGTGGATGTAGATGCAATCATTGCCGCCTTTAAAGATGTGTTTAATCAACGCGAGCTAAAAATTGAACCGGAAGAAGCCGGTGGAATTGTACAGGAGTATGTGCAGGAAGCTATGGAAATAAAAAGTGCTCTTTTAGAAGAGGAGGCGTTGGCATTTCTCAGAGAGAATAAAAATAAAGAGGGCATTCAAGAAACAGAAAGCGGAATCCAATACAAAGTTATAAAAGAAGGAACAGGCAAAAGCCCTCAACCCAATGACGACGTAACGGTTCATTATGTGGGAAAACTTACCGACGGAACCGTGTTTGACAGTTCCATTGAAAGAGGTGAACCTGCCACTTTTGGCGTAAGTCAGGTAATTCCAGGATGGACAGAGGCATTGCAATTGATGAAGGAAGGAGCCAAATATGAGCTATACATCCCACACAATCTGGCCTATGGCGAAAGAGGTGCCGGTGGCCAAATTCCACCTTATGCAACCCTTATTTTCGAAGTGGAGCTGATTGAAGTAAATGAAAGTGAGTAACATCTTTATCATTTGCAACGTCCGACCCTGGCGCTTTGCTATTCTCGGGCTTTTCAGCTAATACGCTCAATAAACAACAAACCTTGGTAATTGAATTTATAGGCTTAAATTTGTCGGGTAATTATACTACCGACAACACTTTTAATTGATAGCTCATGTACACCGGACTTCTGCATCTACATTCCTATTTTGCCTACTTATTGTTGGGCGCACTTGTTTTTTCTATTGTCTATATCCTCATGGCCTATGTTAACAAGCAGCCATTTACAGATAAACACCGGAAAATTGCTTTAATTGGGTTTATTGCATCTCATGTGCAGCTGCTCTTTGGTTTAATATTGTATTTTGTCTCACCCCTAGGGATGTCGAATATCTCAGGTGCCGTAATGAAAAACGCTGAAATGAGGCTTTATGCTGTGGAGCATCCGCTAACCATGCTTATTGGGGTGATATTGATCACCGTTGGCTATTCCAAGGCAAAAAAACTGACCGACAGCGATCAAAGGTATAAGAAGATATTGATATTCTACATCATCGGCTTGATCCTGGTCCTGTCCAGAATTCCATGGATTTCCTGGCCTTAGGCGTCGAATCGAAAAAATTAAAAAATCACGCAAAGTCAAAAGGCCTTGCGTGATTTTTTTTAGGTGTGCAGTTTCCCTGAAAGTTAGGCTTGCTTTATCAATTGCACTTCTGCATTTATTTTAATTTCATCCCCCACGACTACGCTGCCTGCTTCTGTAACAGCATCCCAGGTTAGGCCATATTCTTTTCTACTGATTTTCCCTGTAACAGTAAATCCGGCTTTTGTCTGTCCATAAGGATCAACTACAATGCCACCAAATTCCACATTTAACACTATTGGTTTCGTTGTGTCTCTGATAGTTAAGTCGCCGTGCAACTTGGCTTCATCGCCATTTGCTTCATATCTTTTGCCGGAGAACTTCAATTGAGGAGTTGCACTAGCATTAAAGAAATCTGCTGACTTCAGGTGGGTGTCTCTTTGTTCGTTGTTGGTGTCTATAGACTCAATATCGGCTGTAAATTCGATTTTTGAAGCTGTCTTAAAGTCATCGTTATCGGTTTCTACCTCCAGGTCGAACTTCCTGAAATATCCGGTAACTGTGGTAATCATCAAGTGCTTCACTTTGAAGGTAATTTCACTGTGCGTCGGGTCGATTTTCCATTGAATTTTTGACATGGCTTTTAGATTTATAGTTAGAAAAATTTAAAGAAGACCTTGCTTTAGTGTAAAGTCTCTTTGTTAATGATTGTTTAACAAAGGTAGACAGGAGACATTTTCTATCCATTGACATAGGATAATAAAGGCCGTTGATATAGATCACCAAATTGCGTAACACCTGCGAACTGCCTTACTGCCTACTGGAATTTGCCTACTGAGGAGGACTTCTGGTGAGCTTTACCAAACCTGTTGTCAATTCTTACGGCATATAATTGCTGGCTTTTGTACTTATTGCAAACTTAGTTCGGGGATTTGAAAAGGTTTAGCAAAGCGGTTTTATTGCCAACTTCCTACTGATGCTAAGCTTTACCAAACCTGTGGTAAATTCTTAGAGTAGATAATTGCTGGCTTTTGTATTTATTGCAAAGTTAGATCGGAGATTTGAGAAGGTTTAGTAAAGCCGTTTTGTTGCCTATTGGCAACTGTCTTACTGCCAAGTGGCCTTTGCCTACCGGGTCTGCAGTTCCTTTAATATTTCGTAGGAACGTACTCTTGCCTCGTGATCATAGACATAAGTAACAACCATGAGTTCATCCACTTTGGTCGTTTCTACAAAAGACTGCAACTGGTAATTCACCTTTTCAGGTCCGCCGATAAATGAGTAAGCCGTCATTTGAGACAAGGCCGCCTCTTCCATTTCATTCAATCTCAACCTGTCGTGCGGTGGCTGCAAAAGCTGCCTTTTATTGGTGATAATCCCTAGAAACAACTGCTTGAAAGAGGTAGATAAAAATTCGGCCTCATCATCCGTTTCTGCTGCCACTACATTGATACAAGCCAGCGTATGGGGCGCTTTCAATTGAGCGGATGGTTTAAAATTCTTTCTGTAAATATCGAGCGCTGCATAAAGTTGTGCAGGCGCGAAATGGCTCGCAAAAGCGTACGGAAGGCCCAATGCTGCTGCAAGGTAGGCACTATCTGTACTGGAGCCTAGTATCCATATAGGAATGTCAAGGCCTTCGCCCGGGATGGCACGAACAGGTGCGGTGCTGTTGTCTGCGGACAAGTACCTTTGCAAATCCTGCACGTTTTGTGGAAATTCCATGGCTGCCCGCGGGTCGCGGTTCAATGCCCTTGCGGTAACCTGGTCGGTTCCCGGGGCACGGCCCAAACCCAGATCAATCCGGTCAGGATAAAGGGTCGCCAGCGTTCCGAATTGCTCGGCAATAATGAGTGGTGCGTGATTTGGAAGCATAATTCCTCCCGAACCGACGCGTATGCTTGTGGTGCCACCAGCAATATATCCGATCAAAACAGAGGTAGCCGAACTGGCCACCGTAGGCATATTATGATGTTCTGCCAGCCAAAATCTCTTGTAGCCCAGATACTCCACCTTTCTGGCCAAATCAAGACTGTTTTTTAAAGAGTCAGCGGGAGTTTTTCGCTCCAATACTGTTGCCAGTTCAAGAACCGATAGGGGTATATTTTTAAAGTCTTTTGTCATCTCAGTATTTTTATCCAATCTTCACAGACGTCATTGTTAAAGATCCTGCTACTGCTATATCATTAAAGAAAGTAACAGCATCTTTGCTTCCTTTTAACGATAGTGCATATAACAAGGGTAAATAATGTTCCGGCGTTGGAATAGCCAATTTTCCGGCAGTGCCAAAGCCGCTATAGTTAATCAACGGTTCATGATTACCTTCAGCGATTAATTGTTTAAACTTACTATTCAGGTCCAATGCCCAGTCGTAACCGTATCCCGGCACATCCATTTTGTCCCAGGCAACCATCCGCAG
>CAZWQB010000201.1:0-6122 GCA_964636035.1 uncultured Roseivirgaceae bacterium
TGGGGTTCGCTCCCACCGGCTCGCAGGACGTCGCGTCATCGTGGCGCGAGGGTGTGACCGCGAAGCCGACGGTGTACCTGCCGACGGGCACGCCGATCGACACCGGCAACCGCGTCGTGGTCCGTGGCGTGACGTACGAGGTGGACGGCGACCCCGCGGACTGGCGCCACCCGGTGACCGGCAGCCGACCTGGCCTGGCCGTGACGTTGCGGAGGTTCGGTGATGGCTGACATGAAGCTCAACTCGGCCGGCATGGACGAACTGCTCAAGTCCGCCGGTGTCGAGGCGCTGGTGGAGGGGATCGCGCAGGAGAAGGCTGCCCGCGCGAAGGCGTCCGCACCCGTGGACTCGGGTGACTACCGGGACAGCATCGAGGTGTGGACCGAGGTGCACCCGACGCGAGTGGTGGCGCACTACGGCTCCACGGCCCCGCACGCCGCTGTCGTGGAGGCGCGTACCGGCAACATCGCGCGGTCGCTGTGAGGCCGGCGCTGCTGTTCCCCGACGTCGAGCTGTGGGCGACGGGCTACCTGCGCGCGGCCCTGATCGCGCGCGGCGAGACGGTGCACGTCGACGTCAAGGACAAGACGACCGCAGCCAAGCGCGTCATCTTCCGTGGCGACGGCGGCTACCGGGCCAACGTGTCCATGCAGGCCGTCCGGTTCGGTGTCCGCGTGTTCGGCGGCACCGAGAAGGCGACGAACGACCTGGCGCTGCTGGTCGCCGCACTGCTGCAGGCCGCGCCGGGCAACGGCCCGGTCAACTCAGCCAACGTCAGCCACCCGTTCGCCGTGGCGGACGACACCGGCCCGATGCGCTACCTGACCGGTGAGCTGCGGGTGCGCGGCACCCCGCTCACCTGACCACCCATCTCGTACCGCCCCGCCATCGGCGCGGGTCATCACTACAGGAGGAACCCCCGATGGCGAAGGAAGCTGCCAACACCAGGTCGCTGGTCGACTACGTCGTGAGCGTGGCGCCGGTCGGCTCGACCCTGCCCACCGACGCGACGTCCGCGCTCGACGCCGCGTTCGACGAGGTGGGCCTCGTGTCCGACTCGGGCTTCACGCGCGGGCGGACGGAGAACGTCACGGAGGTGTTCGACGCCGCCGGCCGGAAGGTCCGCACGTTCCGGTCGCAGTCGGCGCGGACGTTCACGTTCACCACGCTCGAGGACAACGAGACGGTCCGGACCCTGACCGAGCCGGGTGCGCTCGTCGACACGACCGACCCGACCGAGACGTCCTACACGGTCCACGACGCGCCGCCCGCCCGTCGCGCGGTCGTCCTCGAGTTCGACGACACCAACACCGCCGGCGACGCCATCACGCGCCGGGTGGTCATCGAGGAGGCCGAGGTCGTGCCGTCCGGGCAGCCGGTCCTCGTCGACGGCCAGATCGAGGGTCAGGAGTTCACCGTGTCGACGATGAAGAACGCGGCCGGTGTCCACTACGTCGAGTACGTGACGGTGGCTGCCTGATGCCGCGCTACGACCTGGACGCCTTCACCGCCGAGGCGCGCGCCAAGTACGAGCCGTTCGAGTTCACCATCGGCGGTGAGGAGTTCACCTTCCCGTCGCCGGCTGACCTCGAGTGGAAGGCACGCATCTTGCTCGCCACGGACGGTGAGCGGGGCCTGCGCCTGATGCTCGGCGACGAGGAGTACCAGCGCCTGATCCGCACGAAGCCGTCGGACGCCGCCATGACCAAGCTCATGCAGGACTACGGCAAGTACATCGGGGGCACCCCGGGGGAAGCCTCTGGCTCGACGCCTTCCTGAGCGAGCACCTGGAAGCCGTCGAGCTGGACCTTTGGGATTACTTCCGCGTCGACCTGGCGGGGTTGTTCCGGGGCGAGTTGTCCCCGCGTCGGGTGCTGCTGCTGATGCGGGCGCTGCCTGAGCAGTCGAACACGCACGGGCACATCGAGGCTGCCCGCGTGAACGAGGAGAACCGGGCTCGGATCGCCAAGTTGAAGGCGCGCAAGGCGCAACGTGAGCGACTGAGGGTGGTGTCGTAGTGGCTGAGGTCGGCACCGCGTACGTCTCCATCCTGCCGTCCGCCAAGGGCTTCGGTCGTGCGCTGTCACGGGACATCGGCCCCGACCTGGACCGCGCCGGGCGCCAGGGTGGCGACGACTTCGGCAAGGGCTTCCAGAAGGGGCCTGGCGGCGGCGGGTTCGGCGCGATCGGCAAGGGTGTTGGTCTCGCGCTCGGTGCCGGTCTACTCCTGGGCATCGTCGACCTGGCATCCAAGGCGGCTGGCTTCATCGTCGACACGTTCACCGAGGGCGTGGCGCTCGCGTCGGACTACAACGAGACGGTTGCCAAGTCCGGTGAGATTTTCGGCGACCAGGCCACCGCCGTGCAGGACTGGTCGAAGGACGCCGCGCGGGCAATGGGCCTGTCTCGCAGTGCGGCACTGGATGCCGCCACCGGCTTCGGCAACATGTTCACGCAACTCGGGTTCGCGGGCGACGAGGCCGCCAACCTCTCCACTCAGGTCGTGCAGATGTCCGCCGACCTGGGGTCGTTCAACAACCTCGACACCGCCGACGTCGCCGACCGGATCTCGGCGGCGTTCCGCGGCGAATACGACTCGCTGCAGCTGCTGATCCCGAACATCAACGCCGCCCGTGTCGAGTCCGAGGCGCTGGCGATGACGGGCAAGACCGTCGCAAAGGAGCTGACGGCGCAGGAGAAGGCCGCAGCGGTCCTGGCGATCGTCCAGAAGGACGGCGCGGCGGCGATGGGCGACTACGCCCGCACGTCCGACGGGCTGGCGAACTCGCAGAAAACGCTCTCCGCAGCATGGGAGGACGCCAAGACGCAGCTCGGGCAGGCGCTGATCCCGACGCTGACGGCTTTCGCGAACGTGCTGGTCGAGAAGGGCGTGCCGGCGCTCGAGAAGATGGTCGCCTGGGTGCAGGCGAACCAGGACGAGATCACGGAGTTCGGCATCACGGCCGGGCAGGCGGTCCTCGTCATCGTCGAGGGCACGCTGCGGATGGCAGCCGGTTTCCTGGGCTTCCACGCTGCTGCTACGGACGTGATGCGGCAGATCAACTCGGCGTTCACGACGTTCGCTGTCGCGATCCTCGTCGCCGGCGAGAAGGCGTTCGGGTGGGTGCCCGGCATCGGGCCGAAGCTGACTGAGGCGCGCGCCAACATTCAAGTGTTCGGCATTGCCACTGACAAGACGCTCACGGCGTCTGCCGACACCGCCCGCAAGCTCGCCAGTGGGTTCAGCTCGGCGGCCGACTTCGCGGGCGACCTGCGTGGAGAGCTCGAGTCGTTCAAGCCGAACTACAACATCACGGTCCGCACGAACTACGTGACCACCGGGCGCCCGCAGGACCTGCCGGCCAACGCCGGGCGCGGACCGAACGGCAACGTCGGGTTCGCGTCCGGTGGCTTCACGGGCGCCGGCGGGAAGTGGCAGCCGGCGGGCGTGGTGCACCGTGGCGAGTACGTGTTCCCGCAGGAGGCGGTGCGGGCGCTCGGGGTGCCGTTCTTGCAGGCGCTGCACAAGGGTGCGGCTGGGTACGCGGACGGCGGTCCGGTCGCCACTGCAGCGGCGACGCCGGCGGCTGCGATGCGGCTGGACGACTACACGATTGATCGACTGGCGGCGGCGATGATCCGCGCCGCCGGTACCGCCTGGTCGGCTGACACGGCGCGTGCGTCCATGGCGCTGAGGGCGGGAGGCTGACGTGCCGATCATCGTGGACCCGTCCGAGACCACGGAGCCGGTCGCATCTGCGGATGGCGTCCTGACGGCGACCCCGTGGGCGTCGTGGGCGAGCGTCGGCGTGGACGTGGACTGGTCGGCGGTGTCGCTGTCCCCGTGGCGGACCACGGTGCACCGGACCATCGGCGCCGTGACCGACGTCGTGCGATCCGGTGACCTAGCACACACCCCGGGCGGGCAGGGGTACGTGTACGACCACGAGGCGCCGCTGGCGAAGGTCGTGACCTACCAGGCGACCGGCTACGACTCGCACGGCACGCTGCTCGGGACGTCCGACTCGGTGTCGGTCTACCTCGGCATCGAGCAGGGCGTGGCGTGGCTCAAGTCGGTGCACAACCCGTCCCTGTCGCGCGAGGTGATCGTCACCGCGTCCATCGGTGAGGACTACGGCGTCGAGACCGAGGTGTTCGCGGTGCCGAACCCTGGCGGCGTCGCGCATCGTGTCGTCTGGTCGGCGGGGCGGAACCTGCCAACGGGCACGCTGACGGTGATGGTGGACTCGCTGGCCGAGTACGCCGCGGTCCGTGAGCTGCTGAGCGCCGGCGCGCTGCTGCTGCAGTCGACGGACGATCTGGCGCTACTCCCCGAGGACACCTACGTCGAGGCGACGAGCATCAGCGTCGGCCGGATCGAGGGTCACGCAGGCTGGGAGTACCGGTCTCTCGTGGCGCCATTCCAGGCGATCCAGCGTCCCGCCACCATCGGCTCGCGTCTGCGCGTCCCCGACTGGTCGTACGACCACCTGACGTCGACGTTCGCGTCGAACACCGCCGCCGACGCTGCGTTCGCGTCCTACGTGCGTCGGGCCGCGGGTTCCTGATGCGGCAGGTGAGTGACGGCTTCCTGGCTGCGTGGCGTGGCGGGGGTCGTCGCGTGCAGCGGGTGTACGTCACGTCCGGCGGCAGTACGGGCGAGTGGGTGCACGTCCCGCATGTGGCGTACCGGCTGGATGCTCGTGGTGGTGAGCGGACGGTCGCCCGGTACTCGGGATCGGTGACGTTTCCGCCTGGGACGGACCCGGGCCTGCTGGACCCGTTCTCGGCGCGGGTGCAGGTCCGTGCGGGCTTCGTGGTCGACGGCGCGGAGGAACTGGTGCCGGTCGGGACGCTGCGGGTGGAGGACGTCGAGGACGACCACACCGGCGCGCTGGTCGTCACCGGCTACTCGCTCGAGAAGGCCGTGGAGGACGCCGGTTTCCGCTACCCGATCACGGTGGAGGAAGGGTCCGGCGTGGCGACCATCAAGGGCTTCCTGGGTGCGGTCGACGCGCCGGTGGATGTCCGGTCGCCCCGTGACTGGTCGATCCCGCGCACGGTGTACGAGCGGGACCGGTGGGCGGCGGTGCGTGACATCGCCACTGCGCTCGGTGTGGACGTCTACTGCTCCGCCGACGGGTCGTTCGTGATCGCGCCGGCGCCGTCGCTGGACGACTACGCGGTGGTCACGCTGTCGGCTGGGCAGGTCATCGTCGGGCACCGTCGCCGGCGCTCCCGGCAGGGTGTCCCGTCGGTCGTCCGCGTGGAGGGGTCGCGGGTCGGCGCGAACGAGGTTCCGCCGCGCGGCCTGTACGTGGACGCGAACCCGTACAGCCCCACGTTCGTGGGCGGCCCGTTCGGTGAGGTGACGGTCGAGTACAGCTCGCCGGTGCTGACGACGGACGAGCAGTGCAACGCGGCGGCCCTGTCGATCTGGCAGTCCCGGCGTGGGCTGCAGCGGTCCTTGTCCATCACGGGTGTCCCGTTGGACGCGCTCGAGCCGGGGGATGTGGTGCTGGCCGACCTGCCGTCCGGCCCGGAGTTGCACATCGTGGACTCCCTGTCGCACTCGTCGTCGGGGGCGCAGTCGATCGAGACGCGCACGACGGGTGGTGACGCCTGATGGACGCTGAGGCGCTGCGGGAGTTCGTGAACCGCTGCATCGACGCACGGGCGGCCTTGATCGACAAGCCCGCCGAGGTCGAGTCGGTCAATACTGACGGCACCGTGAACCTCCGCATGGGCGGCGAGGTCATCCCGTCGCAGCCGGCGCTCACGTCGTACATGAACCGCCAGGTCGGCGACGTGGCGCTGGCCCGCGCGCGGCAGGGCGAGTTCCTGGCGCTCGGGAAGGCCGGGTCGCAGCAGACGTTCACGGGCGTGGATCTGACCATCTCCGACGACCCGGCGCCGGGTGGTGCCGGGTGGGAGGAGGTCGTCACCGGCCAGGTGTGGGCCAAGCTGCCCGGGTCGCTGTGGATGAAGCGTGTGGCCGCTGCACCGCCGCCGACTGAGGGCACCGTCACCAGGGCGGCGACGCAACTGGTCTCGTACCGGGGCGGGCAGCCGACCCGTAACGGGTACGGCGAGCAGGGCGACTACGACGGTCGCGGGCTGCA
>CAZWQB010000202.1:0-6107 GCA_964636035.1 uncultured Roseivirgaceae bacterium
TTCCCTTTCCAAGTAGAATAGGCATAATAATACAAAGCCAGCCCTACGATTGATCCCGCATCTTCCGCCACAAAAAATTCGAAGACGGGCTTGTCACCAAACCCGTCTTCGATCATACGTTCTACTGTGTTTACTACTGCATCGGGTGCTTTTTCATACTCCGCTAATTCTTTGATCAGCCTGAGTACACCTTCAACATCAGCATGAGTTCCTTTTCTAATCATTGCCATCATCGTATGGATTTATGCCCATAACGTACCACGCAAAAGAAAATCTGTCTGCCAGCTCATCAATAATTTTCGAGGTTGGTTTGCCGGCACCGTGTCCTGCCTTGGTTTCTATTCTTATCAACACCGGTGCATTTCCGGTGTGCTTTTCCTGTAAAGTAGCTGCAAACTTGAATGAATGCGCAGGCACTACCCGGTCATCGTGATCCGCCGTAGTCACCATTGTGGCAGGATAAGCCACTTCCTTTATATTATGAAGGGGAGAATAGCCATACAAATATTCAAACATTTCTTTCGACTCCTCGGCGGTACCATAATCACTGGCCCATCCTGCACCTGCGGTAAATTTGTTATAACGCAGCATATCCAACACGCCTACGGCCGGAAAGGCAACTTTGGCAAGATCAGGGCGCTGCGTCATGGTGGCGCCAACAAGCAGGCCGCCGTTTGATCCCCCAGCTATTACCAACCTTTCGTTACTAGTATACTTATTGCCAATCAGATATTCAGCAGCAGCAATAAAGTCATCAAATACGTTTTGCTTCTGAAGCTTTGTACCTGCTTTGTGCCATTTTTCGCCATATTCGCCACCGCCGCGTAGGTTCGGCACGGCATACACGCCATCATTCTCCAGCCAGGTAATCATGGATGTACTGAATCCAGGGGTAAGACTAACATTGAAACCGCCGTATGCATATAAGTAAGTGGGGTTGTTGCCGTCTAAAGCAAGCCCTTTTTTATGGGTAATAAACATGGGCACTTTTGTTCCATCTTTGCTGGTATAGAAAACTTGTTTTGTTTCATAAGCTTCAGGATCAAACTTCACATTAGGC
Organism: uncultured Roseivirgaceae bacterium; assembly: GCA_964636035.1. Taxonomy (GTDB): domain Bacteria; phylum Bacteroidota; class Bacteroidia; order Cytophagales; family Cyclobacteriaceae; genus CAMPJM01. The sequence continues at coordinate 1,061 of CAZWQB010000202.1, forward strand.
TGCCTGAATATCTCTGTTGCGCCGCTAGCAATTTCATACCTGTAAACTGTGTTGGGTACGGTGTAGGAAGTGAAATTAAAATAGATGATTTCATCCTCATCTTTACCGTAAAAGCCATTCGCCGTGCCAATGCCCGGAAGCTGTATTTTCCTGTCTAAGTTCCCTTTGAGGTCATATTGCTCCACAAGACTCTTTGCGTCCTCAAGATAAGAAGCAAAGATTTTTCCTCCGGCAGAACTTGCTGAAAGCACCATTTCTTTTTCCGGAATTACATCTTTCCAATGCTCAGGGCTTAGTTGATCAATCGTAGTGTAGACCACCCGATTGTTCGGTGCATTCAGGTTTGTCTGAATGTAAACGGTGTCGCCAAGGGAATGGATCACAGCATGTTCATTCTCAAAACCTGTAACCACTGGAACAATTTCGCTATCAGGCCTGGACAAATCCTGGATGTAAACCTCATTTCCGCTGGTTGATTCCGCCGCAAATATTACCAGGTACCGCTGATCTTCCGTAACTGAGCCTCCCACATATCTGCGAGGTGTTTCGTCGCCACCAAAAACTAATATGTCTTCACTCTGAGGCGTGCCCAGCTTATGGTAGTATAATTTATGAAACTGGGTGATCCCTGAAAGCTCGCTGCCCTCAGTGGGTTTATCATAACTACTATAATAAAAACCCTCATTCCCTTTCCAGGAAATGCCGCTGAATTTTACATCTACCAGTTTATCCGAAAGCTTTTCTTTGGTAGCAACGTCCATTACATAAATCTCTCTCCAATCGGAGCCAGAAATGGATATCGAATAGCCAAAAAGTTTCCCATCTTCTGAAAAACTGGTGCTCCCTAATGATACTGTACCGTCGTCAGATAACTGATTAGGATCCAAAAATACTTCTCCTTCTTTTTCTACATCATCAGTGGTGTACAATACGCTTTGGTTCTGCAGGCCATCATTTTTGTAGTAATAATAAACATCTCCTTCTTTATAAGGAGCTGATATTTTTTCATAATCCCATAACTCTTCAATTCTATTTCGCACCTTGCTTTTAAAAGGAATCTGATCCAGAAAGCTATTGGTAACTTTGTTCTGGGCCTCTACCCATTCTTTAGTTTCTTCCGAATTGTCATCTTCCAGCCACCTGTAGGGGTCTGCTACCCGGGTGCCGAAGTACTCATCCGACACAGTTGTATCTTTCCTGGTTTCAGGATAACTCTCTACTGTTTTTATAGTCATTTCTTCACTTTCACTCTTTTGCTCTGTACAGGAAAAGATTCCCAATACAGGTAAAGCCAGCGTAAGTAGCGCGGCTTTCTTCAGGTTCAATTTCGTTTGTTTTCGCATTTAAAGATTGTATGAGTAGTTCTAAATTGTTTTTCCAAAAGTTAGTTCAGGCGTTTCGCGATGGAAAATCCGGGTTCTGCCAAGACCGATGTCTTCTCCTTAATTTATCAGATCAAAACCTGTGTAAGGCCGCAAAATTTCAGGGATTACAATCCCTTCTTCTGTTTGATAATTTTCTAATATGGCCGCGAGTATTCTAGGCAGTGCAAGGGCGCTGCCATTTAATGTATGTAACAACTGCGTTTTTTGTTGCTTTCCGGCTCCTTCCTCCGGTTTATAGCGCAGTTTTAGTCGGTTTGCCTGATATGTTTCAAAGTTACTTACGGAGCTCACTTCTAACCACATTTTCTGGGCAGCAGAAAATACCTCCATGTCGTAGGTAAGCGCAGACGTAAAGCCCATATCACCACCGCAAAGCTTTAAAACACGGTATGGAAGCCCCAGCTTCTCGAGCAAGGCCTGAACATACTGCCGCATGCTTTCCAATGCTTCGTAAGAAGCCTCCGGTTTGTGAATTTCTACAATTTCCACCTTATCGAATTGGTGAAGCCGATTTAAACCCCTCACATGTGCTCCCCATGATCCTGCTTCTCTTCGAAAGCAGGGCGTGAAGCCCACATGCCGCACCGGCAGATCAATTTCCTGAAGCAAGACGTCCCTGTATAGATTGGTAATGGGCACTTCTGCCGTAGGAATGAGGTAAAAATCTTCATTGCCGATGTGGTACATCTGTCCTTCTTTATCCGGAAGCTGTCCGGTAGCATATCCGGAATCCTGATTCACGACAATTGGCGGCTGCACTTCCACAAACCCAGCTTCAAGTGCCTGGTCGAGGAAGAAATTTACGAGCGCCCTTTGAAGACGCGCGCCTTTTCCTTTGTATACAGGAAAGCCCGCTCCCGTTATTTTATTCCCAAGGTCGAAATCAATGATGTCGTATTTTTTGATGAGATCCCAATGCGGCAGTGCTTCTCCTTTCAGGTCCGGAATATTGCCCCATTCAAATACCTTTTCATTATCCTCGGCACCGCCTCCTTCTGGAACGCTTTCATGCGGAACGTTTGGAATATTGTACAATAACTTCTGGAGCGATTCTTCCAAAAGAGATAAATTCTCGGCCAGTGATTTGCTCCGAGCTTTTAGTTCGGCGGTTTTGTTTTTAGCTGCTGTTGCTTCTTCTTTCTTCCCGGCTTTCATCAGCGCCCCTATTTCTTTTGATATGCTGTTAGATTCAGCCAATACCTGATCCAGGCTTGTCTGGGTCATCCGTCTATCGGCGTCTACCTGAAGTACTTCTTCGATGACTGCCTCCGCATTTTTTAATCGTTTTTTTAGTAATCCCTGAACAATTCTCTCCTTATTTTCTTTTATATATGTAACTTGTAACATTATTTTTCGGATTTATACCTTGCAAAATAAGGCATTTTTAACGTAACTTTGAAAAGTTGATTTCAATTTCGATATTACTTCCTTAAGTTATCAATTATTTATTTCAATTACTTGACAATTATTTTACGTTGGTATATAATTGCATTGTCTAACAAAAACATCTTTTGAACTTTTTGCATTACGACGTTCATACCTTTTTAGTGTTAGATTCTAAACAATAATCTTTTTATTTGTCAATCCATAAAACCTTAGCTCCGCTAAGTACGAAGTCCTAATTATTTATTTATGTACAACATTGAAGAATTAAATGTGAGGCTACTTTCCGAGCTTAAGGAAATTGCCGAGGATTTAGGCGTAAAGAATTATAAAAAATTACCTAAAAAAGAGCTGATCTACAAAATTTTGGATCAGCAGGCGATCTTGCCTGATACAGCGCTTCCCGTTCCAAAGAAAAGCGCAAAGCCGGAAAACGAGGGCGTGCGGGAAGAGAAAAAAGAAGCTATTAACAAAGCCAAAGAGGATGAGAGGCGGAGGCCAAGAGTGAAACGGGAGAATGTTACCGATTCAGAACCCTCCCCAAGCCCCACCCACCAAACTTCTCAACCTGCTTCTTCGTCTTCAAGTCCAAAAAAATCAGAAAGCTTTCTGGATACCTTCAAACAGGAAGTAAGCGGGGCAAAACCAGCTGCTGAACCTGCATCACCAGAAAAAGAGCAAGCCCCTAAAAGAGAAAGCTTTCCAAAACGAGAGCCTATTGTAAGAGATGTTGATGCTGAGTCGGATTCTTCTTCCCGATCTGCAGATCAAAAAGCCTCACAGGATCGTCCGGTTCGTCGCGAAGAAAGAAAAGACGACAGAAACGACAACCAACGACCTAAAAAACCATCAGTGAGCATCAAAGACTTTGATGGTTTAATTGAAAATGAGGGCGTGCTGGAAATTATGCAGGATGGTTATGGTTTTTTAAGATCATCAGACTATAATTACCTGGCAAGTCCGGACGATATATATGTATCGCCTTCGCAAATTAAATTGTTTGGCCTAAAAACCGGAGATACGGTAAGGGGTCAAATCAGACCACCAAAAGAAGGAGAAAAGTATTTTGCTTTATTGAGGGTAGAATACATCAACGGAAAAACAACAGAGGAAATCAGAGACAGGGTTCCTTTTGAATATCTTACTCCACTTTTTCCTGAAGAAAGACTTAATCTAAGCACCACTCCCGACAAATATTCAACTAGAATTCTGGATCTATTTTCACCAATCGGAAAAGGTCAAAGAGGAATGATCGTTGCTCAGCCAAAGACGGGTAAGACGGTGTTGCTTAAGCAAATAGCAAATGCTATTTCTGAAAATCACCCTGAGGTATATTTGATCGTGTTGCTGATTGATGAACGGCCTGAAGAGGTGACAGATATGGCCAGAAGTGTAAACGCTGAAGTAGTATCTTCTACTTTTGACGAGCAAGCCGAGAGACATGTGAAGGTTTCAAGCATTGTATTACAAAAAGCCAAGCGAATGGTTGAAACAGGCCATGATGTGGTAATTCTGCTAGACTCCATTACCAGATTAGCAAGGGCGTACAATACCGTAGTACCTTCATCAGGAAAAATCCTTTCCGGGGGTGTGGACGCGAATGCACTACACAAGCCAAAAAGATTCTTCGGTGCAGCTAGAAACGTTGAAAATGGCGGTTCCCTGACCATTATTGCTACGGCGTTGATCGATACGGGCTCAAAAATGGACGAGGTTATTTTTGAAGAATTCAAAGGTACTGGTAACATGGAGCTACAGTTGGATAGAAAGCTTTCAAACAAAAGAGTTTATCCTGCTATTGATGTGCCGGCTTCCGGAACTAGAAGAGAAGACCTGTTGATGGATAAAGAAGAGCTTTCCAGAATTTATATTCTAAGGAAGTTTATGTCTGACATGTCGTCTACAGAAGCCATGGAATTCTTGCTTGACAGGATGAAAGGCACGAGGAATAATGACGAATTCCTGATTTCCATGAATGGATAATATCGAAAAAATAATGCTAAATTAAAGCGGTGAGTAATCATCGCTTTTTTTTTGATGAAAAATTTAAAAATGCCTAAGCTGCCAAAAAGCAAAAAGAAGGTAGGTCTTCCTCCCGGCGCCCTCATGTACACCGGTAAGTACCCTGAGGGTAAAGCCTCTATTACTGTATTCGACTATGATGAACATCATTTTCTGGAAAAAGAAATTGACCAGCCAACGGAAGTACTGGGCTACAGAGACTCAGCCACCACCACCTGGATCAATGTTGACGGGATTCAGGATGTAGCCCTGGTAGA
>CAZWQB010000203.1:0-6081 GCA_964636035.1 uncultured Roseivirgaceae bacterium
AAACATCCATCGGCAAATAGATGCTCCTATTATTTCTCTAATTCAAGGTAGATGTTGAAAGTGGAACCTTCACCAGGTATGCTATTTAAAAAAATCCGGCCTCCGCTATTTTCTATAATTTTCCTTACCAGGTATAGTCCTATTCCTGTGCCTTCTATGTTTTTTTCCAGTCGTGTAAAAGGGGTGAAAACCAGGTCTTGTTGATCCTTGGCAATTCCAATACCGTTATCGGAAACGGAAATGTGCAGCTTTCCTTCCTTTTTTTCTGTCCTAACTATTATTTCCGGAGGCTTGCCGGGAATCTGATATTTTATACCATTACTCATCAAATTATAAAAGATACTTCGCAGGTTTTTCCGAGAGAAATCAATATCGGATACCTTTAAATCGTAGCTTATCGTCGCCTGGCTCTCGATTATTTTACCCTTGATCATCATTTCAACCTCATAAAGAATTTTTTCAAAAGAGACTTTTTCAATATGCTCTTTAAAGTTCCGCTCAATCTTAACGATCTCAGTAAGCTCATTGATGATATCCTTCATGGATTGCACAGATTTGTCCAGCAAGTCAGCAATATAGTTTTGCTTTTTGGAGTTTTCGCCTATTTGTGCTGTTAATTCGCCAGATGATTTGATCATAAGCTGAACAAGCCCTTCAATATTGGCAAGAGGGGCTTTTAGATCATGAGAAACAGAATAAATGAAGGTTTCGTGAGAAGCATTTAACCGTTCCAACTCTCGCAGCACTTTGATACGATCGGTAATGTCCACAAAAGTTATAATAACCCCATTCGTCTTGTTTTCCTTCTTAACTACATAAGGAATAATGTTCATTTGGAACCAGCGCATGTCCGTTGTCTGAATCTCTTTTTCGAAAATTTCTCCGGTTTGAAATACTTCCTGAATATTATCAATGATGGTTGAGTACCGGATATTGTCGATCATTTCTTCCAGAGGCCTGCCAATATGGGATTCGTCAAATTGAAATTGCTTCATCGCTGGAGGAGTGAATTTGCGCAGGATTAAATTAGCGTCTACAAAGAGCTGAGGAATAATCGTATTTCGGAAATAGTTTTCCAGTTCGTCATTGAGCTCAATAAGTTCTTTTATTTTCTCCTTTTGTTTCTGTTCAGCAGGGGCCTTTTTCATAGTTCAGGATACACTTTGTTTTAGCTTTATATTTCCTTAGTTTACTAACCCATAGACGTAGATCAAGTTTAATTTATCTACCCCATCAAGATGTCGGGTTTAAGTCATTTCACTTTACCACGGCCCGGTATCCGAGTTTAGGTTCGGGAGCTACAAGTTTCGGACTTAATTCACTGATTTTTACACATTTTATTTTTTTCTTCAGCACCGGGAAAAGTTAATCAAAATATTGACAATTAGTAAAAACAATCTGCTAACTTAGACAAAAAAGCACCGCACATGCTAGATATCGTCATAGAGGCCAGAAAGGCGTTAATCGGCCCCGGATTGGCTGTTAACCGCATCCTGCCATTTCGAAAGAGAAGAATGGTGGGGCCGTTTATCTTCATGGACCACGCCGGTCCTGTAAATGCCCCACAATCAGGCGCCTCCGAGTTGGATGTGCTCCCGCATCCGCATATCGGGCTATCAACGGTAAGTTATCTATTTGGTGGCGCGGTAACCCACAGAGATAGTTTGGGGGTAAAACAGATCATCAAACCCGGTGAGGTGAACTGGATGACGGCAGGAAGTGGCATTGCGCATAGTGAGCGCTTTGAAGATCCGGCTGTACTGGCCGGGGGCGAATTGGAAATGGTCCAGACCTGGGTGGCACTCCCTGAAAAAGATGAAGAGGCAGCACCTTCCTTTGTCAATTATACCGCGTCGCAATTACCCATCTTTACAGAAACGGGCGTATGGATGCGATTAATCGCCGGAACCGCTTATGGATTGAACAGCAATGTAAAAACCAACTCCTCTTTATTTTATTTGCATGTGGTGCTTGAGGAAGGAGCACGGTTTGGCCTTCCTATGGAGCACAGTGAAAGAGGTGTGTACGTTGTCAAAGGAAATATTGAGGTGAATCACCATATTTATGCCCCGGGGCAACTGCTGGTTTTTACCAAAGAGGCTGATCCGGTAATTATTGCAAAGGGTAAAACAACACTGATGTTGCTTGGTGGCGAACCTCTGGGTGACCGCTTTATCTGGTGGAACTTCGTTTCGAGCCGAAAAGAACGAATAGAACAGGCGAAGGAAGACTGGAAGCAAGGCCGGATTATTTTGCCACCCAATGACAATGAAACATTTATTCCGCTTCCTGACGATAAGTCTAAACCTGCGGGCCCCCCGCCGGAAGTGCTTTCGTGATTTAAGAAATACGTTGTACAAAAACAAAAGACTTCCCTAAATTTCCCCTGCCAGATATTTATAACGGGGATTATCCCGGCTTTGGCAATTTCGGTATAAAGCACGGGCGGGTGAAGTTGCAGTACGATTATGACCTGATCTATGGGAACTGGACGACACTGATCCTTACCAATTTGAAAAGGAACGACCAGTTGGATTCAAAGGAAACGGTAGGGCTGATACCCAAGAGTGACCTTTACATAGGTGACCTTGGTTATATCACACCTATATATCTAAAAGCGGTCATAAAGGAAGAAGCCAGTTTTCTGAACCGGCTGCCGCCCCAGATAAGCGTTTACGGCCTGGACAAAGAACCCATCGAAAAAGGTTGTTAAATTTTCGGTTGCTACACCATGGCTGCTGAAATTATATTTGTGTCATACAAAAATATCATTTGACATGACATACAATTATCAAAGATTTAAGCTCGCTCATTTCAACGAATCGCCTCTGCTGCTCGGCAATGTGTGGAATGTGCAAAGTGCCCGTGTGTATGAACGCCTGGGTTTTGCAGCTATAGGAACATCCAGCGCAGCAGTCGCACACAGCCTGGGATACGAAGATGGAGAACAAATACCTTTTGAAACCTATTTGTCGATAATAGAGAGAATTATAAAGTCAGTAGATCTTCCATTAACAGTAGATCTGGAGGCGGGATACGGAAAAAATCCTGAACAAATCCTGGACAATGTTAAAAAGCTTCACGCCCTTGGAGTGGCAGGAATCAATCTGGAAGATTCCAGTGTCATCAATGGTGAACGAGTTTTAAAAAGTAGCTTTGTATTTTCGGAAATATTAGGTCAGTTGAGTTTGAAACTTAAGGAGTTAAATATGGCTATCTTTCTAAATGTGAGAAGCGATGTATTTCTAATGGGTTTACCACATGCCCTAAAGGAAGCAAAAGACAGGGTCAAGCGCTATGAAAAAGCTGGTGCAGATGGGATATTTCTTCCATGCATTAGCAAGAAAGAAGATATTGTGGAGATTACAAAGACAACTTCTTTACCGCTGAACGTCATGTGTGTGCCGGAACTGCAGGACTTTAGAACGCTGAGGGATTGGGGCGTAAAAAGGATTAGCATGGGGAATTTTGTCAATCAAAAAGTTTATGAACATATGAACCAACTTGTTTCTAAAGTCATTGCGGATCACAGTTTTCAACCTCTATTGTAAAAATTATGGAGCTCACAATTGAAATCATGTACCAGGCAATTCTGGATAAGGATACCCGTTTTGAAGGAGTATTTTTCACAGGCGTAAAAACCACCGGCATCTTTTGCAGGCCTTCATGTGCTGCGCGAAAACCGAAAAAGGAAAATGTAGAATTCTTAACATCGAGTAAAGAAGCTATCTTAAGAGGTTATCGCCCATGCAAAATATGCAGGCCCCTGGAAAAACTTTACGAGACCCCCGAATCAATACGAAAAATTTTAAATGAATTAGAATCGGATCCTTCAGCAAAGATTAAAGACCAGGATTTAGTAAAAAGAGGTTTAGAGCCTCATAGCGTAAGAAGGTGGTTTTTGAGAAACCATGGTATTACTTTTCACGCCTACCAAAGGATGTTCAGAATAAATACTGCTTTTAAAAGAATTCAGAATGGTAAGAATGTTACACATACGGCTTTTGAATCAGGGTACGAGTCCTTGAGCGGATTTAATGATTCCTTTAAGTCTGTGTTTGGCGTCTCTCCAAAAAATGGTAAATATCAACAAATTATTGATCTCAAAAGAATTGAGACACCCTTAGGTACAATGTATGCCTGCGGAGTGGAAGACGGAATATGCCTGTTGGAATTTACCGATAGAAAGATGTTGGAAACGGAATTAAAATCATTGGCGAATGCTCACAATGCCACCATTGTCCCAGGGGAAAATAAACATTTTGCCATGCTGGAGATTCAGTTGTCTGAGTATTTTTCAGGACTACGAAGCGAATTTACTGTCCCTTTAGCTCCTCAGGGATCCTCTTTTCAAAAAGCAGTATGGGAGGAATTACAAAGAATTCCTTATGGAACTGTTCGATCTTATAAAACACAGGCTGAAGCCCTAAAAAAAGCTTCTTCTGTGAGAGCGATTGCGAATGCCAACGGCATGAATAAAATTTCAATAATCATCCCTTGTCACCGCGTCATCGGATCTGATGGTAGTTTAACAGGTTATGGAGGAGGAATTTGGAGGAAGAAGTGGCTTTTGGAATTAGAACAAAAGCATTTCCAGCAAAATCAATTCTTTTGATAACTTCCGCTTGTGGGGACTCAGACCAGGGGCTGGAGCTAACGTTAGAATATCAATTCATAACGAATGCTTCGTCCACCTCCCTTCTGTCTAAAGATATTCATTTCAGACAAAGCTCGTAGGTCTCTCGTGGCTGAGCCAAACACATAAAATATTCGGCTCAAAGTCAACCTAAAACTGAGCCGAATAAACTAAATAATCGGCTCATGTTTATAAGGTGATGAAGATTGATTTCCGCTCTATCGCCTGTAGGTTTCTTGTTTTGTGTCCCTTACCCTGAGTGTCCTCCACAAACAATATATCTCCTCCACGAAATGTCCGCTTATCGCCTAAGGACGTCTCAATTTCGATTTCTCCATCCAGTAAAATAATATATTGCCTTTGTGGAGCAGTATGAAAATCGTAATCATAGCTGGGTTTTACCTTTCGGAAGATGATTTCTTTGGCAGGGATTTTATCGGAAAGAAAGCCGATTTCTCCACCATCGTTGAGCGGGATTTCAATTTCCTCAAAATGGCTCTCGCCACTTTTATCGCTGAATATACGCGTTGCTGAAAACATAAGGTTTTATTTAAATATCAATCGATTAGCGCTGGCGATTTCATCCTGCGAAATGGTATGCGGGCGACCTTCATGTACCTGCACCGTTACATTTGCATTCATTTCCTCCAGAAGGCGTTGGCTGTCTTCCACGCGTTCTAAAGCAACATGCGGATCGGGATTTCCCGTGCCGATGAAAATTGGTGTTCCGTCAAAGTTGCCCTTGTAATTTTCAAGCTTCAATTGATCTCCAATGAGCCCTCCTGTAAAGGCCACTATACCTCCATATTTTTTGGCATGGCGGGTAACAAACTCCAGCGTTAAACAAGCGCCTTGCGAAAAGCCCAGAAAATAGATGTTTTCAGCGGCAATTCCTTGTTTAATTATATCATCCACCACTGCTTGCAGTAGATCCAACGCAGAGGAAAGCCATGGTTCGTTTTGCTCGGGCTTTGCCATAAAAGAATAAGGATACCAGGTATTATTGGTAGCCTGAGGTGCAAGCAAGGCATATCCGGCGACATTTAAATGTGAAGCCAGCCCAAGAATGTCCAGGGCATTTGCTCCACGTCCATGTATCATAATGAGCACTTTATCTGCTTCTTTCAAAGATCTACCTGCGGACTGAATGTTTTTGCTATGCATGACTTTTAAGGGGTTTATGTCTGAAGGTTGGGCAGGCCTCTTTCAATTTTTTCTCTGATGGCTTCGTATCTCTCTGGCAATTGTAATTTGCTGCCAAGCTCCTCCACCGTTTCGTCTGTGGCAAAGCCGGGATTATCCGTGGCGATTTCAAACAATACGCCACCGGGTTCGCGGAAATAAAGGGAGAAGAAATAGTCTCGGTTTATTTTTTCTGTGATGTGCAATCCTTGCTCCATCACCTTTTTACGGAATGCCATCAGGGTTTCTTCATCTTTTACACG
>CAZWQB010000204.1:0-6063 GCA_964636035.1 uncultured Roseivirgaceae bacterium
TGTTGTTTTTGTTACAATAATCTATAGAATCCTGATCCTTAATACTTCCCCCTGGTTGAATCACCGCAACAATACCAGCCTGGTGCCCAATTTCAACGCAATCTGGAAAGGGGAAAAAGGCGTCTGAAGCCATTACAGCACCGTCAAGGTTAAATCCAAATGATTTCGCCTTCTCTATTGCCTGCTTTAAAGCATCGACTCTGGAAGTTTGCCCAACACCGCTGGCCAGAAGCTGTCCATCTTTTGCAAGCACAATTGTGTTAGATTTTGTATGTTTTGCTACTTTACTTGCAAATAGCAGCGCTTTTCTTTCACCATCGTCTGGTTTCCTTTCAGTTACCTCTTTAAAATCATCTAAAGTGTCGGTTTTTAAATCCCTGTCTTGCTCTATAATTCCGTTCAACAAACTTTTGAATTGTTTGTGCTGCCCCAGGGATTGCTTTTGTTGTAAAAGGATTCTGTTTTTCTTGGTTTTTAGTATGTTTAGGGCTTCTTCTTCAAACGAGGGAGCTATTAAAATTTCAAAAAACAATGTATTGATTTCTTCGGCGGCTTCTTTGGTCAACTCCCGGTTACAAATTAAAACGCCGCCAAATGCCGAAAGGGTATCTGCCTGAAAGGCCTTTAAATAGGCCTCTTTTACCGTCTCACCAGTGGCGATTCCACAAGCATTGGTATGTTTTAATATGGCAAACGCGATTTCGTCCGGAAATTCCTCAATGAGAGCAACGGCCGCATCTACGTCTACGAGGTTGTTGTAGGACAGCGCCTTTCCGTTTAGCTGATCAAACATCTCTTGCAACCGGCCATAGAAAACACCCTGCTGATGCGGATTTTCTCCATACCTCAGCACTTCGCTGTTCCGTTCGCTCTTCTTAAATCGCTTTAGACAGTCCTCTTTGTTGAAATAGTTGAAAATAGCTGTATCATAATGCGACGAGATATCGAAAGCCTCAGCAGCAAACCTCCTTCTGTCTTCAATGTCTGTAGCTCCATTTTTTTCCTGTAGAAGGTTCGCCAGGTCTTCATATTGCTCTCTGGAAGACACTATAAGGACATCTTTATAATTTTTTGCTGCCGCACGTATCAGGCTAATGCCCCCAATATCGATCTTCTCTATGATTTCAGCCTCATCAGAAGTAGAAGCCACCGTTTCTTCGAAAGGGTACAAATCTACAATCACCAGGTCTATGAAGGGGATTTCAAAAGAGGATACCGCCTCCTGATCACCCTCATGGTCTCTCCTCGCCAATATACCGCCGAAAATTTTAGGGTGTAGTGTTTTTACCCTTCCACCCAAAATGGATGGATAGTCTGTAATATCCTCTACAGGTGTAACATCAATGTTCAGACCCTCAATAAACTTTTGGGTGCCCCCGGTAGAATAAATTTTAACACCTAATTTGTTGAGCAGCTGAACGATTGTATCAAGGTTTTCTTTGTAATAAACGGAGATTAAAGCAGAGGATATTTTTTTTGAGGACATGTTTTGGATTTTTAGTTGCGGTTGCAAAAGTAGGCATATTTACCCTAATTAAGAAGCATGTTTTCAATCACTTTGGGGTAATGGCGATGCTCAAGCTGATGGATTTTAGACGCCAGGATAGCAGCCGTGTCACCGCCTTCCACCTGGCACCGCGCCTGAAAAATAATATTTCCTTCGTCATATCTTTCGTTAACATAATGAATGGTAATGCCGCTTTCCTTTTCTTTTGCAGCAATGACAGCCTCGTGGACAAAGCTCCCATACATGCCTTTTCCCCCGTACTTTGGCAATAGCGCCGGGTGAATGTTGATGATCTTATCCGGAAATGCGCGGACCAAATCCGAAGGGACCAGCCACATGAATCCCGCCAACACGATCAGATCAATATGATGCGATAATAGTAGCTGGGGAATATCATTGGTTTGATAGAAGGTGGTGCGATTGAAACAAACCACCCGAATATCAAATCTGGCTGCTCTGCCTATTACCGGGGCATCACTTTTGTTGGTTAATAAAAGCGCGACCTCAATGTCCGGATGGTCTTGAAAATACTTAAATATCTCTTCGGCATTTGTACCATTGCCGCTTGCAAAAACGGCTATTCTTTTCTTTTTATTAAACTCCACCCTCACTTTAATTATGATTCATGTATTTTTCTAATCTTCCTGGAAGATCCGCTTTTCAAAAAAAGGCCATGCTTAAAATACCCGAGAGCATGATGGCCTTGCAATAGTTGCTTAGCATCCGAAAATGCCTCACGGTATCCGCCTTGATCAGCAAATACAGAAAATGCAATATCGGAAGCGACAGTATCAAAAAGTAGATCACCAGCGTTTGATTGCCCAAACGCTCAGCAAGATAAAACATAATAAAAATAAAAGTACCGATCAGAAAGTATAATATTACTTTAGTTTGTCTGATCCCAAAAACGATGGGAAGGGTTCTGCAGCCAAAATCCGCATCGCCCTTCAAATCTTCAATGTCTTTTACAATCTCGCGGATAAAGGTGATAGAAAAAGCAAAAAAGGCGTAAGTATTTACCAGGAAAATGTGCTGCTGGTAGTATACGCCAACCAGAAATATTGATGCACCTGTAAGTACAGCAATGAAGAAATTACCTACAAACGGCAGCCTTTTAAGTTGATTAGAATACCACCATAACATGAAGGCAGAAGCCATGCTAATGATTCCAACCCAAATGGAAAGATAAAAGCCAATAAAAATTCCTGTAAAATTGAACAGCGTATGCGCTACCATCACACCTCTTCTTTTTAGAATCCTCCCCACTACCACCCTCTTAGGTTTGTTGATGTAATCGATCTTTACGTCATAATAATCGTTGATAATATAGCCTGCTGCTGCAATAAGCAGGGTAGATATTACCAGCAACATTAAATTGATATCGATGAGCCTGCTTATGCCTTCCTGTGAATCACCCACCAGAAAGCCAGCAGTCATGTATTGGGTGAAGGCAATTATTAGTAAATTGGGAAACCGGATTACTTTAAAAAAACCATGAAGAGAAAAGTTGACAGGCTTTGTTAAAGGGCTCTCCATTGCAAATTTTTACAACAAATTTAGTGTTAATATCCGTAGGTATCAATTACTGGTATCCGAATTTGCGAAAGAACACTTCATGATTATTTATTCATAGTATTTCCTGTCCAGTATATCCTGACTCATGATTCTATAGATTTCGTGAAGTGCCGGACTTTCTTCTAAAAGGGCCAGGTGCTGATCTAAAATTTTCAAATCTCCCCTAGCCGCAGGACCGGTTTGTGCATTTTCTGGCCCGAGTTCAAGACTTTTGTTGATCGTCTCAATAATCACGGGCTCAAGAAGTGAAAAATCTATTTTTTTAGCCTTGGTCAATTGTTTGGCTATCGTGAGCAGATGGTTGGTAAAATTTGAAGCAAATACTGCACTCAGATGCAGCGCATTGCGTTTCTCACTGTTCATTATTTCTACTCTGGAACTTATGCTTTTGCCCAGCTTTTCCAAAAATTTTACTGTTCCTTTGTCAGAAGCTTCTATTAAAATAGGAATATCTTTGAAGCTGACTTTTTTGGCTTTGTTGAACGACTGAAAGGGATAGAAAACCCCGAAGTGATTGGAAATCGACCCAAAAATATCCATTGGACAGCTTCCGGAGGTATGCACAAGCGTGGCGTTTCCAGGCAAAATTATTTCTGAAGCTACCTCTTCGATGGCGTCGTCACTTACCGCCACTATAAAAACAGAAGCATCGCTGCTTGAAAAGTCCAGCGTGGGTGCAACCTCAGCGCTGTAAAGTTTCCCTGTCAATGTCCGGGCATTTTTGATATTTCGGGAATAGATCTCATGAATGTGGTGCCCGGCATTTTCCAGCGCCTGCGACAGGTGCCAGGCAACATTGCCGGAGCCTATTATGGATATATCAGTATATAGCGACATGAACTTACGATGACTGAAAATTTGTTGAAGAAATAACCATAAGCTGAAGTATACCCACCGAGAGTAAATAAATGACTCGGCGAGCCGGGTATTACCTCAAAAGAAAACAGGTTATTCCATCCCGAAACCCGTCCGGGACAAGATTCTGACTATTAAAAACCAAATTACCTACAGATGAATAGCAATGTATAATTTCCCCGTTTCACGCACCTCGAATTGCTAAGGGCCAAAAGGTGCGATGATTATTTAAACCCTAAATTGAGGAATATATCGCTTCATCCAAAACAAATTTCATTTTTCGAGCTTATAGGATTCGAAATATTTTTTTTAACTATTATGAGAATTAATTCAACTATTATTGTAAGGCTTTTTGTTTTACCTTTTTTCTTTTTATTAATTAACTCCTGTGGCTCCGACAGGGGCCGCTTTTCTGAGAAAGAATACGAAGATATTATCAATAACATCCATCAATTATCAAAAGACCTGACAGATAATCCTGAAACGCTGGGGCAGTTCTTAGGGGATGTAAACCTGGACAATGATTTGCGCAGCTACCTGCAAAGCTTCTATGCGCAACGGGCGCACGAACTGGCCTGGATAAGGCTTTCTGATATAAAACCGGACGCAAAATCACTTATTGATGAGGTGAGGAAGGCGCATGAGCATGGATTGGATTCTACAATTTACAATCTCAAGAAAATAAAGGTGCTCTACGATACGCTGTATAGTAACCCCGGCGCAGACGAACAGCTTGCGGCGCAATTTTTAAAACTGGACTACATTTTTACGGCTTCCTATCTCAGTTTTGCTTCTCACTTATCGGGCGGCGTCATTGATCCGGAAATTGCAGATTCCAATTGGGTTCACTACAGAAAAGAAGTAGAGTGGCATACTTATCTTCAGAAGGCGCTGGAAGACGGTAATATAGAAGCTTCTTTAAAGGAACTCGTTCCAAAAAATCCGCAGTATGCGCTGCTCAAAGAAAAACTGGCCGAGTACAGGGCAAAAGCAGAAAAAGAGGAAAAGCCGGAGCTGATACCGAGCACAGCCACCATAAAACCAGGCGACTCTTCTGAAGCGATAGGCCTGGTAAAAAAAAGGCTTATATTTTGGGATGACTTGAATGAAAGCGCGTTGGATTCTAAAAGCATCAATGTGTATGATGAGCAACTGGAGAACGCTATTATAAAATTCCAGGCACGCCACGGAATTTTAGAGGATGGTAAGTTAGGACCTGAAACCATAAGCATGCTCAATGCTTCCCTGCAAAGTCGCATAGATCAAATTGCTTTGAACATGGAAAGGCTCCGGTGGCTTCCTGAAGAAATTGGGAGCCATTATGTTTGGGTAAATATCCCAGAGTATGAGGTGAAAATTATCAACAATGGAAAGGAGGATCTTAGAATGAAGGTAATCGTAGGCGAAAGAATGAATGCCACGCCCATTTTCAGCGATACAATGGAGTTTCTGGTATTTAGTCCAACCTGGACAGTCCCAAAAAGTATCAGTACAGAAGAAATGCTTCCCAAAATAAAAGAGGATGAAGATTATTTCGAAGATAAAAACCTGCTACTGTACGAGAGCTGGTCATCGGGAGCGAAAGAAATAGATCCCGATGATGTAAACTGGAAGAAGATAGACAAAGAAGATTTCGAGTTTAAGATTGTTGAAAAACCAGGCAAAGATAATGCGCTGGGATCAGTAAAATTTATGTTTCCAAACAGCGAGGCCATTTACCTGCATGACACGCCCACTGATCACCTATTTGAGGAGACAGAAAGAGGGTTTAGTCATGGATGCATCAGGGTAGAAAAGCCCAAAGAGCTTGCTGAATACCTGCTTGAAGAAAATGACGATGAAAAATGGGATATCGAAAAGATCTCGGAGTACATGGAGCTGGATACACCCACCACTGTAACTTTGAAGAAAAAACTCCCGGTACATATTGTCTATCATTCTGCCTGGGTAGATGAAGAAGCAACCATCCACTTCCGAAAGGATATCTACAGCCATGACCGCACGCAAAAACAAGCCATTGAAAAGAAAGAGGAACTGCTGATGTAAACATTTGGACGAACTTGATGGGAAATTTACCCGATTGCTAGAACTTCAGGAACAACTTATCCTTGTATATATTTGATCCA
>CAZWQB010000205.1:0-5983 GCA_964636035.1 uncultured Roseivirgaceae bacterium
CCTGCATCTTTGATCATAAAAACCAACTCGTCATCGGCATCAAAGGCTGGGTTGCTATCTGCGCCCGTGAAAGTATGCGCGTCCGTATAGGTCAAAATTTTCAATAAATGCAGGTTAGAACACCAGGTTTCATTAAAACAGGCTTCCGGTCGTATATCCCCATAAATCCGGCTTCCTGTTACCGAGTCCTTCTCATCCACCTGCACGGGAATAGGAATCCAGCCCTGCTCACTGTTGTAGCTAAATGCCGCGATATCATTGATGTTCTTTCCCTCGAAATTTGAAAGGACCTCTCCTGTCAGGACTACGGGTTCTGAAGTTCTTCGCGGCAAAACTTCCTGTGCGAAAGCCTCCGGAAGTTGCAGAAGGAAGATTACCAGTATTAAAAGGTAAACAGGTTTCGAAGCCATGTTTTAGAATTGCTATTGCTGAAAAAATGGATGTTCTATAAACTATGAACTATAAAAATTAAACCGAAGTTTAGGCGAAAAAACTAAAATTAATGAATTATTGTAAAACTCAGGTGCAAGAAAAAGAAGAATTACACATGTTTTCATAATCACCACCTCTTTATCTCCTCCTCAAAAAAGGAGGAGAGTTAATGGCATGTGGAATTCTTCTTTAAGCGCTTTAAGCCATAAGCTCTGGAGAAATGAAAATTTATTCATATGTCATTTAAAGCTGAGTTTTACAACTTATTTTTTGGTTGTTCATCTTTTAATATAATTTTCGATTTGCCGTAAAACCCTCAATTAAAATCCAATAAATTCTTTTAATATCTCCTTTTAATTATATTTGCTGGCGGATTTTCCCTGACATTATACGTTGTTTGTGGCACAATGATCAATACCAAAAGTATAAAAAACATCTTATTAAAGTTAAAAGAAGGGGACTTATCCGAACTGTTAAAAGGAAGTACAAAAATCATCATTTTCAGGCTTTTTGGATTTGCCGCCAGCTATTTGCTTGTCTATATGATTACCAGAAGTCTCGGTGCAGACGCAATGGGCACATACTCCATCGTCACAACTGTATTGTTAATGGGCAGCATCATTGGCAACTATGGATTCGACACGACCCTGGTCCGGTTCATGTCAGAATATGTGGGCAAAGGACAGTGGGTTGCCGCTAAAGACATTTACTTGAGGGCAGTGAAATTGCTTACGCCCCTGAATATAGTCATTGCTATTGCTATCTATTTTTGTGCCCCATGGATAGCCGGACATATTTTTAAGGATGAAGGCATTACCAATGAAATTCGGATTGTAAGTTTCATTTTCATCCCATTTGTGCTGCATAAAATCAATGTGCAGGCACTAAGAGCACTAAAAAGGGTGGTTTCCTTTGCATTCTACCAAAACGTTTCGCTCTTTTTATTTGCAGCGCTTTACTTGGGCATTGTGCTTTTGTTTTTCTCCGCAGACAATAGCACGCCTATCTGGGCTTATGCATTTGGTGCCCTCGCAACCGCGCTGCTAAGCCAATACAGTCTGAGTAAAATTTTCAGGAAAAAGAACATGAATGCCGAGGGCCCGGTGAAATCCATCAGCAATGCGACGCTATGGAGTGTTTCAGGAGCACTGATGATGGGCACATCCATGGTACAAATTACCAATTGGTCTGACACTTTTATCCTGGGCATCATGGATTCTACAGAAAATGTGGGAATTTACAACGTAGCCCTGCGAATTGCCAACCTCACAAGCTTGTCACTACTGGCATTTACCTCCATGTCGGCGCCGAAATTTGCGGAGTATTACGGCAACAACGACATGAAAAGCCTCCGGAGGATTACCAATCATACAACCAAGCTGATATTCTGGACTTCGATTCCGGTGTTGGTCATCATTTTGCTATTTCCATCCTCTATCATGGGTATATTTGGGGAAGCATTTGAAGTGGGTGGATTAACGCTGGTATTTATCGCGATTGGTCAGTTTGTAAACGCAATTTCGGGTTCTGTAGGAAGTTTCCTAAAAATGACCGGCAGGCAGACCTTCTTCAGAAATGTAATGATTTTAACGATGGTATCGAGCATTGGCCTGAACATCCTGCTGATTCCTGAATATGGCATAAACGGAGTAGCCTTTGCCACCATGCTTACCACTATTATTAAGAATCTCAGTTTTGTATATTATATAAAGCGCCATTTCAATATAATGACACTCTATATTCCATTTTTATCAAAATGATCCACTATGGCATTACCTAATTTTCTGTGTGTAGGTGCGCAAAAAGCAGGAACAACAACATTATATGAAGTCCTAAAACAACATCCGGATATCTATTTGCCTGAAGTAAAGGAACCGCACTTTTTTGATGAACACTATACGAAAGGGGTGGCATGGTACGAACAAACTTTTTTTAAAAACTACCAGAACGAAAGCGCCGTAGGAGAAATTACGCCTGCTTATTTATATTTTGAGGAAGTTCCTCAAAGGATTTTAGAAACGCTTGGCCCTAACATAAAAATCCTGATCATATTCAGAAATCCGGCCGACCGGGCTTATTCTCACTTTTTAATGAACAAAGCTAATGGGTACGAAGCCGCCTCTTTTGAAGAGGTGATGGGCACTTCGCAGCCCACTGCCGGCTTAACTACCGCAGAAAAACGGATGTATAGCTATAAAGAACGCGGCTTTTATGCCAGGCAGGTGAAGCAGTACCTCAGGTTGTTTCACAAAGAAAACATGCATTTTATTCTTTTTGAAGACTTAGTCTCCGACCGAAAAGAGGAGGTTTATGCAAGCATTCTTGATTTCCTTAATGTAAGGAACCATCCGCTTGATTTTAATATAAAGAGCAATGCTGCAAAACAGGTGAGAAATCCACTTATTCAAAAACTCATGAATCAGTCGCCTTGGCTGAGTACGCTGGCAAAAAAACTGCTTCCGGATGCGTCAAAACGGAAGGCAATAAGAAAGCGCCTGAAAAATGTGAATCAAAAACCATATTCAGGACCATCCAATAAGCTTTCTCGGGAAATTCGTGAGCAGATAATCGCTAAGTATTACGTTGACGACATAAACCAATTGGAGGTGCTTATTAACAGAGATTTAAGGCACTGGTATTCTGAACAATAAAAAATTGAATCTATGGGAAAACCGCCCCTTATCATCATAGGCATGCACCGCTCGGGAACTACCATGATCACTAAACTATTGGAGAATCTGGGTATGTTTTTCGGCCATAAAAAAGAAATAAATTCCGAATCCATATTCTTTCACCAGCTCAACCGCTGGATAATGGTCCAATCGAACAGCGCCTGGGACAATCCGCTTCCGGCACATTTCAAAAACGATTTTCATAACCAGAACATCAACCGGGTACTCGAAGCACATTTGAGCGGGCTTGGCAGGCACAAATATCTGGGCAAGAAGAAATTATTGAAATATAGAAGTCTAAAAAACATCGATTTTGACTGGGGCTGGAAAGACCCGGCCAACACGCTCAACATAGACCATTGGAAAGCCGTGTTTCCCGATGCGAAAATTTTAAACATCTATAGAAATCCGGTTGACATTGCGGAAAGCCTTAGGGTACGGGAGTATAAAGTTCAGGGGAGGTTTAAGTTGACATTGGCCAAGCAAATTCATGAGAAAGTACTGACACCAAGAAGGCTGTACAACCGATCGGTAAGGCTTTTTGATATCATGGAAGGCATCAAATTGTGGGAAAATTATATTGAAGCCGCAGAAACTGCGAGGGAGAAATACCGAGACGCATGGCTGGATATCAAGTATGAGGATTTTTTGGATGAACCATTGTTACACCTAAAAACGATTACTGAATTTGTGGGCTTAAATGCAAGCGAGCAAAGCCTCAATGAGCTCACCAAGGTGATCAACAATGACCGCAAATATGCTTTTTTGCAAGATGAGCGCCTTATGGATGTTTACAAGTCAGTAAAGAACCGGCCCCTGATTTCAAAACTTGGTTATGATGGCCTCTCCTAATATTTTGAGCCGTTCCAAAAGGCCTCTGCAGAATATTGGATGAGGTCGTCAAAGGCTTGGTAATTGTCAGATTGGCGCCCATTTTGAGCCCCCTTTCGAAGAAAAGACCAGGTGGTAGCCATCATGCCTTTTACGTTTTTGTTCTCGAGTCCGGCAGTGTAACCTGCGAATTCTCTTGTTACGTGCGGGTGTCTGAAGGTAGCGCCCAGAACTTCAAACCCTTCATCGGCAAAGGATTTTAACGAAGGGAACTGCAAATCTTTGCCTTCGTTTTTTGGAAAATCCCGATAATGCCAGTCGCAGATGAGAATATCTTTAGGAAGCTCTTTCCGAAGTTTGGCATAAGCCTCATTCCCGTTGATAGAACCAGGGTGCATATTTGGAAATTCAGAGGGCGTAATCAACATATCACCCCACATCCAGGTCCGGATGTTTTTCTTTTTCAGATAGGCGTGCAGCTTTAAAACATCCTCTTTGAACAAATGGGCCGGCAGGGCATCTTTAGCGCCTGCGTCTCTTCCGCTTACGCCGTAAACTTCGTCATGGCCAATATGAATGGCATTTGGCTGGATGGTTTTAATCACTTCGTCAATATATGAAAACACAATTTTGTAGACCCTCTCATTTTGTGGGTCGTAGGTTTTTTCATTGTACATCAGTTCCGGATATGCCCCTGTAACTAGAAAATCTTTGTGTTGATGGCTTAAAAACCGAAGTTCGGGCACTACCTCCATACCACTTTCCCGCGCATGCTTTACAACCTTCAGAAAATCATCCAATGGCCAGGCGCAGTTGTTTGCCAGTTTCCCCAATGATTTGAACTGAACATTGTTACTGATAGACAACAATACCAGGTTATAATGCCCTCTGCGCATACGGTCAATCGCGGCAATAGCCACTTCGGGTGTGATGGCGCGCAAAACGATCTGGGTGCCCCTGATTTCCATATCTGGCCAATCCAAAATGGTGGCCTGGTCTAGCTTCCCTTTTTGGTGGTCAATTAAATATTCCAAAGAGCCCAGTGCGTTGATAACACCCTCAGCATCAATTGCAGTAATCTGGATCTGATCAGACTTGATCTGCATCAGGTATCCGCCTTTGGCACGAAACCCCGCAGGAATGTTATTTTCCAGTCTTTTAAGCGCGTCCAAAGAAACCATCTTTACAGCTACTGTGGTTGCTCCCTTCTGGCTGCCTCCTACTTTGTCTGCTATTTTTTCAACAGCGGCAAATGTGGCATTGTACTTCGTTTTTAGTGAAGCATCTACCTGCCAGGAAATGCCTGTGATTTGTAGCGTCCCCTGGTGCTTCTTTACTTTTTTAAAAGCCGGGGAAGCAACATGATTATCCACAACTTTTGAGGCACAAGTCAGATTTTGGTTTTTTGAATTTACGATAGCCACATCTGCTCCTCCACCGGAAGACTGGCTCCGTGGCTGGCTACCGCAGGCGCTGGAAAGTAAAAAAAGTGCACATATTAGAAATTGATGGAAGTAATATAACATGACCATTTTTGGTTTAGCTTAAAAATTGTACAACAATATTATTTATTTTCCAGAACAAGCCTTGTCCGACCGGAGGTACAACTATTTTTGCAAGACATTGAAGATGGGTTCATATTGCTTTGCAATGGTATTCCAGGAGTATGCGGTGTTAATTTTTTCCATGGCATTCCTTGAAAGTTCGTTCTGCAATGCCATATCTCCTAATAAACGATTAATTTGTGCGGTCAGCATTTCGGGCTTTTCCTGATCAAACAGCAACCCGTCCTTGCCATCGTCAATAACTTCGCGCGTGGCAGGCAATTCAGAGGCTACCACCGGAGTTCCGTAGCTCATCGCCATTAACAATACACCACTTTGATAGATTTTCCTGTAGGGTAAAACGATAGCAGATGCCCCGTTAAAAAACAAGTCCTTTTCGTCATCATCAATAAACCGAATGTGTTTTACCACCTTTTCTTCCAATCCGTTTCTTTCAATAATTTCCTGGTAGGCAGAAAAATCATTCTGCCAGGGCTTTCCAGC
>CAZWQB010000206.1:0-5979 GCA_964636035.1 uncultured Roseivirgaceae bacterium
GTCATTGCCAGCATTTCTGCGTGAGCCGTCACGTCGTTCAGACGCTCTGTTTGATTATACGCTCTGGAAATTATTCGGTTGTCACAAACTACTACCGCACCAACAGGAATCTCCCCTTCTTCCTTTGCATACAAAGCCTGCTTGTATGCTTCTTTCATAAAGTATGTATCATCATAAACAGAAATCGCCACTATAGTGTTTTTTTAATTTTGATACTATTCATTATCTGATGCGCCACGGGCTGCCATTTCTCCTTTTCTCTTAAGGGGGAAGTGAAATTGAATAAAATGGTTTTATTGTTTACGATGGCATAATGGATTAATGTATACTTGCTAATGGCACTTGTTTGGTTTACTGCATTGGATTCGCCTTCTACAAAAGACTCAAACTCAAATACGGCATAAGTGATATCATTGATGGTTTGAATCTCTTGCTTTATGAATTTTACGTCGGAATATAGCGTGCGGATGGAGTTCTCATAAAATTCCTTCATTATTTCAATATCTTCAGGCTTCCAGTGGGTCACAGAAAGATTTACACCAAAATCAACCGTCCGGTCGGGACTTGTATACAATGCGATAGGGTCTCTGTAGGAGATGAATTTGGCGGCAATGTCCTGCTCCGTCATGGGTACAAAGTCTTCGGGAAGTGCTAATCGAAGGTCATTGTTGACCTTGATTTTTTGCAGCGATATTTCCTGCGCGTTTGATGCGGAAATAAAAAGTACAACAGCGGCTACCGCAAACAGGTATCTTAAAACTCTCATAAGTTACAATTGAAACGACAAATATAGTAATCTAATCTAAAGGGATGCAATTATTGTGTTAGGGTTTGGAAGATTACAGAGTGAATCGATGACACTTTGGATGAGTAAATGATAAGTTATGTCAAAGGCACAATACTCATCAGTAGAATTTTTCCATAAAAAATCCATCGATGCCTTTAAAAGCTAAAACTATTATTAAATTTGCCCTTTCGTTAACAAATTATTAAAAATATGCTTAGAAGTCATCACTGTGGAGAATTGCGCCTTGAACATGTAAATGAAAGAGTAGTCTTGACGGGCTGGGTTCAAAGAAGCAGGGATAAAGGCGGAGTAATATGGGTTGACTTGAGAGACCGGTATGGATTGACACAACTCATATTTGAGGAAGGAAAAACGACGCAGGCTGTAATGGATGTTGCCAGAAGCCTGGGGCGGGAGTTTGTGATTAAGGCTTCGGGGACCGTCGCAGAGCGTTATTCCAAAAACGACAAGTTGGCTACAGGCGATATCGAAATAAATGTTGATGA
Organism: uncultured Roseivirgaceae bacterium; assembly: GCA_964636035.1. Classification (GTDB taxonomy): domain Bacteria; phylum Bacteroidota; class Bacteroidia; order Cytophagales; family Cyclobacteriaceae; genus CAMPJM01. The sequence continues at coordinate 1,294 of CAZWQB010000206.1, forward strand.
AATAGAAATTCTCAATCAGGCCAAGGTTCCTCCGTTTATTATTGAAGATGAGACCGACGGAGGTGAAGACCTTAGGATGAAGTACCGGTACCTCGATTTAAGAAGGAATCCGGTAAGGAAAAATTTGGAACTGCGCCATAAAATGATGCAGGAAACCAGAAAATTCTTGGATAGCCAGGCTTTTATTGAAGTAGAAACACCTGTTTTAATAAAAAGCACACCTGAGGGCGCAAGGGATTTTGTGGTGCCCAGCAGGGTCAACAAGGGTGAATTTTATGCTTTGCCGCAATCACCGCAGACTTTCAAGCAGTTGCTGATGGTGTCGGGATTTGACCGGTATTTCCAAATCGTGAAGTGTTTCAGAGATGAGGATTTAAGAGCGGACAGACAGCCTGAGTTTACACAGATAGATTGTGAGATGTCATTTATTACCCAGGAAGATATATTGAACACCTTTGAAGCACTGGTAAAGCACCTGTTTCAGACGGTGAAAAATGTAGAGTTGGGTGAATTCCCCCGGATGCAATACGCTGAAGCCATGAAAAAATATGGTTCTGATAAGCCCGATATTCGCTTTGGGATGGAATTTCATGAGCTAAAATCTCCGGAAGCAGGAACAGCAGATCTGACCAGTGGCAAGAACTTCAACGTTTTTGATGGTGCGGAACTTGTAGTAGGAATTTGTGCAAAAGGCTGTGCTGAATTTACCAGAAAGCAGGTAGATGCACTGACTGATTTCGTAAAGCGGCCACAGATTGGAGCTAAAGGCCTTGTAAACGTAAAGTGTAATCAGGACGGCACCTTTAAGTCATCTGTGGATAAATTTTACGATCAGGATGATCTGAAAGCCTGGGCTAGCGTAATGGACGCGAAGCCGGGAGATCTAATGCTTATACTTTCAGGCGATGTGGACCATACCCGAAAAGCGCTTTCTGAATTGCGATTGAAACTGGGAAGTGATTTAGGCTTGAGAGATAGAAATACATTTGCCCCCTTGTGGGTCCTGGATTTCCCGCTGTTGGAGTGGGACGAAGAAATGCAACGATACCATGCGATGCATCATCCATTTACCTCGCCTAAGACGGAAGACATCGCATTGTTAGATACAGACCCGGGTGCCGTAAAGGCAAATGCCTACGATCTCGCCATTAATGGTGTAGAAGTTGGTGGCGGCTCTATACGAATCCACGATCGGGCTACCCAGCAAATGATGTTCAGACACCTGGGCTTTACGGAAGAAGAAGCTAAAAAGCAGTTTGGGTTTTTGATGGAAGCTTTCGAATACGGAGCGCCTCCTCATGGTGGCATTGCATTTGGCTTTGACAGGCTATGCGCGCTCTTTGGCGGCGTTGATTCCATCAGAGACTTTATCGCTTTTCCTAAAAACAACTCAGGAAGGGACGTCATGATCGACTCTCCTTCCTTTATTGCCCGCGAACAACTTGACGAACTGGGGATAACAATCAAGAACTGATCTTTTACCCGGGTGCAGACTGACTATTCGGGAGTTTCAGGAATAGTCAGCTTCTTCGTACTCCAGTTGCAGGCTGTCATAAACTTCCCTAATTCCTTCCTTCTTATCGGAAAGCACTATCAGAATATCGCCTGCTTCTATCACGGTGGAGCCGTTGGGGGTAATGTAGGTATCATCCCGCTTGATCATGGCTATAATGGCTGAACGGGGAAATTCCAGCGAGACTATTTTTTTATCCACTGCAAAACTACTTTCGGGAACATAAATTTCAGCCATTGCAGTTTTTTCAGAGTCAGACAGAAGTGCATCAATGGGTGCTTTGGGTTTTACCTTCATTGGCAGCGCCACATGTAGCCACTTCGCAACAATGGAAAGCGTGGTACCCTGGATCAAAACTGAAGTCAACGAAATAAAGAAAACGATATTAAAAATCATATTGGCTTTTTCAATTCCCGCCAAAAGCGGATATGTAGCGAATACGATAGGTACAGCGCCCCTTAATCCCACCCAGGAAATGTACAACCTCCTGCGCAATTTCATTTTGAATGGAAGTAGACTTAAAAAAACGCTGGCAGGCCTTGCTACAAGTATCAAAAAGCCGGAAACAAGGATCCCTATTCCTATTACTTCCAATATTTGCGAGGGATAAACCAATAGACCCAGCGTTAGGAACAGCACGATCTGCATGAGCCAGGCGAGTCCATCGAATATACGAAGAATGCTTTTTTTGTGGATCAGATCCTGATTTCCTAAGTACACTGCGCATAAATAAACGGCAAGAAATCCATTACCCCCGATAAAATCGGTTGCCGAGAAAGTGATGTACATCAGCGCAATTACCAGCACCGGATACAAGCCCTCGAAATCCAGTTCGATCCGATTAATCACTATTTTACTAATCTTTCCAAATGCAAAGCCGCCAATGCCGCCAACTATCATTTGCATGAAAAATGTAGGAATCATAGACACGATGCTCTGATCCTGGTTTATTACTAATCCGAGAAACATAATGGTCAGCACATAGGCCATCGGGTCGTTACTACCGCTTTCCAGCTCCAGCGTAGGCCGCAAATTGCTTTTGAGAGCAAGACTTTTTGATCTTAGGATAGAAAATACAGCTGCGGCGTCTGTGGAAGAAACAATAGAGCCCAGGAGCAGGGCTTCATAAATCGTAAAATCCGTAATTGACCAAACGAATAATCCGAGAATTATAGCAGTGAGGAACACACCCAACGTAGATAGCGTAATCCCCTGCCTTAAAATAGGTTTAATTGCAGACCATTGGGTATCCAAACCCCCGGAAAACAGTATAAAATTCAGGGCTACAATCCCAATAAACTGGGCCATTTTGGGATCGTTGAAGTTGATTTTTCCAATCCCCTCTGAACCCGCCAACATGCCTATCGCAAGGAACAACACTAATGTTGGGACACCAAAACGATAAGACGTTTTACCTGCAATGATGCTAATCAATAGTAATAGAGAGCCGACTAAAATTACGTTTTCTATTGTTAAATCCATCCTTAATATTTAGGGTTACTACTGATTGAAGTTTAAAGTTAGCTATTTAATTTTTTTATAGCGGCAAAAATAGGGCTGTTGCCGTAAAAACAACGAAAAATAATAAGAGATTTTGTTGATGCACCTCATGCTTCTTTCAATAATTTATTGAAAAAAGCATGACTTTGACCTATGTCCGCATTCATTGATACGCATTAGTTGCGCATTAAGCATCCCTTACAGCCTTAGTTTTGAAGTTCAACTCAATAATCGGAACAGCGAAAATTAATAAAATCGCCTGCCATACTTGTGCTATAAATCCTTTTAGCATACTTTTAACGCTTCTTTCAACGCAAGATAAATTACTATGCACATTTCAATCCGATTGAGGCTTTCTTTCATGATGTTCCTCGAGTTCTTTATTTGGGGCGCCTGGTTCGTTACCCTGGGAACATTTCTTCTGAATAACCTCCATACCACGGGTACACAAGTAGGGGTTGCCTTTTTGACGCAGTCTATTGGTGCCATTGCCGCACCTTTCATCATAGGCCTTATTGCTGACCGTTATTTTTCAGCCCAATACATTCTGGGCATTTTGCACATCGCAGGTGCTATATTGTTGTGGTATGCCGGGTTTGCTGGGGATTTTGACAGTTTTTATCCACTGATACTCATTTATATGATCCTTTATATGCCAACACTGGCTCTGGTGAATTCTGTTTCATTCAGACAAATGAAAGATCCGGGAAAAGAGTTTCCGCCGATTCGGGTGTTGGGCACCGCGGGGTGGATTCTTGCCGGCATTACCATAGGCTGGCTAAATTGGGAGCAGGAGGGAAATCTGGACTTGACTTTTAAAATGGCAGCAATCGCCTCGGCAATATTGGGCATATACAGTTTTACGCTTCCTGCTACGCCGCCCGTTAACTCAGGAAAAAGCACGTCATTATCGGAAATATTGGACTTAGACGCTTTAAAGCTGCTCAAAAGTAAATCTTATCTACTCTTCTTTTTATCTTCTGTGGCTATCTGCATTCCACTGGCGTTTTACTATGGCTTCACCAATCCGTTCCTTAACGAGGCTGGTATGACATCCGCAGCGGGAATCCAATCGCTGGGACAGGTTTCCGAGTTGCTGTTTATGATCCTAATGCCTTTGTTCTTTGTTAGATTGGGCGTTAAGTACATGCTGGGAATTGGCATGCTGGCCTGGGTATTAAGATATGTGTTGTTTGCCTATGGCGATATTGGAGCGAACTACTGGATGTTGATCGGGGGTATTGTGCTTCATGGTATCTGTTATGACTTCTTCTTTGTAACAGGTCAGATCTATACAGATAAACATGCTGGTGAAAAGTATAAAAGTTCGGCACAGGGCCTGATCACGCTGGCCACATACGGGGTGGGTATGTTGATAGGTTCACTGCTCTCCGGAGTTATTGTAGACAATTACCAGCTTGCTGACGGAGGTCACAATTGGGAAATGATCTGGCTAATTCCTGCGGGGATTGCAGCATTAGTTTTGATCCTGTTTATGATTTTCTTTAAAGATAAGACAGACGAAAAGATTCCGTCTTAAAATACCTAAGTATGATCTGGCCGGTTATAAGCATAGCTGGCCAGGTTGTTTCAGTTCGAGTTTTCCTTCTTTCTCAGCTGTGCTTTCCCTTCAGGTTATTTGTTTTTGTATTCAATAGCAGGCAGGCTGTTAA
>CAZWQB010000207.1:0-5894 GCA_964636035.1 uncultured Roseivirgaceae bacterium
ATCTGTATATTATTGTTTTTAAATGACCAGAATCTCGTCCCGGACTAGTTTCGGATGGAATAACCTATTTTTCGTTGAGGTAATGCCCAACTCCCCGAGATCAGTTATTCTCCGTAAGAGTCCTGTCCAAAAGACTCCGGACTCGATTCGGAGAGTCTTTCGAACATTTTCTGTGGTATGCTCCCCCTTATGGCTATTCATTTTCTATATGAAATGTTGAACGAATTTTAGCCCTATGTCTGGCTAAATTTAAAAAGAAATATTGCCGGAATCAACACCTAAAATTGCCGTGTTGACACCCCATTCTTTCAATGATTTGCGCATACATTTGAGATATCATCTACTAAAAACAAGGCTCAAATCGGTACTCATTTGACATTTAACCATAGTTACAGGGAAGCAGCCCCTCTGGACGGAAGCCCTTAAACTGGGTAACCCCTCAATGTAACAACATTTGGTCGAGGGTTTGAGTGCAGAGTAGGTTATTTAGTTACTAAGTTTTGATAATCGCTAAATTGAATGGCAACCAAAATTTTTATTAATCTGCCTGTTAAAGATCTGAAAAAGTCCAAAGATTTTTTCAGACTGGTTGGCTTTTCCTTTCATGAAGCGCTCACTGACGAGCATGCAGCGTGTATGATGATTTCAGAAAATATCTTTACCATGCTGCTCACCCATACAAGGTTTAAAGAGTTTACCCGCAAACAAATTCCCGACGGGACGCAATTCTCAGAAGTAATCAATTGTATAAGCGCCGAAAGCAGAGAAAAAGTAAATGAAATAGTTGACAAGGCGATGGCGGCAGGAGGCAAGGAATCCCGCCGCTCGCAGGACTATGGTTATATCTACGGCAGAAGTTTCAGTGACCTGGATGGCCATGCCTGGGAGGTTATGTGGATGGATGAAAGCGACACGAAAGATTGACCTGGAACGATCGTTTCAATGCTGAATTTTCGCGAAGTAATCTGAGGTTCGAGAAATTCTATTCTCTCAAGGGAATTGGAAACTCGACCAGGCTCTCATGTCCTTCAGCATCAACAGACTGCACCCCAAAAAAATAATTGTCTTTGGAATAGGGCAAGGTGATGGACGTTCCCTCTACACGAATTTTTTGCTGCCACAATGGTTCGTGCGTTTCCCGAAGAAGTACATAATAGGTATTTTGTTCAAAAATTTCCGGCTTTTCCCAACGAAGTGTGCTGGTATTTGTAAGTTCCCGTACATCAATTACCACATTTGCAGGTGCAGGTGGAGCTAATGCAAGATTTGCCAGCGTGGCCAGATTGATTCCAGCAATTTTAGCAGCATATTCAGCGTCTGTAAATTCAGGCAGGTCCCCATACTGGATTCCATCTTTAACCACAACATTCTGATGCTGCTGATAATAATTTTCATTCATCTCGCAAAGGCGCACTGCAGTAAAACCATTTTGTGAGAAAGGTAGATGATCCCCACCTCGTAGAAATCTGTCGGTGCGAAAAATGGGCACCACCTCCAATTGATCAACATAGCGCTCGCCCACCTCCTTAATGTACCTGGCCAATTGTCTCGACTGACTATCGTTTTCACCCGCAGTATACCTGCGCATCTTTGCCATATCTTCCGTTTCAAAGGAAGGAACACCTTCGCTAAAAACTCTCACGCGAGTATTGTCATGAATATTTGTTCCGCTCGACCTGCTGTTGCTGATCATGTCGTTATTTAGCATCGCCACTACATTCCAGTTTTCTGCTTTTGCTTTGTCGGCTAGATGTTTAGCCCCATATAGTCCCTGTTCTTCGCCCGAAACCGCAACAAAAATGATTGTGGCCGGGAAAGCTTGCCGGGACATGATTCTCACAAGCTCCATAATAGCGGCAACACCTGAAGCATCGTCATTTGCGCCGGGAGCATCTATATTTGCGTCCATCACATCGGAGGCCCGGGAGTCCAGATGGCCACTGATAATGAAAACCCTGTCATCATTGGGATCCGCTCCTTTTAGCGTAGCCATTACATTTTTCATCAACACGGTCTTAGGAATCCTTCGCCCGTCGGCCTGTACGGTATAGGGATCAAGTGCAACCTTTAGCCTCCCGTTGGCATTCACCTCATACTTTTTTAGCTCTTCGGCAACCCATCGTCGGGCTGCTCCGATGCCTCTCGTACTGCTTACCGTATCACTTAGGGAGTGTCTTGTTCCAAAACTTGCTAATTTTTCTATGTTTTTCTTTATATTGTTGGCCGATATTACTTCTACCATGGCTGCAATCTTTTTATCTTTTTGCGTCAAGACGGGCTGAGCCGCTGCAAGCGTAATATGGAGACTAAAAAGGCAGACATAGAGCATCAAATTTTTAAGGTGTATGCTATCGTTCATATCTTTGGGTGGAGGAGGTACATAAAATAAACAATTTTTAATATTGAAATCTAAGATTTTAGAGGGAAATTTGAACGCCCAACATGGAATTTTTTCTGTTAAATACTTAACATGATAACGAGACCAAATAAATCTGACTACCCTCCGTTTTATAAAACCTATATCAAATTAGTTGAAGGTGCCGATGTTTTAGCCATGCTCGATCAGCAGGTGGAGGAATTTTGCACCTTTTTAGACACTATCGGTACTGAGAAGGCAGACTTCCGGTACGCCGAGGGAAAATGGTCTGTAAGAGAAGTAATTGGCCACATAATTGAAGTGGAGCGCATAATGGCCTACAGAGCACTGGCAATCAGTAGAAAAGATCCACAATCTTTGCCAGGGATGGACGAAAATCTTTACATTTCCAACAGTAACTACCGGAATGCGACGCTAAAAGACCTTGCCGGAGAGTTTAGGCATGTACGAAAAGGCAATTTCTACCTCTTCAAGAATCTCACACCCGAAATGCAAAGTCAGAAAGGCATAGCGAACAACAACGAGATTTCGGTGGCGGCCCTGGTGTATATCATCGCGGGACATTTGGCCCATCATTTAAATATATTGAAAGATAGATATGAGCTTTAATAGAAAGCAGCACCTTATTTAATTTTTTTGAACAGAAAAACGGCATTTTCAGTTATCCAATGGCTAAAATGTGATTTTTTCGCTAGTAGTATACACGAACAGTAATTTTTACCTATCCATGATGATCCTATGAGAACACTGACAAAAGAAATGCAGGAGAAGCTGACTCCTACACAAATAATTGCACTGCTTCAAGAGGGCAACAGAAGGTTTGTAAATAACCTGAAAGTCAACCGAAATTTATTACAACAGGTAAACGAAACCTGCGAAGGACAGCACCCTATTGCATGTATTTTGAGTTGTATTGATTCCAGGACATCTGCAGAATTAATTTTCGACCAGGGTTTAGGGGATATTTTCAGTTGCAGGATAGCAGGTAACATCCTCAACGACGACATCATCGGGAGCATGGAATTTGCGTGTAAAGTGGCGGGTTCTAAACTGATAGTTGTGCTCGGCCATAGCAGGTGTGGGGCAATCAAAGGAGCTTGTGACGGAGTAGAACTGGGAAAATTAACTACGCTCTTAGACAAAATTAAGCCGGCTCTGGATGCCGAGGTGAGTGTTTCTGAAAACCGAAATGCCAGTAATCCTCAATTTGTAGAAAAGGTAGCGCATCTCAACGTCCGATTGACGCTCAAGCAAATTCCCGAACAAAGCCCTATTCTTTTAGAGATGGTTCAAAAAGGCCAGATAGCTTTGATCGGAGGCATGTACGACGTAGAATCTGGTGAAGTAAAATTCTTTGAAAAGGATATGCTTACCGCCAACGATTATGCTGAAATTGTCGGTGTGGCAGAAGCATAACTTTCAAATACCCAAAGGACAGTATCGTAGGTGCAATTCTCACCCATTCATCTATTTTAGCATGGATGAATGGATGAGGTATTGGAATATTTTGGAACAAGGGCACCGAAAAGCCTGCCCTAATGCCCTTTCTCCTCCGCATTTATGCTGCCGCAAATTACCCACTCAATTGCCGTTTTTGCACATTACTTTTTTTGGAAAAGCATTTTACCTTTGTATTGTAACAATCTCATTATGAATCACAATACATTAATAACCTAAAAAATTAGATGATGGGAACGACAACAAAAACAGCAATCACCGTAGAGACCTGTGTTAATGCTCCAGTGGAAAAAGTATGGAAATACTGGACAGAGCCGGATCATATTACCAAATGGTATCAAGCTTCAGATGATTGGCATGCTCCTTATGCAGAAAACGATCTAAGGGTTGATGGTCAATTCAGAACCACAATGGCTGCCAAAGATGGGAGCATGAGCTTTGACTTCGGGGGTACATATACCCATGTCGAGCCGCTAAAGCAAATAGCTTTTGCTTTGGGTGATGGCAGAAAAGTCCAGGTTATTTTTGATGCGGAAGGCAGCAAAACCAAAATAACAGAAACTTTCGACGCGGAGAGTAGCAATCCGGTTGAAATGCAAAGAGCAGGATGGCGCGCAATACTAGAAAGCTTCAGGAAGTATACAGAGGGTAACTGATATGGAAGTTGATTTTGAAGGTGCAGAAGGTTAATGTAGAAGTGTTAGCGTTTGACAACACAGGAGAGAAACAAGACCAAGATTTTTCGAGGGGCACCCTCAAAAGTCCCCTGAAAATTGCTTCGTAGGTACTTCTGCTCGACAGCTTTAGCGAATCACGTCGGTATCCACCGGTGTATATCCCAGATGCCTGCTTAGCGATAAAATCTGTCCCTTATGGTGAAATTCGTGTGTTATGACATGGGTAAATAGCATTAGGGGTGTGTAGTAGTCGATATTGCCGTTTCGATGGCAGGCCAATTGCCTCATGCTGTCGTTTTCGCTACGGGTGATGAATTCTTCAACCAGTAGATCTACCTCATTGAAAAGAAGCACGATGTCGTTTATTTCCTTTCTCGATGCATAGGAGGTAACTTCCACCTCCTTTTTTAGCCCCTGTACCCCAATCCAATATTCGTACACATTGGCTATATGGACCAATAAATTTCGAATGCTTCCTCTACCAAAAGCACTGTTTTCTGTGACTAAGTCACTTGCGGAAATTTCCGCACAGTAATCTAGCAAAACCATTCTTGAGTGTTTGACAAAGATGTATTGATTTTTCACGTCGATTTGATTTTATTTATAATCTTCTGGAAATCGGGCTTTAAAATTAAGCAAAAAATGCAGACTCAGCTCGATCTATAATGATCGAAAAGAAACTTTCTCAAAAGATATTGCCTGCGCATTGCCGTAATAACACCCTTCGGCGCAACAATGGCCAGAGTATCAGATAAGCAGCCGTCCAACTAAAACCTACTCACCCTATATGTGTTGTCATCAAATGAGAGTAGGATATGCCTGTATAAACCAAACTTTGGCAGCGGAAAAAGTTAAGATCAACCGGTCTATGATGAAAAAGACTTTTTTAGAAAAAGGTTTACCATATGCGTCTGAACTGGCTTTAAAAAACATCACCGACCTGGAAAAATTAGTAGATTGGAACTTTGCCAACGGACTGCAACTCTACAGGATGAGCAGCGACATGCTTCCCTGGATGAGCGAGTACGAAATTGCCGAACTTCCCGATATTCAGGAAATACATCACTTGTTGAAAAGGATAGGGCAAAAAGTCAGAGAACACGATCAGCGCTTGACCTATCATCCAGGTCCTTTTAATGTGCTGGCCACCAATTCGGAAATCGTATTGAAAAACACCATCAAAGAACTGCGCCAACATGGCGAAATTATGGACATAATGGGACTGCCGCGCACTCCCTTTGCGAAAATTAATATTCATGTAGGGGGTGCCTATGGCAACAAAGCGACAGCCATACAGCGATTTATTGACAATTTCTCGCTGCTTCCTGAAACCGCCAGGACCAGACTTACAGTTGAAAATGACGACCGCGCCTCCATGTTTT
>CAZWQB010000208.1:0-5870 GCA_964636035.1 uncultured Roseivirgaceae bacterium
GTCATTTCCAACAAATCCTGTTTCAATTGTTCTAATTCTATTTCTAAATTAGACATAGTTTTTGAATTAAATGGTTAAAAAATAATCAGCCAAACCTTCCCGTAATATAGTTCTGAGTCCGTTCATTTTTAGGATTTGTAAATATTTTCTTTGTGTCATCGACCTCTATCAACTCACCCATGTAGAAGAAAGCTGTTTTATCACTGATCCTGGATGCCTGTTGCATGTTATGTGTTACAATGATAATGGTGTACTTTTCTTTGAGGTCATTGATCAATTCTTCAATCTTTGCAGTAGAAATAGGGTCGAGGGCAGAAGCCGGCTCGTCCATAAGGATAATGGTAGGTTCTACTGCCAAAGTTCTTGCGATGCATAATCTTTGCTGCTGACCACCAGATAAGGATAACGCAGATTTCTTCAAATCATCTTTTACCTCTTCCCAAAGTGCAGACTGTCGCAGCGATCTTTCTACGGTTTCATCCAGGATTGCCTTGTTGTTTATGCCCTGTATGCGCAGCCCGTAAGCTACATTTTCAAAAATCGACTTCGGAAAGGGGTTGGGCTTTTGAAAAACCATACCCACCCTTTTTCTCAATTCTTCAACCCGCACTTTTTTATCATAAATGTCTTCACCATCTATGGTAATTTCTCCTTCTTTTCTGAAACCTTCGATGTAGTCATTCATCCTGTTAAACAGCCGGAGAAAAGTGGACTTCCCGCAACCCGAGGGGCCGATAAAAGCCATTACAGAATTGGGGTCAATTCCTATATTCACGTCTTTCAGTACATGCTTTGAACCGTAATACGCATTTACGTGTTTTGCTTTTAGTTTTTTCATGCTTTCTACGCTACTAGTATTTCACTTTTTTCTGCCATCTGTTTCTCAGGTAAACGGCTATTCCATTCAGCAAAAACGTAATGGCCAGCAATATGATGATTGCCGCCGCCGCATTTACTGTGAATGCCTGCTGGGGGCGGGAAACCCAGTTGAAGATTTGAATCGGCAGCACTGTAAATTCATCCATCGGGTGTTGTGCAACAAACGGCACGTAGGCCAGTGCACCAATCACGATCAGTGGTGCTGTTTCTCCTACCGCTCTCGACAACGCAAGAATAATCCCTGTCATTATCCCTCCAAACGCAGCCGGTAAGGTCTGGTATTTGATCGTTTGCAGTTTGGTGGCGCCCATGGCAAAAGATGCTTCTCTGATCGATTTTGGCACTGCTTTCAGTGCCTCACGTGTGGCAACTATAATGATGGGAAGTATCAATAAAGCAAGGGTGAATGCACCAGCCAGCAAGCTATTGCCCATGTTCAGAGCCCTTACGAAAATTTCAAGACCCAGTAAGCCATAGATGATGGAGGGAACACCTGCCAAGTTGGCTATGTTTACTTCCAGGATGATGCTAAACCTATTTTTTTTGGCAATTTCTTCCAAATAAATTCCTGCCGCCACTCCCAGCGGAATCGAGATGAGCGCAGTCAATCCCAGTATCCAGGCTGTGCCTGTCCAGGCTGTTAAAATGCCGGCCTTGGAAGCGCGCCGGGAAGGCAGGTTCGTAAGAAATTCCCAGTCAATCCGCTGCACCCCTTTGATGATGATATCTACCAGGAATATTGCCAATATCAACAATACCGCTACAGTGCAGAAGATGCCCAGGTATTTGAATGCATCATCTTTAATCCTGTTGAGGAGCGTGTTATTCATATTTTTCCTGATATTTTTTTCTTATCCAGAAGCTCACGGTGTTCAGTAAGAAGGTTAGAATAAACAGGGTGATTCCTGCTGCAAATATGGTTTTGTACTCAATAGAATCATGGGGAACGTCGCCTAGGCTTACCTGCACGATATAGGCAGTAATGGTTTCTACAGAATCGCGGGGGTCCAGGGTCAGAATGGGCTGTTGACCTGCTGCAATGGCCACAATCATCGTTTCTCCTATGGCCCTTCCGACCGCCAGAATAATAGAGACGATAATTCCCGACGAGGCGGATGGTATGGTCACTTTCATGGAAGCCTGCAGACGGGTAGAACCCATGCCATAAGCTGCCTCTCTTAGCGATTTTGGGATGGCGTACAGGGCGTCTTCACTCAGTGAAGAAATCATGGGGATGATCATGATTCCCATCACCAGTCCGGCCGAAAGTGCGTTGAACCCTCCCAAGCCGGGGATGAAAGATTGTAAAAACGGCGTAACTACGGTAAGGGCAAAATACCCATAAACCACTGTAGGGACTGCTGCGAGCACCTCCAGCAGGGGCTTAATGGTGCTCCGGTATTTATCGGGTGCATACTCACTGATGTACACCGCTATGGTAAGACCCAGCGGAACTGCCACCAATATGGCTATTAAACTGGTGAGCAAGGTTCCTGTCAGTAGGGGGAGAATGCCAAAGTGTTTTTGGGTAAATAGTGGTGTCCATTGAGTATCTGTCAGGAATTCAAAGATTGATACTGTCTGAAAGAAACTAAAAGACTCGGAAAAAAGTACCCAGATAATTCCTATCGTAACCAGTACGGTTAGGAAACCACTCAGTGCAAATCCACCTTTAACTATGTTCTCTTTGATCTTCAATGATGGAGCGTTCAGGTTCGATTTCAAATTGTTACACCAGGGATCGAAGGAAATGATCGGAAAATAGATCTACCGACCACTCCTGACCTCATGATTTAATTTTAGGGGATTTTGTAAAGATTGCTTACGATAGAAGTGCTTATTCTGCAGGACTTTCTTCTCCAGCAGTTCCATGCTCCCCAACGAAGCTCGCAAATTTTTCCTTTTGTTCCTGATACTCCGCTTCGGTGAGCGCAATATATCCTACATCCTGAACGAGTTCGGCAGCTGTTTCCAGGTAAAAATCAACAAATGCCACCACGGCAGGATTTTTAACCGCTTTGCTGCTTACATAAATGAAGACCGGACGCGAGAGCGGCGCATATTCCCCCTCCTTTACCGTTTCAAATGAAGGAAGCACAGGGCCGCTGCCATTATCCACGCCAATCAGCTTCAATTTTTCCTGGTTTTCCTCATAATAGGCGAGGCCAAAAAATCCAAGCGCATTTTTGTCGTTCGTGATTCCCTGTACCAGGACGTTGTCATCTTCACTGGCAGTATAGTCGCCTCGGCTGGCGCCACTTTCTCCTACCACGGCTTCTGTAAAATAATCATAAGTTCCTGATGCCACCCCGGGTCCGTAGAGATTGATTCCCTCATCTGGCCATTCCGGACGAATTTGGTTCCAACGGGTGATATTTCCCTGAGCGGAAGGCTCCCATATTTTTTTCAGTTCTTCAACGGTAATATCTTCTATCCAGGTGTTCTCCTTGTTGGCGAGCACGGCCAGGCCGTCAAAGGCTACCGATAAACCTACATATTCAAGGTTGTTTTCTTTGACAACAGCGGCTTCATCTTCTTTAATTTCCCGGGAAGCATTGTTGATATCAAGTTCGCCACGGCCAAATTTCTTAAAACCACCCCCGGTTCCTGAAACCCCTACGGTTACCCTTACATCTGGTTGTTCAGTTCTGAACTCCTCCGCTATGGCTTCAGTGATGGGATAGACCGTGCTGGAACCATCGATCTGAACATTTCCGGTAAGCGCTTCGCCACTGTTTTCTGCATTTTTATTGCCCTGCCCACAGCCTGATAGCACAATGCCTAAAACAGTAATTTGAATAAGACCTTTAAATGAATTCATCCTTTTGAAATAACGGGTGATATGAAATTTTTGACAAAACTAAGTTAAAATAAACCGCTATTTGAGCCTTCAATGTTAAGAAACTGTTAAGGAATTATTAACGAATTGTCATTTTGATGATAATACGGGTCACTGACGGTTTAAATGAGTGCTATATGTTGCAACTTTACATGAGACTGGTATGGTGTCCAGGCTGCAGGCGATTAAAGAGAATGAGCTATATGGATTTTAAAGATTATAAAACAGCGCACCTAAAGGAAACCCTTCAGGATATGACGCATATAGCCATTATACAGGTGCAAAAGACGAAGCAGGCCTTGTTTAAAAATGACCTGGAACTGGCCTTGGAGATATTGAGCAATCTGAAAAGGGTTGTGGTTTTGAAGCATAAAATAGATTACGACTGCAAAAATTACCTGGCGCTGCATACCCCCGTGGCTGTTGATCTGAGGCTGGTATTGGCTGCGCTGCGAATAAGCTCCAGCCTGGGAAAAATAGCGGATCATGTGGGAAAAATTTGCCGGATTTTTAAGAAGAAGCAAACTAAATTCAGTCCGGAACTCCTGCACGCCTTTGATATTTACAAGATGTTTGATACTTCCATCCAAATGTTGTACATCATGCAGGAAGCCATGGGAACAGGAGATCCGGGCCAGGCAGGAGAGATTTTTAAGAAAGACCTTTATTTGAACAAGGCAAATCTCTCGGCGAACAGCATTGCGCAATATCTACTAATGAAAAACCCGGCAGATGCGAACGTTGTGCTTTCTGTGCTGGAGATTGTCCACAAGTTGGAACGTATTGGCGATGAGGCAAAGAACATCAGCGAGCGATTGATATTTTACCACGAAGGAAAAGTCCTGCGACATACCTCCTTTTATAAAGGGAGGGCGGATGAATAGCGGTTAACCACAGCTACAAAGGTAGAGCGTATTGCCTTTTCCTGAGGAGCGTGATCTCTTCACCCTCTTACGGCATCTGCACCGCCTCTTTCAACTCTGAGGGCATGTTCTTTCCCCAATACGCGTTGTAATCTTCAGCAGAGGAGGCTTTTCTTACAGGCGAAATTCCGGGAGCGGCTTGTTCCAGCGCCAGCACCAATGCATCGTAGGGTCTGTACCCAACAATCAAAACGCCGGGATGATTGGGTTTTCTGATAGTAAGTGCCGGAAAACGACTGATTTGATGATAGCGGGCTTTCTGTAAATCTTCTTTGAATTTTTCCAAACCAGCGTCCTGCGATATATCTTCTTCGAATTGGGGAAAATCCATTAGTTCAGGAAACTCTTCTGAAACCTCTCTTCCCAGTTCCAGCAATACCTCCTGTTGGCTGATATTTTTACCTTCTATCATCACAGCTTCCCGCACCCTCCTCAGGTATGCTTCCGCAGCGTCGGGAGATTGTATTTCTGCACACTTTACAGCCATACAGGCGGGGTATGAAGATTTGGGCGGATCGTCAAACCAAATCCGGTTGTTGATGGGCATGCCCGATATGTGATGCGCTTCCATC
This sequence comes from uncultured Roseivirgaceae bacterium, assembly GCA_964636035.1. GTDB lineage: Bacteria > Bacteroidota > Bacteroidia > Cytophagales > Cyclobacteriaceae > CAMPJM01. Next base: position 5,214 of record CAZWQB010000208.1, read on the forward strand.
CATACAGGTCCCATTTGAATGGGTTTTTCTACGGTGTTTATAGGGTCATTGAAACCACTCCAATTCGGTAGCAGACCGCCCATGCGGTATTTCCAAACAACAAGGCCGCTGTATTCATAACGTAAGCGGCGCCACTGCGGCTCAAAGGCCCAACTCCAACAACAAAGTGGATCGGTATAATATTCTATTTCTACCAGATCCACTTCATTTTTACTGTTTATTTCACTCATGAATTCCTAACCAGCAATCAGGCTTTTTGTTTGCTTGCAGTTGGAGAATACTTGCTCCATTGGTTCTCCCCTTTAGGGATTTTCGGAGCAATTTCTTTGACTTTTTGCTTGCTTACCTTTTCAGAAAGCTTTTCCGCTCCTTCTATCGTCTGATCGGTGCCTTTGGGTTTTGTATCTGTAAGGCCGTTGGTTTTGATTACGTGGCTAATGGGGTCTTCAATATACTGCCATGTTTCTCCCAATCCAGGGCTTTTACCTTCATTCCAGGGTCCTCGCACGCTTTCTCCATTAGACATATTAAAATAAGTATTGGTGAAGCGAGGGTCGCCCTGGGCTGCTCCGGGAGGGAAGTTTGGCTGTATTGTCGCTAAGGCTGCCTCAAACATCTGGAAGTGGGCAACTTCCCGGGTCATCAGAAACTTAAGCG
>CAZWQB010000209.1:0-5852 GCA_964636035.1 uncultured Roseivirgaceae bacterium
TACGAAAGGATACTTTATCCGGAAGGTTTTCCCGTATATCCTGAAGATATGGTACTGGTTTATTTATTGTGGGAAAATACAGAGGAATCCGGCGACGTTTGGAGACTAATGCCACAGACTATAATGATGGAATTCGGGATATTACAATACAATTTCGACTTTTCACAAAATGATATTTCACTTTTTTTGGATGCAGATTTTGCTTTGGACAAACTGGGACCGCTTTACACAAAAGGTTGGATGAGAATAGTAGTCGTGCCGGGACAAGAGATCAACAGTCGCCATTTACAGCCGGATTTTAGCGATTACTCAGCAGTGAAAGATGCTTATGGACTACCAAATCTTCCTTCGCCGCTTGTAGATCGGCCCTTAATAAGATAACCTTTCGATCCCGGTATCAATTGCCGGGATTTTTTTGCTTTAAACCCATCACGTACCATGTCGTTAAGTTGAGCTATTTTTAATACCTCATGCCATGAACTTCTCCTAAGTGAGAAATTAACGCTTCACTTAATGAGGCCATCCTTCCATAAGTGTACTTATAATCAGCTACTAACGGTATTCCCTTCTCCGATTCACCCATACATTCGGTCAGTAAATTCAGATTTTTCTTAACAAAACATAAAGGAAGGCGGTTTAAGAGTTAATTTTTTAAACTTTTTTTTTAAAATAATCAATTTTTTTAGATGAAGAATTTATTATTATTTTTTACGTCTGTTAGTCTATTCTTTTTCCAAACCGCAAAAGCTCAGCGGGAATCTCCTTACGAATTAAAACCTGCGGTTGACATACCGGTCACAGTAGTAGGTGGTGGTTTGTCCTTGTACGGTTTTTATTTGATCAGCGAGAAAGACGATATCAGTGAGGAAACCGTGAGAGGTTTATATCCCGAAGACGTGAACAGGTTTGACAGAGCGGCCACACGACAATTTTCTGTAGACGCAGACAATGTAAGTGATTATTTCATGTACGGCGCCATCCCTCTACCCATTATTGTGGGGTTGATAGACAATGACATACGACAGGATTTTTGGAAGGTCGGTTTTATGTTTTTGGAAGCCATGGCCATCAATGGGGCCGCTTATGGAATGACTGCCGGAACGATTGACCGTTACAGGCCTTTGGTTTACAACGAAAATGCGCCGTTTGACGAACGGCTAAGATCTAATTCCCGAAATTCATTCATTGGTGGCCATCCCTCAGTAACAGCTACTGCCGGCTTTTTTATTGCAAAAGTCTATGCAGATTACCATCCTGAGTCGAGCTTCAGACATGTGCTTTATAGTTTTGCCGGACTGGCAACTGCCGGAAATGCATTTTTAAGATTCAAAGCAGGAAAACATTTTCCTAGTGATATTCTGGCGGGAGTCACTATTGGAACCCTTACCGGAATTTTAGTACCTCACTTTCATAAAAAAGACAGGAATAAAAACTTTTCAGTTATACCATTCTCCGGAGATGTGCATGGGCTTTCCATGACATACCGGTTTTAATGAGCTATAGCGGTCTAAGAACAGAATGTTGTACGTGTTTTGATGATAGGGAACCGAGGCCTTAGCGAAATAAGTTAAGGCCGTTCCTTTTCGTTTAGAAGAGCGTTACATTTTACGTTCATGGTCATACAGGCCAGAATTTTCTACAAATGTATACCGATCCCGAATTCAGCATGATCTGCGGTGCGGGTATGGGCTATTAACATTCCACTCACGGATAAATTTTTGGTGACATAGTATTGCAATCCGTACCTTTGGTAGATGGCAGGAAATAAATCATATGGTTTATAGATGTAATGTCCTAATTGTAATATGAAGGATACGTCTCCGATGTAGAGTTCATGTCCAACCGTAATTCCCGCCATCTTCGGATCAAGTATTCCCTCCGGCGGCGTCAATTGATCGTTGATAAATTCATTCCTAAGAGAAGTGTCCCATCTGCCATCGGCTCCAACCATGAGGGCACTAAATGGGGACAATTTTTTACTTGCATAAAACACAATACTATAAACCGGATGTTTTTCGTCAATTAATAAAACTTCCTTTCTTCCCGTTGCCAACTTCAAATTATACCTGACTCTCTTATCAATCGCAGGTTTCTCCACTTCCAGGTGTTCAACAAACTGTACAGCATGTGGCTGGTACCTTATACCAAGCCCCAGCAAAGGAAAATTCATTCCATTGTTGGGTTTGTTTAGTCCCCCATTAGAAAAATGCCGGAAGGCGAGGTTAAGATTCAAAAAAAGTTTTTCCTGCAATTGGATTTCGTAATACAGCGTGCCCCTTAACGAAAAGCAAATTTTACTTCCTATCGCTGAATTCAGCTCGTTCGTTTCGGGTTTATAGTATTTGGTATGGTAAACAAAGCCGGTGCCCAGATTGAGCCTTAATGTATTCCTGCCGCCTTTGGTAATATTATTATCAAAATAACTTGTAAGAGAAAAGGCTTCGCCTAGCTCATCGGGAACTCCGTAATTGTAATATGAAGCAGAAAATCCGATTCTAGGATGTTTATACATCCTCTCCCACTCTCTTTTCCCTGTTGTTTGTAGACTGCCGTACAATTCTATGCCATAAGGGTCAGTGAAATTCAGCAGCGAGGTGCCCTTCCGATACTGAAAAATGGCTCCGTAATAAGCATTTGCTCCGAACGACCAAGACCCAGACGACTGCGACTGATACTTTAACTGAGCAAATAATCCTTCGCTCATTAAAGTCAAAGTAAAAACCAAAAGTAAAATTTTAGCCAAGCTTTTTAATTTTGGCTACAAAAGTAATAATAAACTTCATTAGTTTTGCCTCTAGCAAAAATTCTAAAAACGGCTTGGTTAAGACAGTATCTCTTTCACTCTTCCCACATCTCCTGATTCAAGCCTCACTTTAATGCCATGATGATGCGTGGGCGAACTGGTGAGGATGTCTTTCACAATTCCCTCCGTAAGTTTTCCTGATCTTTGATCCTGTTTTAACACAATTTTTACAAGCTGGCCAGGTTGAATATTCTTCCTGATTGTTCCTTCCATATCCTATCCTTGTAGATGAATAAAACCCATCCTGCAATCAGAATGGGTTCTTTCACAGCGCTTATTTGTTGGGCTGTGGTGTGTACCTCAAATAAGGCTTTATTTCAGTATGACCTTTTGGGAATCTGGAGGGTATTTCTTCGTTTTTTATCGCCGGTGCAATTACCACATCCTCTCCATCCTTCCAGTTTGCAGGTGTAGCCACACTGTGGTTTGCGGTCAATTGAAGACTATCTATCACCCTTAGTAATTCATCGAAATTTCTTCCTGTTGAAGCCGGATACGTAATCATCAATTTTACTTTTTTGTCCGGACCAATAATGAATACCGATCTTACAGTTAAATTATTGTTGGCATTAGGATGAATCATATCATAAAGGTCACTCACCTTTTTGTCATGATCCGCAATAATCGGAAAGTTCATCTCCGTTTGTTGGGTTTCCTCAATGTCTTTGATCCAGCCCCTGTGACTGTCTAAAGGATCCACACTTAGCGCCAACATTTTAACATTTCTGGCATCGAACGCAGATTTGTATTTGGCCGCAGTTCCGAGTTCTGTAGTACACACGGGCGTATAATCTGCAGGATGAGAGAATAAAATACACCAGCTATCTCCAAGCCACTCGTGAAAGTTAATGATCCCTTCTGTAGATTCTGCTGTGAAATCCGGAGCAGTATCACCTAATCTTAGTGTCATATTTGCTTAATTTAAGTTGTGATTAAAAATGAAATAAAATTCTGGAAACATTCGTCCTTATTTGATTTAAATCGAATAATGTTAAGGACCCGATGCTACTATGGTTACGCTAATTTGTTGAAAATGTTAACTTTATACTTTTCAACAGCTCAATTTATTACTTTTTGGTCTTAAAAGAAATTCTGGCATCAAAAAAGACATTCTATTTAAAATATTCTGCTTCTTCCACCCAGTTTATCTTTTTCTACAAATCTAATATAACGCATGTAACATAAGTTGGGGAATTTTTACCCTTTCGAGCAGAGCTTTGACGTACTTTGGAGATTGATATCAATATCCAACTAAAGAAAATAGTGTTTGCTATGAAAAGACTTTTAACGCTAACCTTTTGTTTTTGTGCTACTTTATCCTTCGCTCAAAGCATTAACAATAACTGGAAACAGGATTTAAATAACGAGCTGGAACTTTTAAAAGCCTGCGATGACAGTCAGGCTACAGGCGTTAGTCCCTGCAATAAATTTATGGGCAGTGCATTGAAAATACTTTATAAAGTGGATGATTTTTACTCAAAAACCACCGGGAGGTATATGCTTACGGCCGAGATAGCCGCTTTTTTGAAGAATAGTGATCAGTGGACCTTATTAGGGCGGGGTTACGAGCAAAAAGCTTTAAATGAAGCCCAAACCTATGCCAATGCGAAAAAAGCAGCAATTGCTATTTATGTAAATGAGGAAGGACTGGGACATGTAGCGATCATTGCTCCCGGTGACCTTAGACTTTCAGGTACATGGGGTTTTCAGGTTCCCAACTCAGTATCTTTCTTCCCTGCTGATAAAGCGAAGTCCTACGTTGACAAATCACTTTCCTATGCATTTGCCGGAACGCAAATAAAAAGCGTCTTGATCTACGGTAGAAAATACTAAGACCGTAATGCCTGTTGGAAAGGCGAATTCGTAATTTGTATACCAACAGGCCGCTGTTTATCCCTTGATTGATTAAATTTTGATCGTAAACATTTCCTTGGTCCGGATGATTTGCGATTTCATCGAATTCAAGCGATTTATCCCCTCAATTCCGGCCATCTATATCGGTGTTGATGAAAGGCAAATCAACCTCTTTGTGAATAAGGATCAAGTCTAGCTCAAAGCATTTGTCCTTCCCCGCTAGCCAAATATGCTCTCGAACACAATAACTCCTTTTACCTGTTTAAATACTGAATCGCTAAGATAATTCCGACCATTTATCCTGCACACAATCCGCCTGAAAGGAATTCCTGGTTTTTTGTGCTAATAATTTGTTTTGTAAAAATACTACTATTAAACTAGGATAATTTTTTGCCGAAGACCCACTAATTCGTTGGGTTCATTACAGCACTACACCGATCATAAATATTGAATACAGTTTTAGAAATTAAGAATCTTTCCAAAGACTACGGCCGCGTAAAAGCGCTGAACCATCTGGATCTTAGCATCAACAAGGGTTCAGTTTATGGTCTTCTGGGGCCTAATGGGAGTGGAAAAACCACCACCCTTGGGATTGTTTTGGGAGTAATTCATGCTACTTCTGGTTCCTTTGAATGGTTTGGAGAGCAGCCTCGTCACACACAAAGAAAGAAGATCGGAGCCATACTGGAACACCCGAATTTTGTTCCTTACCTGTCTGCTATCAACAATTTGAAGCTGATTGCGGACATCAAGGAAGCCGATAAAAAAGACATTCCTGCGGTATTGGAAAAGGTCGGACTTTCAAACCGAAGTACAGATGCTTTTAAAACCTACTCCCTGGGGATGAAGCAACGCCTTTCCATTGCTGCTGCCCTGCTTGGCAAACCGGAGGTGTTAATTTTAGATGAGCCCACGAATGGCTTGGACCCGCAGGGAATTGCGGAAATAAGGAACTTGATTTTAGAAATAGCAGCAGAGGGTATTACGGTTGTGCTTGCCAGTCATCTTTTGGATGAGGTACAAAGGGTATGCACGCATGTAGCCATCCTAAACGCAGGCTCAAAGCTGTACTCCGGCACTGTAGAAGGCATTTTATCGGGTGCGGGAGCCATCGAGGTGGCAGCCGCTGACATGTTTGCCCTGGAACATGTGCTTCAAAAAATTCCCGGAGATGGTAAGATAACACGCGATGGTA
>CAZWQB010000210.1:0-5824 GCA_964636035.1 uncultured Roseivirgaceae bacterium
ATAGCATCTTAGCATTGAAAAGGCAAAGGCAATAACCGAACTTTCTATATATTTGACGGTTTAATCTTAAAAACCACTTTTTGAGGGTTTGTATATCTATACGTGTGGACATATATGTTTTCGTAATCCAACTCTTCTATTCAAACCCGACCCAGGCACTGGAATACCGCCCAGGGAATTTAAATAGTGTGGAGAATGCGTGTAATCTAAAAAACCGAGCGCTTTTATAGTAGCCAAATAAATTGCAGATGAAGAGAGTAGTTGTAACAGGAATGGGCGCTTTGACGCCAGTAGGAAATGATGTAGAAACATTTTGGAATAATCTGGTAGCAGGTGTCAGCGGTGCTGCTCCTATTACGAAGTTCGATGCTTCAAAATTCAGGACGCAGTTTGCCTGTGAGCTGAAGAATTTCAATGCTGAGGATTACCTGGATAGGAATGATATTCGCCGATGCGATCCGTTTACCCAATATGCCATTATTGGTGCCGAGCAGGCGATAAAAGATTCCGGATTGGAAATCGAAGCGATGAATCCATTCGATATAGGTGTTATTTGGGGTAGCGGGCAGGGAGGAATGTTTACTTTCGAAGACCAGGTAAAAGAATATGCTCTGGGCGATGGTACTCCCCGTTTTAATCCATTCTTTGTTCCAAAAATTATTGCCAACATGGCCTCTGGGATGATTTCCATGAAACACCGCTTAATGGGCATCAACTATACCACGGTATCTGCATGTGCTACTTCAAATACATCCATTATGGATGCATTTACTTATATCAGGATTGGGAAAGCAAAGGTAATGGTGACGGGAGGTTCTGAATTTCCTATTACCGAAGCTTCCATTGGTGGTTTTTCGGCAATGAAAGCCATGTCAACCCGAAATGATGATCCCGCTACCGGATCCCGTCCATTTGATGTGGACAGAGATGGATTTGTGATGGGAGAGGGAGCCGGCGCATTGATTTTAGAGGAATATGAACACGCCAAAGCCCGCGGTGCTAAAATTTATGCGGAAGTAGCCGGGGCTTCTATGACCGCCGATGCGTGGCACATGACCGCTACCCACCCGGAAGGAGATGGTGCTTATATGGGTATGAAATTGGCGCTTGAAGATGGTAATCTTGCAGCGGGGGATGTAGATTATCTCAATACCCACGCGACCTCAACCCCCGTGGGCGATATCAGTGAAATGAAAGCCGTGGACAGATTTTTTGGTGCAAGTGACAAATTGCATATCAGTGCCACGAAGTCTATGACCGGACATTTACTCGGTGCGGCAGGTGCCATAGAAGCCATCGCTTGTATTCAGGCTATTCGAAACGGCATTATACCTCCTACAATCAATACCCAAAATATTGATCCCGCTATTCCGTCTCACTTAAACATAGTAACGGGCAAAGCTTTGAAGAAGGAAGTAAATGTAGCCATGAGTAACACGTTCGGGTTCGGTGGACACAATGGAATTGTGATCTTCAAGAAGATATAAGTGCCCCAAGTATCGGCATATAGCGGCTCTCTCAGCTTTACGTTCTGAAAATTAATATAAAAGTTAAGGCTCAACGCATTTCTATCCGAGAAAAGTGTTGGGCCTTAAATAGGGCCTGCTGAAAAAGTCTCAGGTGCGTCAGATACTAGGCGGCAAAGCGAAGATGTATCTTTATACTTCGAGCTGAAGCCAACGAAGTAGATGGCGTGCCTGAGGCTAGGCCAAAAAAGGATCTTACAGGCAGTTCTTGGTGCTCAGAAAATGGCTTTATTTAAGGAAAACCCTTGCACTTGCTGAAAAAGTACAAGAGGCAAAAAACGTAAACCAAAGCAATTTAGGTCAAAAGTCTTTCTTAACGCGCTTTTCAGCAGGCCTTAAAAAGAAGGGCTTGAGTGATGGAGGGCCGCCAATTTCAGTAGCACAATTTTTTAGGAAAGCCGGTTGACCACTTCTTCTACGCTACTAAGATAGCCTGCACCGAACATATTGGCATGAACCAATAAGGGATACAGGTTGTAAACAGGAATCCTCTCACTAAATCCGCTTTCCAGAGGATAACTTTCTTCATAAGCACGATAAAACCTCTGGTCAAATCCGCCGAATAAATGTGTAAAGGCGATTTCTATTTCCCTGGAGCCATAGTAAACTGCCGGATCAATCAACGAGGCGGCTCCGTCTTCGGTGGGCAGAATATTACCGCTCCACAAGTCACCATGCAACAGGGCAGGTTTATCTTCCGGGAGCATTTCTCTCAACCTTTTGTAGATCTTCCGGAACTTTTGCGCAAAGGGGATTTCAATCAGTTGCTTTTCAGTTGCGAGCTTCAATTGAACCTCCAGCCGGTTTTCAATAAAAAAGTCGGGCCATGAAGTTTTGTACTTATTTTCTTGTGCCAATGCCCCTATAAAATTATCCTGGTCCAACCCATGCATCGTTTCTGAATGTCTGTGAAGCTGCGCTAAGCCCCGCCCCAAGTTGTCCCAAAACAGGTCTGTTTTGGCTCCGTCCGAAATCATTTCCATCAAAATATAGGCAATACTGTTTGCCGCGTCAACATCTACAACCTGAGGGATTTTAAGATCAGATTTTCCTTCCAGGAGCTTCAGCCCCGCACTTTCTGCCAGATACATGGATTTTGCTTGTCCCCATTTAATAAAGAAGCTTCCTTTGTTGGTAAGGAGGCTAGCTGCATGGCTGATACAGCCCCCGGAGACATTTTTGACATTTTCAAGTGTGGCGTCGATGCCAAAATTCCGGGAGACAATGCGTTGTAGAAAGTCGTGATTATTTCCCATTATACAGCCTTTACTTTGTTAATTGCGGATGCCTGGTAAAAAGAAATTGAAGTAGGTTGTCGCAGGCTTCGTCTAGTATGTTGAACACGTTCTGAAATCCCTCATCACCTCCATAGTAAGGATCAGGAACATTTTTTACCCCATGGTTATTATAGGTACCATTGCTTTCGAATCCTCTCATGAAAAATAGCTTCTCTTTTTGATGGGCCAAAGTAGCGAGCTCACGAATGTTGTCATAGTTTTCCTGGTCCATGGCAATTATATAATCAAATGTTTCGAGGTCTTTCTGAACAATTTGTCTGGCACAATGCTCGATATGGATTTGATTAGTTTTTGCATTTTCCAAACTCCGGGTATCAGGCGATGAACCTATGTGATAGTTCGACGTCCCGGCTGAATCAACTTCTATTTCCACCAATTTTCGCTGTGATATTTTGTGTTTAAATATTGCTTCTGCCAGCGGTGAGCGACATATATTCCCCAGACAAACAAATAAAATTTTGATTTTCATCTATGCTCTTAAAATTTATTTTTTATTACAAAGTGCAAAATTAGCATAAAAAGTCAATTTCCAGACAGTTCAATCGATTGATATAAGATGCTTTAGTATATATATAAATTTTATAAGATAAGTTGATTGTAAATCAAATTATTCTTTAATTTGTAAAGCTAGCAGAATCAATTTTTTATTCAGTAGAAATAATATCTTACATTGTTTTTTTATGAAAGATTCTACCAACTTCTCCTTCATTATAAAAATTCTGGCATTAGTAATTTTATTAATTGTAGGTTATTCAAAAAATGAACTTTTCCCCACTATTGAGGCTGGAGAGGAGAAATTTGAGCCTTTCACCTCAGAGTCTAATTCGTCGGTTTACTTTACACCTCTTACAAAACCACAAGTACCATCTAAAATGGCGTCCCTTACAACAAAAAAATAAATATTCTGGGGTTACCTTTTTTATGCTACTGGTATAAAAGAGTACATAACACACATTTATTCATACACCTGTTTAACACTTTGTTGAAAACCTTCTTTGAAAAGAGAAGGTTTTTTTTCTGCAAGGGGTCCAAAAGCGCCCCTATCTACCTCAGAAGCGGTTTTGTAACACGCGGGTTGATCGAAATCAGTGAGTTTCGTTCGTTAGTCCAACAAAAGTGAAACCTGAAAAAATCTTCCTGATCACAAATCCTCAATAGGTCAACTAATTTTTTTTAACTACTCAGCTTTAGGCGATATTAGGATAGATTCTCCTTATAGCTTAGGAAGATTAGAGAAGAATTACACATACCATCAACGCTCCTCCTTTTCCGAGGGGGAGATTAAGAGGTGGTTATTGTAAAAACATGTGTAATTCTTCTTTTTCTTGCACCTGAAAAGTTACAATTTTTTACAGTTTTTATTGAGGATTACCTCACACTAAATCCCAAACCGGCGGATAAAATCGGGTATTTGTTAATCGTGTAGTCAGCATGAAGTGTTAAAATGGCCAACTTCAATTGAAAGCCTGCAGTTGCACGGAGGCTGCCTTCGCCGAAAGTCAGGTCGATCGGGTCTTCCAGGATCCGGGTGTCTTCCAGTTCGAAAACACCGTTGACTTTTACCGACGATGTTGTTTTGTTGTAGCCAACACCGCCATACAAGGTAAGCACCGAAATTTTCTTGGAGATAATGCCCTGAATGGACAAGCCACCGGCGTTTAACAGTAGCTCTTGTTTTCCATCCCCGGCATCTGATAAGCCTTGCAGATCATAGCTGGTGGTCATTTTGGTGTATCCAACCAGTGCAGAAAGGTCAAAGGGCAGATGTTTTATGCCGGGAATCCACTGCTTTACATCATGCATCACACCGATTCCCCACAGGCTCACTTCTCCATCACCAATATCAATGGTGGGGATGTATCTCAATTTAATATCGGTATTTTTAACAATGCCTATACCCAGTTGAATCATAGGAACCGGGACAATGTTGTGTCCTATTTCCTCTTTTATCCCGAGTCCCTCTACTGCATTGAACGTAGTTTCGGTGGGTTCTCCATTCTCATCCAGTATCTCCAGGCGCGGACCTTCGCCCGCAGGTCCGAATGCAGTTGGTAATTGGTTGCTTTCGCCGCTTGCTAGTCGGATGTTGCTATATGCTTCGTCATTAAATACAAAGTATTGACTTGATTTTGGGGCAATTACAGCATGTGCGGAAATTGTCAAGTCAAAGCCCAATGTTTTATGTGCTTTTGCTGTATTGTACCAGCCATTGTTGAGACCATAACCGAACCCTTTCATAATGGGTGTAAGGTAAGATTCGGTAAGTCGGGCTGCATCGTCTTTTCCCGCTTCGAGATATATATCCAGATTGTCCTGCGCTTTGCTGAGAAAGGAAATACTCAAAAAAGAAAATATGAAAGCTAATTTTCGCATTTTATTAAATTAAGTGGCTGAGGTTGATAAAAAAATCTTCTCTACAAAATAAATGAAGCCTGCAATCAATTGAAGATCAGAAGGATAAAATTTATTACATACGAAAAGAAATGCTGGTTTTAAAATAAAAAACAAATTCTTCAATTGGCTTGGCGTCCTACATTTTCTGTCCTAACTTTGCACTCGTTCTTAACTAATAATTATTATTACTTAATAATTAATTGTCTTGGGGAAAGCTTCAAAGAATTACCTTCTTCTTAGGGAAAAACTTATTCAGGCGGGTTTAAAATCAACTCAGCAGCGCATAGTAATTTACGATGCCGTGTTGAGAATGAATATGCATCCGACTGCTGAGAAAATATTTGAAAAGGTTCAGAAACAGAACCCAAGCATTTCTCTGGGTACTGTTTATAAAACACTGGAGACCTTGATTTCCGCCGGTTTGGTAAATAAGGTGCATACAGATGAGGGAAATATGCGCTACGATGCCAACCTTGATTATCATAATCATATCTATTGTACCAACACAAAGGAGATATTTGACTATTACAATGAGGAATTAACCGTGCTCCTGAATAACTTTTTTAAGGAAAAAACATTAAAAAATATAGATATAAAAGATATCCG
>CAZWQB010000211.1:0-5775 GCA_964636035.1 uncultured Roseivirgaceae bacterium
GAAAAAGGGGATTTCCAAGGAAGATAAAATCAAGGTGTTTAACACGGATTTGGAAACGGAAAACTAATCCTTCGGGTTTGCGGGGAATTAACATATACCTGGTTAATTTTTAACCTGTCATTCATAATTTTTTTTATATTTGGGAGTTTCTAACTTCTCATGAACCTGCGTATATTCATTAACGCATTGTTTCTGATTAAATTAAAGCATATTCTCAAATATTATGAACTCAATTAACACACATTTATTTTGCTTAATGCTCTTGGCGGGTTTGGCAGGATCCGGATTGACTTATGCGCAGAGTCCGGGGTCATTATACGTGAATGCAGGTCCGGATCAAACCATCAGTTGTGGGGGTGATGGATGCGTTGACTTGACGGCCACGTTTTTGGAAACTTATGAAACGGACGGTGCCGAATATACGGTGACTTCGATCAATTATGAACCGCCCTTCGCATTTAATGGATTGGCGAATCAGCTCAACCCCAATATCGATGATGCTTGGTCGGCGGTAGATCAATTGCCGTTTGATTTCTGTTATTTCGGGAATTTGGTGGAAGAATTTCAGGTTGGTTCAAACGGTGTTTTGCGGTTTGATGTAAACCCCAGTGATACGGGATCAGGGTCTAACGCATGGCAGTTTGACCAGAATTTGCCTAATAATACCCAGCCGGCCTTGGGAGAGGCGAACGTTCTTTTGCCTGTTCACGACATTGACCCATCTGTAGGGAGTACAGAACAAATCGGATACGAGGTTTTGGGCACATATCCGAACAGGGTATTGGTCGTTTCTTATTACAATGTACCTTATTTCTCATGCAATAGCTTAAAGGCTACCCACATGGCGGTGTTTTATGAGTTTTCTAATATCATCGATGTATATATTCAGGACAAACCGGTGTGTTCCGGTTGGAATGGCGGAAGAGCCGCCATCGGTATCCAAAACAATGCAGGAACAATCGCTTATGTACCTCCGGGGCGGAATACATCCAATTCTCCGTGGACAGCCAACGATGAAGCTTGGCGGTTTGCACCCATCGGTGAAGAAACATTTGAATTTTCTTGGTGGGATAATGACGGGAATTTAATCAGCACGGATGCAACGATAAATGTGTGCGAACCGGGAACTTATATTGCTCAGGTGGTTTATACCAATACATGTAACAACGAAACTTACATCGTTACAGATGAAGTGGTAGTTACCAATTCCCAACCTTTCGAAATTAATATCGGAGATGATGTGGAAACATGTGAATTGGAAGAAATCATTTTAGATGCCAGTGATGGTGCGCCTACGGGGGCTATTTACGAATGGTTTTACAATGGTGTATCACAAGGCGCGCCGTCTGCCGCGAACCCAACTTATACAGTTACTGCACCCAATTCGGGTACTTATAAAGTTGAAGTAACTGACCCGACCGATCCGACATGTGTCGTAACGGATGAAGTCGAAATTGATTTTGCGGATACTTTTGTACCGGAATTTACAATTCAAGATACCTATTGTATAGGGGATAGTGCGGATCCGCTTCCGGGTACATCTGGAAACGGTTATACGGGAACTTGGTTTCCTACTACCATCAATACAGGTACCGTAGGGACATTTACTTATGAATTTACGCCCGACGAAGGCCAATGTGCAGAACCCATCGAAATCACAATCACCATCACTCCGAGAGAAATTCCGGAATTCCCTGCCATAGACCCATTGTGTATAGGTATTGAGCCGCCCGTACTGAACGCCACTTCTGACAATGGAATTACCGGAACATGGGTTCCTGCGGTCATTAATACGGATGAAGAAGGTGAATTTGAATATCATTTTTATCCGAATGATGGTTTTTGTGCAGAAGAATTAATCATAACAGTAGTAATTGCCAATGCATTAATGGCTGAGTTTTATATTCAAGACCAATACTGTCAGGGTGCTGACCCGGATGATTTGCCGCTCACATCCGATAACGGAATACCCGGAACCTGGTTCCCTGCTGTGATTGATACGTCAACGCCCGGGATTACAACTTATACATTTACCCCTGACGATTCGGAATGCGTTGCCGGTATTGAAATCCAAATTGAAATAACAACCGGAGTGGAATTAAACCAATTAAACAATATTCCTATTTGCGATGATGACATGGATGGTACTTGGAATTATAATTTGACTACTTTGAACAGTCAACTTATTAGTCCGACTACCGGCATAACATTCAGTTACTATACAAGTCTAACCAATGCCCAAAATGATAATCCGATTCCTTCAAGTCAATGGACAAATTATTCATTTACCACATTGCCAGCATCCATTTGGGTCATTGCCACCACAGCTGATGGCTGTCGTTCGGAAGAGATTGAAATCCAATTCATCGCCGGGCAAGAAGTCCAGCACGATGATGGGCCCTACGAAATCGAGTACTGTGAAGGCGCGGCTTTGGATTTGACCCAATTCGAGGCAGACATGGCATTGGAAAGCGGCATCAGTTTCAGTTATTATGAAACCTTGGCCAATGCGGAAAATGAATCCAACCCGCTCATGAATGAAGACGCATACGTTGTGGCGGGTGACGGTACCATTTATGTACGTTTGGAGAAAACCGGACGATGCGCCATCATTTTGGAAATCGATTACGAATTGAGACCCTCTCCGAGCATTGATGGTTTGGAACCACTGCAAAGGGTGATTTGCGACGGTGATACCATCGAAATCGAAGCACTTAGCGACGATACTTCGGCTACCTTCCTTTGGGAATGGGGCAACAACCAAAGCCAGGCAGGGCCCGACATCAGCATTACCGCACCCGGTATTTACACCCTCACCGTTACGGGGGACAACGGCTGTGAAAGCACCGAGCAGGTGGTAGTCACATCAGCGGCTCAGCCGACCATTACTTCCGTCGAGTCGGGTACCAATTACTTGATTGTTTATGTACAATCGGGCGGTGGTGTGCTTGAATACTCACTGAACGGAGTCATCTGGCAATCCAGCCCAAGGTTTGACAACCTGGTGAAAGGAGAAATGTACACAGTATATGTGCGTGAAGACGGTTGTATGATCGACACCCATAAGGTTTTGATACTGGATGTTTCCAATTTCGTTTCGCCAAATGGTGACGGTTACAATGACGTTTGGGAAGTGAGAGGAATCGAGGTGACTCCGAAAGCTACCATCAAAATATTTGACCGGTACGGTAAGATATTTGTCGATACCAACTTTGACGGAAACTATGTTTGGGACGGGAAATACATGGGCTCATCCCTGCCTTCCGGTGATTATTGGTATATCATGGATATCCCTTCTGACGGGGTTGTAGTCGCCAAAAAGTTTGTCGGCCATGTTTCCATCCGGAATTAAATGAGTTAATCATTCCATCCAAAATATGGATTTGAAGGGTTTATTGTTTCGACTGTAAACCCTTCAAACTTTTATAAATCTACGGTTCTATTATGCCTTGGTCAAAATGAGAAATTGTTCCCTGAATCAGATTCATTGAATCCTTTTCCATCAAAATAAACAAAATTGAAGCCTCCATCCGGACAAGCAACAGCCCGTCTTTTGGAAACTTGGAAAGTTTCCACGAATGAATGTTAAAATATTTGACCGATATGGAAAAATATTTGTAGATTCGACACCGCAAGATTTTAGTTGTACGGGCGGCGGTAATCATAAAAGCCGTAAGCGAACGGGGACATTCGGAGTACCTTTGCAACGATTCATCAAAGTATGCCGGGCATGTAATATGTCGGCCATATTAGCGTTAGGAATAGAGATTAAAACACATGAGAAAAATTTTAATTATCGCCATTTTTGGCATCATTGGTTCGGGTAATTTATCGGCACAGGAAGGGCTTCCCTTTTATACACATTATTTGGTGAGTGATAAATACCTGATCAATCCCTCGTACGCAGGAGCCGACCCGGAAGTATTGAGCGTTACGGCAAGCTACCGAAACCAATGGGCGGATTTACCTGAAAGCCCCAATACCCAAACATTGAGCGCGCACGCGACCGTAGTCAACCGCTTGGCGTTTGGTCTCTATGTTTTTAATGACCAAAACGGATTGTCGAGCTTGCGGGGAATCAACCTTTCAGCCGCTTACCATATTCCGATTGAAAGTAGGAGGGATTTGTACGGCGATGAAGAGGAGGATAAGTTTTCATTCGGTTTGTCCTACAATACTTTTCAGCAAGTCCTTGATTTGGAGCGAATCAATGTGAACCATCCCAATGACCCGCTTTTGAAGGAAGATACCTATAATTTGAGTTATTTCAACTTGGGGGTTTCATTCAATTATGCCGGTGCTTTCGGAGGTGTTTCGGTGTTGGATATTCCTTTGAAAGAAAATGAAGCGGTGGCCAATGGCGTTGAACCATTACCGACTTGGTATTATTTTTTATTGGGTTACAAAGTCCGTGTGGCAGAGGGCATCCGTGTGGAACCTTCCATCGTGATGAACCTGAATTCCAATTCTGAACGCCATTTGGATTTGAACCTGATTGGCCATTTCGGTTTCGGTGAGCGGGAACAAGGCCTCGATTTGGGTGTTTCTTATCGGCAGGATATGGATAAAAACGGTTCCCAAGGATTGAGCGTTTCGCCTTTGATGAAATTGAAAATCGGCGGACTCAGGGTAGGGATGTCGTATGACATCGGATTGTCCGACATTGCTGCAGAAGCCGGAAACGGAATTCTCTTCAGTTTAGGCTATGATTTTTCCAATCCGTTCAATCCGGATTACCGATAATAAAAAGAATAAAACTAAAAAACCATCCCGAACAGGATGGTTTTTTAGTTTGGAAAAACGTGAAGGATTAACCTTCCACATAATATTTAAAGAAGTACGGAATCGTTTCAATTCCTTTGTAGAAATTAAATAATCCGAAATTTTCATTTGGCGAATGGATGACATCCGAATTCAGCCCGAATCCCATCAAAACAGATTTTGAACCCAATTCCTTTTCAAATAAGGCTACAATGGGAATACTTCCACCGCCCCGGGTTGCCAAAGCTTCTTTTCCGAACGTGTGTGTCATAGCTTTTTTCGCCGCTTGGAATCCCTTGTCGGAAGTCGGCAACACATAACCATGTCCGCCGTGATGAGGCTTAACAATCACTTCGACAGAAGAAGGTGCCAGTGTCGGGAAATAATCCGCAAATAATTTTGTGATTTTTTCAGGATCCTGATTCGGAACCAATCTCATGGAAATCTTAGCATAAGCACGGGATGCAATTACGGTCTTGGCACCTTTTCCTGTATATCCGCCCCAGATTCCGTTCACATCCAAAGTCGGGCGAATGGAAGCACGTTCGATGGTTGAATACCCTTTTTCTCCCTGTATGTCGGAAATTCCGATGGATTTCTTATAATTATCCAAATTAAATGGAATTTTAGCCATTTCAGCCCGGTCTTCATCCGAAAGCTCTTCCACATCGTCATAAAATCCCGGAATGGTGATACGCCCATCGTCGTCATGCAGCTTTGCAATCATTCTCGATAAAACATTGATCGGATTGGGTACGGCACCACCGTAAACGCCTGAATGCATATCTAAATTGGCTCCTTTTACTTCGACTTCCACATAGCTTAAACCACGTAACCCGACCGAAATCGACGGTTGATCGTTTGAAATAATCTCCGTATCGGAAATCAATATGATGTCGTTTTTCAGTTTTTCCTTATTGTTTCGGACAAATTCACCCAGGCTTGAAGAACCGACTTCTTCCTCTCCTTCAATCATAAATTTGATGTTGCAGGGAAGTTGCCCGGATTTATTCA
>CAZWQB010000212.1:0-5703 GCA_964636035.1 uncultured Roseivirgaceae bacterium
TCAAGGTTTCGCTGCCTTATGCCCCAGCGGGGCATCCTGTTTGTAGAAAAATATAAATACCGAAGATACGCTCCGTAGGTGCGTCCTGTTGGCGATTTGAAGTTGGAAGATGGAAAAAGAAGTAGGCAATGAACAATTGGCAAAAAGCCCGCAAAAAAACTTTGTGCCTTTGTGGCAAATTAAAGTCTCTCGTTGAAAGTTAAAAGTTCAGGGTTTTCTAATGCACAGCCAGGGACCCTAAGATTGCCGCGGCTTGGCCGTGCCGCCCGCTTGCGCAGGTGTGCACGGAAGGCAATAGTGCGGTGGGGCGCCCAAAGCATTACTCCTCTCTCTTGGTGTTTAGCTGCGGAGACGACCCTCCCGAGCCTGGACTTGACCGATTAGCGCAATGCCTAAACAAAATTAATCACGCACGTAGGCTTTTACCGTAAGGACCTTTACATGTTCTGTGGGGTCATTGGTGAATACGCTGATCAACTTTTGCTGTGTGCCTGTGGTTGGCGTGATCTTAAACTCCACTGCAATTTTTGATGAATCTCCCGGCGCAATGCTGGTTTTGTCATAACTAACTGCAATGCAATCGCAGTTGGGCCTTATTTCCTCGATCAAGAGTGGTTGCTTGCCTTTGTTAAAAACGGTAAATTCGGTCGTAAGCAACTCACTGAAATTCACGTTCCCGAAATCTTCAATATTTTTATCTACCTCCATTTTTGGGAGGGTGGCTATCTCTGATTTTTGGATGGGATCGAAATGCCCCAACACGGTAGCGTATATGTCAAACTGCTTCACAGAATCTTCCAGCTCATAGGTGTACAATACAATATTGTCTGAATTGTAGCCCAATTTTGTGAGTTTGGCATCATAAGTTACATTGATCATTCCAACTTGTCCGGGATTAATTGCCTGAGGTTCAAACGAAATGGCGATATGTTGGGGACCCAGATGGTCTCCGGTAAAAGCAATGATTTGATCAGTGCTATTGTATGCTTCGATCTGCCTGGTGACCGGGGTTCCGTTGGTAATGTTACCAAATTGCAAGGTTTTTTTTCGAAATTGCAGTCCGCCGACTCTCAGGGGATATTGCGCAGACAACTCACCGGGCGGGGGCATAACCATTCCATCAATTGAAAGCACCGATACAGGTTGCTTACCTGTTGCCGTTACAGTAACCGTCTTTTGAAAAGTGCCGGGCCTGTTGGTAGGATCATAAGCTACCTGAATGATTCCGGAGCTGTCGGGCATGATACTGTCTGTAGTCCAGGTGGGAACGGTGCAGCCGCAGGAAGCTTCCACATCCAGGATTGTCAAAGGGTCTTTTCCTATGTTGGTGAACTCAAAATTGATAGTCACTTCCCCATTGAACTCCTCTATCTTCCCGAAGTTATGGCTTGTTTTTGCGAAGTGGATCAGTGATTCATTTTTCACTTCAACTTTATTCTGCATGGCGCCCTCGTTCTGGCCCATGACCACAGCAGGAAAAAAGGAACAAAGGAAAAAGGCAAAGGCAATTTTTTGCATTAGAAATTGGTTATTTAAGGATGTATTCAGGCAATTTTCGGACGATTTTGAAATTGTTCCGTTAGTTTAACCTCTTTGTAAAATGACGAATTATCACACAAACAAACAACTGCATTTCGGCACAATTATTACACAACTGAATTTATTATTATATTGCAGGGCAAAAAAAAGGCCTTTCTAAAAACACAGCATATATATGGCAAGAATACTTACAGGAATACAAAGCTCCGGCAAACCCCACCTTGGCAACATACTGGGCGCCATTATTCCGGCTATTAAGTTGTCAAGAGTAGAAGCTAATGATTCTCTGTTTTTCATAGCCGATCTGCATTCGCTCACCACCATAAAAGACGCAGAAACCCGGATTCAGAACGTAAACGCGGTTGCGGCTGCATGGCTGGCTTTCGGGTTTGACACCGATAAAAATCTTTTCTATCGGCAATCCAGAATCCCTGAGGTTTGTGAGCTGACCTGGTATCTGAATTGCTTCACCCCCTACCCCATGCTTACCAATGCTCACTCATTTAAAGACAAATCGGACCGGTTAGCCGATATCAACGCAGGACTATTCACCTATCCTGTCTTGATGGCAGCTGACATTCTGCTTTATGATGCGGAGTACATTCCTGTGGGGAAAGATCAGCTCCAGCATGTAGAAATGACCAGGGATATTGCCAGCAGTTTTAACCATAAATTCGGAGAAACCTTTGTAATGCCTGAGGCCAAAATCGATGAAAATATCATGACCATTCCTGGAATTGATGGTCAGAAAATGAGCAAGTCATACAACAATTTTATTGATATTTTCCTTCCTGACAAGGCTTTGCGAAAAGTTATCATGTCTATAGTAACCGATAGCACACCACTTGAAGAACCGAAAAATCCGGATACCTGCAACGTGTTTGCGCTGTACAGGTTATTGGCCACACCAGAACAAATTGAGGAAATGCGTCAAAATTACGCAGGAGGAAATTACGGCTACGGGCATGCTAAGCAGGCGCTGTACGAGGTGATACTGGATAAGTTTAAAGAAGAAAGGAAGTTGTTTAGTTACTATATGGAAAACCCGGATGAATTGAATAAAAAGCTGGAAGTAGGAGAAGAAAAAGCGCGGGCAATTGCAAGAGCAACGCTGGAAAACGTGAGAAAAAAGCTGGGTTTTTAGGCTCTATTTAGAAATCCGGAGGACGATTTCAATATTGTAGTAGAAACTCAGGCCTCATCTACTCCAATATTGAAACTTTTGATTTTTTATCGGGAAAATGCGAAAAAAATACCATTACATTAACCTGCCTTCCAAACCACTTCCTGTCCTTTGTTTTTAACATTTAAGATCAGCCGTGTTGGTCCAGGAACCAGCACCAGCTTACAAAGCGTATTCGGATAGTCATCTACCTCTACGATAACGCCCTCGTTGATATCAACATCATATTGGATAGTCCCATCTTCATTTTTCCCTTTTTTGGTATATTTATTCGCCAGGTAAGCAATGGGCAATAGCACATCCGTGTCGGGACAATATTCATCGTGCACGTCATTCAATCCATCCTCAATATAGTCGCCGTAGTTTTCCAGAAAATCATCTTCCAGGTCGTGGAGTTCCTCTTCTATCGTATCGTAATTTTCGTCGCTGTAATCCAACACACTGAGCTTGTTCTTCATCTCAACCAATGCCGCAAGTTCACGATCTAATGCCTTAATATCCATTTTTACAGTTTTATTTGAAACACAAAGCTGCTTACTCTGTTCTATACTTCCAAGAAAAAAGAACACATTTTCGGAAATTGTGTTTAAATTTCGTTACTTTTTGTCAGTAGGTAAAGCAGCCTGTCGGTGCGGGTTGTATAAACAAATCTGGAATATTATGGAACAGGATTTTTTGCCCTTGAGTGGTACAGATTTCATTGAATTTTATGTAGGAAATGCCAAACAGGCCGCCATCTTTTATCAGGCTACCTTTGGATTCGAACTAAGAGCCTATGCCGGGCCTGAAACAGGCTTAAGAGACCGGGTGTCTTATATGGTGCAGCAGGGTAATATCAGACTTGTACTTACCGGAGCACTCAGAGAAGATTCTCCCATTGCGCAGCATGTCCTGAAGCACGGAGACGGGGTAAAAGTGCTGGGGCTAACGGTGGATGACGCCAGAGAAGCTTTTCAGCAAACCGTAAAGAGAGGTGCGGTTGCTGTAGCAGAACCGCAGGTAATACAAGACGAACATGGGACAGTTACCCTCTCCTCTATCCAGACCTACGGAGATACGATACATGCTTTTGTGGACAGGAGCGACTACCGGGGGCCATTTCTACCTGGCTATGTTCCGAAAGCCAGCACCTTAAAAAGCCCTTCGCTCGGATTGAAATATGTAGATCACTGCGTTGGCAATGTAGGTTGGGGCGAGATGGACAAATGGGTAAAGTTTTATGAAGATGTGATGGGCTTCAAACTGCTCGTTACCTTTGATGATAAAGACATCAGCACCGAATATACTGCACTGATGTCTAAAGTTGTCTCCAACGGCAACGGCTATATCAAATTTCCTATCAATGAGCCCGCAGAGGGGAAAAAGAAGTCGCAGATAGAGGAATACATTGACTTTTATAATGGAGCAGGTGTGCAACATATTGCCATTGCCACCGATGATATCGTATTTACGGTAGGAGAATTAAGAGCCAGGGGTATTGAGTTTTTACAGGTGCCGGATACTTACTACGTGGATTTAACAGAACGGGTGGGACAAATAGATGAGTCTGTAAAAATACTTCAGGATCTGAATATTCTGGTGGACCGCGACGAGGAAGGTTACCTGCTGCAAATTTTCACTAAACCTGTTGTGGACAGACCCACCGTATTTTATGAAATAATACAACGAAAAGGAGCAAAATCATTTGGAAAGGGAAATTTCAAAGCACTGTTTGAAGCAATTGAAAGAGAGCAGCAATTAAGAGGAACCCTCTAGGTAAAAGCATTTCGTGGGTATTCCTGCAATGCGCGGACAGAATTTTTGCATACTTACGGTCATTTTCATTATTTTCGAAGCTGTAATAGGACGGAATAAAAATAATATGACTATTGTTGCATGCCTTGCAGCATCTACTTATACATTAAACGTAACCCTTTATTGTTTTAAACAAGATAATTAAACACAATGGATCAAGCAATACGAGAGAAAGCTCAAAATTGGTTAGACAGCAATATTGACGAAAATACCAGAAATGAAATTCAGGCTTTATTAAATTCAGACAACGGAGAATTGACTGAAGCCTTCTACAAAGACCTGGAGTTTGGTACCGGAGGCCTCCGTGGTATTATGGGGGTAGGGTCAAATCGCATCAATAAGTATACAATAGGTATGGCTACGCAGGGATTGTCTAATTACTTATTGCAAACATATCCTGGACAGAAAATCAGTGTCGCTATTGCCTGCGATAGCAGAAACAACAGCCAATATTTTGGCGAAATTACTGCGGACGTATTTTCTGCTAATGGCATAAAAGTGTATTTCTTCGACAGTCTGAGGCCAACTCCTGAGCTGTCTTTTGCTATCCGCCATTTCGGATGCCAGAGTGGTGTGGTAATTACAGCCTCCCACAACCCTAAGGAATACAATGGCTATAAAGCGTATTGGAACGATGGGGCGCAAATCACGCCGCCGCACGACAAGAATGTGATCAAAGAGGTAGAAAAAATAAAGGGAATTGATGAGGTAAAGTTCGAAAGAAATGAAGCTTTGATCCAGATTATAGGAGAAGATGTGGATGAGTTATACCTGAAAGCCATGTTAAAACTAGGCGTTTCCAAAGATGCTGTAGCAAGGCAAAAAGATTTGGGGATTGTATTTTCTCCCATTCATGGCACCGCCTATAAATTGGTGCCCGCTGTTTTAGAGCGAATGGGCTTTACGAATGTGCATTCGGTGGAGGCGCAGTCCATCCCCGATGGCAACTTCCCCACCGTGGTATACCCGAATCCGGAAGAAGCAGATGCTTTGAATATGGCTTTGGAGGAAGCAAAAAAGATAGATGCAGATTTGGTTATGGCCACCGATCCAGATGCAGACCGGGTGGGCATTGCCGTAAAGAACCTTCATGGTAATTTTCAGTTGTTGAATGGCAATCAAACAGCCAGTTTGTTGATCTATTATCTGCTAAAAAGATGGCAGGAAAACAAGAAATTGAACGGGAA
>CAZWQB010000213.1:0-5641 GCA_964636035.1 uncultured Roseivirgaceae bacterium
TGGAGCCTTTCTCTATGTACATCAAACCTTTTGAAGTTCCAATCCAGATGGTACCTGCTTTATCTTCATGAAGGGAATAAACGATATGTCCCACCAGCATCCTGTTGGTGCCATGCGTGGATACAAAATCGTTTGTTTTGATGTCCAGACAGCCCAATCCGTCATAGGTGCCAATGTATAGCTTATTGTCGCTGCTGAGCAGCAGACAGTCTATCCAGGCATTGTTAATGATATTCCTGGTGCTTGAGTAGTCATTATTTCCTTTTGGATTGTAGTGAATGATTTTCTTGGTTTTCAGATCCATTTTAAAAAGACTTGAACCCATGGTGCCGATCCAAAGATTCTTGTCTTCGTCCTCTTCAAAACTGAAAACTCGCTGTACCGGATCGGAATTATGATCTATGAGGTTTTTTACGTACTCACATTTCCCTGTTTTACGATC
Organism: uncultured Roseivirgaceae bacterium; assembly: GCA_964636035.1. GTDB lineage: Bacteria > Bacteroidota > Bacteroidia > Cytophagales > Cyclobacteriaceae > CAMPJM01. The sequence continues at coordinate 443 of CAZWQB010000213.1, forward strand.
CAGCTTTGCCATGCCATTCAAGTAAGAGCCTATCCAAAGATCATTGTTTGAGTCTTCATATATTGACATCACAGTAGCTGGCACAGAATTGGGGCTTGATGAATGTCTAAAATGAGCAACTTGTTCGCCATCTGCCCCAATGCCATAAATTCCATCACCATCTGTACCTACCCATAAAATGCCTTCATGATCTCGATGGAGCGCAATAACAGAACTGGAACCTATAATATCCGTTTTAATAGACTTGTGACCGAAATATTTGAAATTGTTGGTGTTCTTCGGGATCAATAATACACCTTTCTGGAACATACCTGCCCAAATGTTTCCGGAAGCGTCTCCAATGATGGAGTTTATCTTTGCTTTGGAAAAATCGATAGCCGTAACATTGAAATCTGAATCTGTGATTTTCCCCGAAACAGGATCGAAAATCTTCATTCCCGTTCCTTCTGTTCCTATGCAAATTACGCCTTCCTTAGTCCGGTACAGGGTGCTGATCGAAAGGCTTGGGTTTTCCTTTGAATGAATTGGGGTGAAGGAATCAGCATCTTTATCAAATATAAAAAGGCCTTTGTCCAGGCTTCCCACATAAAGGTTGCCGGCGGTGTCTTCAACCATACTTGAGACGTTGTTGAAAGGTACTCCTTTCGGGTAGGGATAGTTTTTTAGTTCATTGTCACTATTGAGTTTGAAAAGCCCCAGATCCTGTGTCGATATCCACAAATTCTGATGCTTGTCTTCATACATGTAGTTGATAAAATTGCTCGGAGCATAGCGGGAGTCCTGCATTGCCTTTAATTCATCACCCTCGCCTGTGAGCTTGAGCAAGCCCTGACCCGAGGTGCCAATTAAGACATCTCCGTTTTTTCGTTCCAGGATGGAGAGTACGTGAGAAGCATATTCGTAGCCACTTTCGAGAACTATCGGAATGTTTCTGAAGGTGTCTGTTGCATAATCATATGCCTGAAGGCCATTAAAAAAGCCGATCAATAGTTGACCTTTTCTGTCTTCATTGATGATGCGGATGTAGTTGTTCAACAGCCCATGCTCATTCTTATCATTTTGCTTGTATATTGTGAATTTTGAACCATCATATCGGTTAAGTCCGTCTTCTGTAGCTATCCAGATAAGTCCGTTTTTATCCTGAAATACATCGTTGATCAGGCTGCTGGACAATTCTTTATCTACAGAAAACAGTTTGCCGGATTGAGAGTGCCCGGAGAAAGCTACAATGAATAAAAGGATGGTAAGCGCAAATTCTTTTTTCATAACATATTTCAACAACTTAAGTTACCCTATTTTTTAATAGCTTTCAAAAAAAAGTGAATCAAATAAGATTAAGGATTGCGTTGGAATGGAGTATCTGGTTGTATTTTTTGTCATTTATCAAGAACCTTGTAAGGCAGGTGTCTAGTTGAGTTCAAGAATCCTAACCATTTTCTCTTAAAAGAAGTTCTTTCCTGCGTCTTAAATAATAAGGCGTAAAAAGCTGGATCATCCGAATCTAATTCATGGAAGACCACAAGTTGAGTCTAGAATAATCAACCATATGTGGCGGTACATTGGTTATCTTCGCGAAGGTTTTAAAGTGCTGACATTGGGACGTCACGGTTCGTGGGGCTTATGATTTAATACAGAGGAGGTAGGGCGGTTTAAACAAAATTTAGATAGCTTTAGGATCGTTTTTACTTTGGCAGGAATTATATAATTTTGGGCGTGCAAAAAAGAATATTTTACTTTCTATTCGTATTTTTTCTAACCATAGCTTTTCCCCGGCTTCAGGCACAGATCTTAGATGACTCAACAAGGAACGTTTACGGTCCGGAAACAACCCGATATTTCTATGAATCTTCCATTGTTCAGGAGAGAGACACGCTGTTTGTATTGGATACCACCCTGGTTAATTTTCATCATCAGTTTGTCAAAGTAAGTGAGTATAAAAACCGGCTGCAGGATTTGGGAAACATTGGTACTGCCATACGCCCGATATATTTCCAGGCTCCTGAAGTCATCGGCCTTACATCTGGCTTCAATGCCTATGATTATTATTTTGTACCTCCGGAATCCCTGAAATATTATGACTCCAAATCGCCCTATACACAGATAAAAGCTATGTTTGGTGGGAATGCCCGCTCCATGGTGGATGTGGATTTTAGCAGAAATATCAATCCGAGGTGGAATTTGGGTGCTGACTTTACCCGAATTACGGCAGATCGGCAAATCGGCGCTACCGGAAGTCCGCAGGACCGGCATGTATTTTCTACTGCCTATGACATCTACACCCATTTCATAACCCCTGACTCGAGCTACCGAATTACAGCCAATATCTCCAGGCTAAAACAGGAAGTAAATGAATCGGGGGGAATTGCTTGGGAGGAAGGAGACATAGTTGATGGCAGGGTAGTCCTCGACAGTTTATTTAGCTATGAGGATGAAAACGTGTGGCTGGACAATGCCCGAGGTGATGAACTCAGGATAAACTACCATCTCTACCATGAGTACAAGCTGACCAATTTCACGGGCTTCTTCCATCGTTTTGATATGCTAAAGCAGGAGGTCAATTATAGTGATGAGTTAAATGTCAACGACAGAACTTTTTATCGCAGGTCATACATAGACAGCCTCTCCACCAGTGAAAGTAGCATATTCAGGTCAGTAGCCAACGTTGTTGGGGTAAAGGGCGATATTGGCGGCTTATTTTACCAACTTTATGTAAAAAGGAGGGATGTCAAATTTAGCTATAAGTACCTGCCTTCCTCCGGCTATGAATCAGAAAACTATGGTGGATTTGATGTTTCGTACCTTCAGGAAAACCTAGGAATGGTAGGCTTTTTTGGTGAATACATGATGGGTGGAAACTATAAGCTGGGTGCCCGGCTCTCCAGCAGATGGTTTACAGGCAGTATACAACGTGTCAGATCCGAAGCACCTTTTATCTTTAACAGGTATTTCGGAAATCACCACGAATGGGAGCATGATTTTGAACCCATGGTGACTGATGAGCTGAAAGGAGTTGCCCATGTTGAATTGGGATCCGTGGTCGTTAATCCGCGGGTGACTATCAGCAACGTAAACCGCTATTTGTATTTTTATGCTGACGAGGAAATGAAACTGGCAGGACCGGCTCAGGCAGGAAGTTTTGCTCAGATATTTTCTCCCGGTGTCGACTTTCGGTTTTCGTTTTTTAGAAACATGAATTTCGAAGCATCAGCTACTTATACCGCCATTACTGGAAATTCAAAGGACAACTTCCGGATTCCCGAACTGTTTGCCAATGCCTCTCTCTTTTACACCAATTTCCTTTTTAAGGACAAACTACAATTGCGCACCGGATTGGACGGCCATTTTCAGACCGCCTATTATGCCCATGCCTATGATCCGGTACTAATGCAATACTACCTGCAGGATGAATTTGAAATACCTGATTATTATACCGTCGATTTCTTTGTGAACTTTAAAATAAGCAGCGCAAGAATTTTCTTAAAACTCACAAACCTGACGCAATTGGTAGGCCTGACAGATGGCTATTTTACAACACCATTTTACACCGGACAAAGAGGAGTGGTGGACTTTGGTTTCAGTTGGATGTTCTATGACTAATTTATTAATTTACTAATTCACCAATTTACCAATTCACCAATTTTCTATCATTCAATTAATTCTTTAATCAACTAATTCACCAATCAAATAATTCGCTAATTAACTATGCTTGGTTTAAAATTACCCTCAGATCCCAGATGGGCTGATTTGGCGGAACAGAACATTGAAGAAATATTGATCGATCATGCCTATTGCGAACAAAAGGCGGCGTCTTCATGTATTTCTCTGATTATTCAATTTCCTGACAAAGAAGAACTGGTGGATATGTTAACACCGGTGGTGGCCGAAGAGTGGAACCATTTTGAAAGGGTACTGGAACAACTGAAGAAGAGGGGCTACAAACTTGGCAAAAAAAGGGTAGATGAGTATGTGATCCAATTGGCCCGGCACGAGCGAAAAGGTGGTTCAAAAGAACAACAGTTGATGGAGAAACTGCTCATCAATGCCTTAATCGAAGCTAGAAGTTGCGAAAGATTCAAGATGCTTTGGAAGAACCTGAAGGATGAGGACCTGAAAAAATTTTATTACGAGTTGATGGTTTCAGAGGCAGGGCATTATCATAATTTTATTTCACTTGCAAAGCGCTACGTGAATGAAGATACAGTAAACAAGCGCTGGAAGGAGTTTCTCGAAATAGAAGCTGAAATCATCGCAAACATGGAAGTCAGGTCGGATCGGGTGCATTAAGGCGCAGCCATAGACTAGAACCAAATGTTCCGAACAAGAGGAGCAAATATTTGTTTAAATCATCTACATTTTCCTTATCATTTTTATGAAAAGTCTTTGCGTTTTTTGCGGTGCCAGGTCTGGAAATAACCCTATTTACAAAGAAACAGCTGTAAACCTAGCCAGATTGATGGCTGAATCAAACATCGAACTGATTTTTGGAGGTGGTAAGGTGGGATTAATGGGCGTGTTGGCAGATACCATTTTGCAGCAAGGAGGCGCTGTACAGGGCGTTATTCCGGAGGGTTTGGTAAATCAGGAAGTGGGTCATACAGGCTTGACGAAGTTGCATATCGTACAAACCATGCACCAGCGGAAAGAATTGATGTATAACCTGTCTGAAGGATTTGTGGCTTTGCCCGGAGGCTTCGGTACCCTGGATGAATTCTTTGAAATACTTACCTGGTCGCAGTTAGGCTTGCACAAGAAGCCCATAGGATTCTTAAATGTGAACGGCTATTTTAATCATCTGTTGAGCCACTTCGAATTGGCGGTAGAAGAAGGATTTGTCAGCGAAAGCTTGCTTCGGAATATCATTGTAGAAGATAGTGAAGCATTGCTTCTAAAACAATTAAGTTCTAACATTATCCGCATATAATCCCCTTAGACGAAGCAATTCACTGCTATACAACAATGTTCATCAAATAAATCAGACTTTACGAGAAATTGAAAATTCAGCTTAAACCTGAAACATGAAACCTGAAACATTCAACACTGCATGAACCCTGAACTATGAACTATGAACTTAAACCTGAAACCTGCGAAAAGCTTTACCAAACCATGCGCTAACTCAGGCATTTCACGCTCATCTTACGTGCTACTCCTGGCGATATTTTGTGATACATTGAACAAGGTTTAGGAAAGCAACAACTGAAC
>CAZWQB010000214.1:0-2695 GCA_964636035.1 uncultured Roseivirgaceae bacterium
TTGCAGCATTTGTTGCCTATACCTGGTTGCTTACCCAGAAACCATCTGCTGTGGTTGGGACTTATGCTTATATAAACCCGGTGGTGGCCGTTTTTTTGGGCTGGCTTCTGGCCAATGAAACGATTTCTCAATCGCAGTTCTGGGGAATGATGGTGATTTTGGGGAGTGCCGTTATGGTAAATTTAACCAGTAATAAAGTAAGACCACAGAATATTGTAACAAGAAAAACTGCTTCACCTTAAAAGTAGTACCCTAGGGAAAGCTTGATTACCCGGTTGTGGAACTTTCCATAATACTCAACATCTTCTAGCTCATACAACCCAAAATCGTAGCCTGCGCTTAAGTTTATGCCATTCCTAAACAAATAATCGACCCCGACTACAACTGCCAGATCGAACTTATTATAGCCTTTTAGATCAATTTCTAATTCTCGAAAATGCTCTTCTCCTTCATTAATCCTAAAACGTTCTTCCGATTTTGACTTAGCTTTTAATAAGTAAGAAAACTGTGGACCAGTATAAATACTCAATCCCGGAACTACTTCAAATTTTAGATAGACAGGCAAATCTAAATAAGTAAATTTATACTCTTCTTTTAAATCGCTAAACAAAGACTCTGTTCCATGCACTTCGTCAAAGATCCGATGGGTCATATTTCCTTTTTGAGATAGCAAAAGGGAAGGAACAATAGAAATATTATCAGACGCCCTCAATGAGATAGTGGGTCCGAAATGGAAACCAGTTAATAAACGAGTACTTTCGGGGCTTTTACCTCTCCATTCAGAAAGATTCACCCCTGCTTTGAAACCTAAAGAAACATCCTGAGCCAGTAGGTGTGAATGGTGACAAGCTATAAGGAACAATAATATCAGCAGCTTCTTCATGGGTTCAAATTTATCTAGGAGCTAACTCGCCCGCTTGATTCCAGAAACGATATAAGATAGTAAAGTTTGCGTACAAAGAAAAGTAAAAAATGCTACATCACTTAAAAATAAAAGTGAAAAGCCATTGATATAAAAATCAATCACCTCTCACTTTTTGATTAAATAATCTGGTTTGAATCTATCCCTTCAATAAGGACAAGTCTAAGATCTAACGTCTACTGTCTACCGTCTCGACTAAGCTTTTTCAGCCTTCTTGTTAATGTTTGATAGCGCCAGCTTGTTCAATTTTGTGTCTGCGTTCTTTTCTTCTTTCAAAGTTTGCTCCAACAGTTTGGCCGCATCTTTCATGTCCAACTGTTGCGCATAAGCATGGGCAGCTCCGTAGCCTGCCATTTCATAATGCTCTATTCTTTGGGCAGAAGCAATCAATCCGGCATCTTTCACGTTGTCTTCACCCTTCATTTTCATCATATCTTTGCCCTCCTTGATCAGGCCTTTCATAGCGGCACAAGTTTCTCCTTTAGGATCTATCCCCACCATCTCAGCAACCTGCTCCAAACGCTCAAGCTGCGTTTCAGTTTCTTTCAAATGATCTTCAAATGCTTTTTTAAGCTTTTCATTCACTGCTGCCTTTGCCATCAAAGGAAGGGCATCAAGTAACTGGGTTTCTGCACTGTATAAATCTTTTAGCTCATGCTCCAAAAGATCCTGTAACGAATTTAATTTTTCACTAGCCATAATTAAAAAATTTTAAATGTTATTGATTAAAAAGTTTAAGTAGAGAACCACCTTTTATAACAAAGGTTTTACTCAAAGTCGTTTTTTTAATAAAAAAGGTCCGCCAGGATCAGTGCTAAAAAATTTTCATAATGATAAAATAATCTCAAAAGGAAACACCTGCGGCCGAACTAAAATTAATATATGCACTGCAGCGCGCGCCCGGACAATAAATCAGGATTAGGCAATAAGTGGTCTGAATATTGATCACCCATTACTCCTTGATTTTTTTAGCTATTGTTGGTGCATCGTGCACCTACCTATAGGATAATTTTTTTATCTATTTTTTTAACTATCGGGATTATGAAAAAGAAGCTCATGGGCGATTTCTGGCACCACGCTACTGCCCTTAATTCGCCTTTTTTCTATATTTTACTGGCCCTCTCGTTTGTACTTGTGCTCCTGGCTTTGGCGCAGGATTTTCGTGACATCATTGCCCTGTTTTCTGCCTTCTGGATTTGGTAACATCGCTGAAAATTTAGATATGGGGGCAATTTCCGCCGCTGATATTCACCAGTTATTGACAGCATACCGGAAACATTAGTACCGGAATTTTTGTCTTAAATCCGAAATATCAACAGGTCGCTTGGGTAGGCAGCGACATCCTGAAACCTAAGATAAATCAAACCGGGTGACAAGGGGACTGTCCTATGGATTCAAAACTATGATTGTAAATAATACCACTGAGGGTTGGGAGATCATTTATCAAAAAGCACATGGCCTGCTGGCTGCTGCTTTGGCACAGCATTGGCGAAAGGATGACCGCCCTGAACGATGGATAGAAACGCTGGTGGCCATTAGCGACCACGACGACAATCAACAATTATGGCACGGGACACATCACTTGACCAAACAAGGAACGCCTCAGGATTTTACGCTTCAGAAACCCGACCTTAAACAAGCCCGGGAGGTGATAAAAGCCTCGAAATTTAAATCCGCATGGATATCCTTACTCATAGCAAGGCATTTTACAAATCTGTACGAACCGGCTTCGGGTGATAAGCAAATACAACAATTCCTGAATGAACAGCAAAA
>CAZWQB010000214.1:2795-5640 GCA_964636035.1 uncultured Roseivirgaceae bacterium
GATGGAAGTGGGTTCGTCTAAGGGCACCTGCGTTACATTCCCGTGTCGCTGGATCAGCCAAAATTTACAGCTTCCGCAGGAACATTAAAAAAATCCAAATTTAAAATTTCATCAAACACATGATACCGGAATCTGTTAATAACATGAAAACCAAAAATAAAATCAACATGAATGTTCCAGATACAAGTAATCTCTCAATAAGTGATCTTTTAAATTCCATCAGAAGACCCAGGAAAAACTCGGAAAAACAAGAGAGCAATACAGGGCTTATTCTCGGCGCAGCATTGGCTGGCTTTTGCGTAGGATGTACAGCAGCATTGCTTTTCACCCCTGAATCAGGAAGTGAACTGCGGGAAGATATTTCCAAAATTCTGCACGAAACCAACGAGAAGCTCATCAGCCTGGCCTCGGATGCAATGCATCGTGTGCAGGCTTAAGCCGGGGAATTAAAACGGGAAGAAGATCGGGATAATGATAGAAGCCAGGATCCAAAACAAAATGGTTAAAGGTGTTCCTACCTTTAAATAATCCTTAAATCTATAATTTCCCGGCCCGTAAATCATGGTGTTGGTCTGGTAACCAATGGGTGTCAGGAAGCTAAAGGAGGCTGCATAAGTGACAGCCATTAAGAATGGCCGCGCACTGACATCCATAGCGCTGGCGGCAACAATGGCAATGGGCGCCAAAAGGGCTGCTGTTGCATTGTTTGACATGAAGTTTGTCACCATGAACGTAATGAAAAAGAAAGCAGAAACCATGGCGTGAGGCCCCCACTGTCCGATACTGGCGATCATTGTTTCTGAAAGCAAATTGGCAGCTCCGGTTTTTTCAAGGGCTGCACCCATAGACAAAACCCCTGCAAGCATAAAAATGACTTTCCATTCTATGGCGCGGTAGGCTTCTTCGATTTTTATGCAGTTGGTTAAAATAAGCAACAACGAACCAATAGCGGCGGACAGGACGATTGGTGCCAGGTCAAATGCTGCAGACAAAATGACCCCGCCGATAATCAACATGGCGGGTACTGTTTTGCTGTAGTTGAACTTCTGTGGTGAAGTTTCTGAAATCACCAAAATATTGCCACTGTCTCTGAGGGCCTGCATGGGGACCGCATTGCTGCTGATCAACAATACATCGCCGGAGTTTAGATTAACATCTGCCAGCTTCTCATACAACATCTCGTCCCTTTGACGAATTGCGAGCACAGATGCCCCATATAGCGCTCTGAAGTTGAGGGCTTTTAAAGATTTACCCTTTAGGTCTGAGTTTGGCGTTACAATGGCCTCATATAATTTGGTATTGCTGGGATGGCCATTTCTGAAAGCCCAGTCTGATTTAATCCGGATCCCCTCCTGGTGTTTGAGGGTCTTCAACTTTTCTACATCACAGCGAACCCGCAATACGTCATTGGCTTCTAAAACAAGATCGGCACTAATGGGTATTCGCTGGGTTTTATTCCTGATCACCTCGATAATCTCAATATCAATTACCTTTAGCAGATGGCTGTCCGCAATGGTTTTGCCCACCGAAACAGACTTTGGCAAAAGCACTATTTCTGTGAGATAAATTCCCATCCCATAGTTCTCGGCCACACTTTCATTGGCTTTTCTGTTAGGCAACAGAGGGCCACCAACAAAAACGATGTAAACTACACCCACAGCTAAAAATATTAAACCAGCGGGAGCCATTTCAAACATAGAAAATGGGGCTTCACCTTGTCGGGCAGCAATGCCACTTACTAAAATATTGGTAGATGTTCCAATGAGGGTACACACGCCACCCATCAGCGCACCGAACGATAATGGCATCAGCAACTTCGTTGGGCTGATCTTAGAATCTTTCGCTACCTGAATGACGATGGGCATAAAAAGGGCCACCACAGCCGTATCATTGATGAATGCGGAAATGAGCCCGGAAAAAATCATGATAGTCAACAGACACAGCGTATAATTTTTTCTTCCAATCTGCGTGAGCAAGGCACCCGCGCTATTGAGAATACCCGTTTTAAAAATCGAGGCGCTTATCACAAACATGGCTCCAACCGTGAGCGTCGCTGCATTGCTAAATCCCGAAAATCCCTCTTCCGGGGTTAAAATGCCAACAGTCACGAACAAAATCATCACCAACACCGATACGATGTCAACAGGTAATTTTTCAGATACGAAGAAGAATACCGCTATCCCTATTATACCTAAAGTCAGGGCAATTTCGAATGTCATTCAAGTGAAAAGAAAAGGGGTGGATTTTGTTTCATTAAAAAATATAAATGTAAAAAAAAAGTGATAATCTCAACTGATATGAGAAAGTTTTTTTTATTGCCCTCCTAGCTTGAATCAGTCAGCTTGATGTCTGTTTTGTTTCAGGTAGATTTTAAAGGTGGTACCTTCATTTAGATTACTCTCGATTTCTATTTTTCCTCCCAATGCGACGATCTGCGTCTTTACGAGGTATAAACCCATGCCTTTCCCTTCCACATGAGTATGGAATCTTTTGTAGAGATTAAAGACATTTTTTTGATGCAGCCGCAAATCAATTCCCAGCCCATTATCGCTAATAATAAGGCACATAAAATCATCTTCCAATTTTGTCTTAATGTGGATACATGGTTTCCTATCGGGATGCCGATATTTAATGGCATTATGTATCAGGTTGAACAAAATACTATCAATATAAGGCTTTACAGAATAGATCGTGTTTACCTCGGAAAAATCCGCCTTTATTTCTGTGTGGGTATTTGTTATATCATTTTCAATATTACTCTTCAGAAGTTTCAGCTGTTCCTCCAGATTGATTTCACTATTCACGAAGGTGTTGTCTTTCCTGATTTCAAGAATGGTGTTTATAT
>CAZWQB010000215.1:0-5616 GCA_964636035.1 uncultured Roseivirgaceae bacterium
TTTTTGAAACCTACCTTTCTCAGAGAAAACGAACAGATCCTTGAGTATGAGCATTTCAACTTAGAAAACAACTTCCGTGGCGGAAATGAATTCCGGTTTTTCGACCTGAGAACAATAAATTACACCGGTCAAAATATTAGCGGTATCGAAAAGAAGCCCAATCGCATTGATGCTTTCATGTTCAAGGATAAGAATCGGGGCGATGAGGTATATGGCCAGTTTAATGATATTAATGGGGGTTTTCTAATCAATAACCTGGAGACATCGCCTCCCCAAACCAGTTCCGATTATGTAAACGTACACTTTTTCCTGGAGCTGGATAAAATTCGCGATGACATTTACATAGCCGGCGAACTGACAAACTGGGAATTTACGAGAAATAATTTGATGCACTACGATGAAGAGATGAAAGGCTATAGGGGCAGTCTGCTGTTGAAGCAAGGTTGGTATAATTATATTTACTACACCCCTGAATCAGCTACAAATCCCTATTTACTAGAAGGCAGCTTTTTTGAAACGGAAAACACCTATGAATTTTTTGTGTATTTCAGGCCGCGGGGTACACGCGCAGATCAACTTGTAGGATACTATCTGCTAAATTACAATAACCGGCGATGAACTGGCAAATGGCGTGTGCAATTTTTTGCCAATAAATCTGCCAACGAAATGCTATAGAAACCCACTACTCTACAAGCCGCTCATCCGCGTATGATTCAAACTCATACTTCACAGCCCTTTTACTTGGGTCTGAATTGGCAATATCCAACATTCCAAATCCCTTGTGTGTATATGACCCCAGCCCGCAGGTAAAAACGAATTCCTGCACTTCTTTAGCTGCATATAATGTAAAAGGAAAGGTGTATCCTCTCACCTCATACTTTACATCCTGATCGTAAACAGGATATATTCGTGCAAACTTCTTCTGAGTCTCGCGTATCTTATTGAGATAATCTTTGTCAGGTACTATTTGAAACTTATAGAAATTAGCTATTTGCTCGCTTGAGAATGCGCCATATTTCTCAATTCTGATCATGGTAGTTTCATAGAGCAGGTCTGAAAATATCTCGCTTTCAGGAGAAACAAAACGCTTGCCTTCATTGTCATTGAAAGTCGGATTGAGGAGTACTACAGGTGAAATACAAATAAATTTCATAGCATCCCCAATTTCAGGATATTCTTCTTTCTCCACGCCCTCTGGAATCAACACCAAATTGCCCACTTCTATCTGAGGAAAGCTAAACAGGTTTTTCAGAAAGTAATCCACAAACTCCTTGTCAGGACAAGAAAACACAAGTGTAACCCTGGAAGAATAATAATGCAGGCCGTTACGGCTAATTTTTGTCTGTCCTTTCAGGCCTGAAAAGTTATAGAAATTAAAACTTTTAAACCTCTCTTCTCCGCCTTTTACAATAATACCTTTTACCAACTGGGCCAAAAGGTACTGGTGATGAAAAGGCACAAAAGAACCTTTATTCTTAAGTAAAAATATAATTCGTACCCTCACGCTGTTCTAAAATTTAAAAAAGTTTCAAACATGCAAAAAAATGAATTTAATCCGACCTTAAATTACAATTTCTTATTTTAATCCCCAAAATAATAACTTATTTACAAAAAGCACTAAAAAAATTTATTTCATAGAACTTTAACCTCTGACTAAGGTGAATGTTTATATAATGGGATCAGAGATCACCGTTCATATCAGACGTTGAATCTGAAGTGGATAATATCGCCATCTTTCACTTCGTATTCCTTGCCCTCGATTGCCACTTTCCCTACCTCTTTACAGGCAGCTTCTGTTTTATATTTCTGATAGTCGTCCAGCTTTATTACTTCGGCTTTAATAAAACCTCTTTCAAAATCAGAATGGATAACACCGGCGGCCTGAGGTGCTTTCCACCCCCTGCGGATTGTCCAGGCCCTTACTTCCTGCACGCCTGCTGTAAAATAGGTAATCAACTGCAATATGCTATAGGAGGCTCTGATTAACTTGTTCAGGCCTGATTCCTTGAGACCATATTCTTCCAGAAAGATTTCCCTTTCATCAGGTTCCAGCTCTGCAATTTGAGCCTCAATGGCGGCACTGATTAAGATTACTTCCGCACCTTCATCTTTTACTGCCTCTTTCAGGTCATCCACAAATTTATTTCCGGAAATGACAGATTCTTCATCCACATTTGCTACATAAATAACCGGCTTCACCGTTAGCAAATGTATGTCTGCTATGGCTGCTTTGTCTTCCTTTGATACCTCAACCGACCTGGCATTAAAGCCGGCCTCCAGCTTTTCTTTATACAACTGTAATATAGCCAGGTCCTTTTTTGCAACGGCGTCACCAGATTTTGCCTGCTTTTCAATTTTAGTAATCTTCTTATTGACAGCTTCCAGGTCTTTTAATTGTAGCTCGGTATCAATTACTTCTTTGTCAAAAACAGGGTCTACAGAGCCGGCCACGTGCACAATATTATCGTCAGCAAAACATCTTATAACATGCACAATAGCATCTACCTCTCTTATGTTCGCCAAAAATTTATTCCCAAGCCCTTCACCTTTACTTGCCCCTTTCACCAATCCAGCAATGTCAACAAATTCGATTACAGTAGGAACTACTCTTTTGGGGTTTACAAGAGACTCAAGAATTTTCAACCTTTCATCAGGCACAGTGATTACCCCTACATTGGGTTCTATTGTACAAAAAGGAAAGTTTGCTGCCTCCGCTTTGGCATTCGATAAGGCATTAAAAAGTGTGGATTTTCCCACATTAGGCAACCCTACAATTCCACATTGAAGTCCCATTTTCTAATTCAATCTAATTTCTAAATATATGATACTGTTTATAGCCGGAATGTAACTCTTTGACGAACACTCTTAACACCGTGTACACCGGAATGGCCATTACCATTCCCAAAATCCCCGCTATGTTTGCGCCTGCAAATATAATGACAAATATTTCTAAAGGGTGGGCTTTCACGGTTTTTGAAAAAATTAGTGGTTGTAGAATTAGATTATCAGTAAGTTGTACTACCACAAAGACTGTTGCTATTTTAATAAAGAGCACCAGATATTCATTCGAATAAAATCCCATATCACCGGTGGAAAGCCCCACTATAATACCAAAGGCTGCACCAAGCAGCGGACCTGCATAAGGAATTAAATTTGCTATGGCAGCAAACAATGCTATTGTGAGGGCATATTTTATACCAAATATGCTCAGTCCAAATGAAACGATACTAAAAATGGCAAACATTTGAAACAACAAGCCCAACAGGTAGTTGGAGAGCAATTTCTCGATCTTGTACAAGGCGGCAATAGACACCTCGAAATATTGGTTGGGAATAAGTGCAATGAATTGCTTTCGTATGATGCCAGTTTCATAAAGCAAGAAAAACGAAATAAAAATCACAGCAATTAGCCCTAAAAATAGATTTCCGGTAAACGATACCAAATTATTGATGATTGTTCTTATATTGATTTGCGAGAAAAGCGCAATAATATTCTCTTTGAGGTTGTTGACGATGAAACCTCTTTCTCCCAGTGTAAAACCGTTCTTAATCATAAATTCTTCAAGGGCGGCTAACGGGGCCGTAACTCTGACATACAGATCATTGTAGTTGAGCCGCATGAGGATCTGAATTTGTTCGGAAACCAGAGGAATGAACAGTATGATGAAAAGTGATAAAATCACAACCAATACCGAAAAGGAAATCAACACTGCTATGGCCCGGTGTACCCTAAAATTGAAAAATTGTGTGTTGCTGATGTATAAGGTAAGCGGCCTTAGAATAGTAGCTATTACAAAAGAGATAATAAAGTAAACCAGTATATTAAAAAAGAACCAACCAAAAAAAATTAGCAGACCAACTATAATTAAAAGGTAAAAAAGCGGTGTCTGAATTCTCCTACTAATAACCATATTCATCCTGGATCATCCAATATAACAGAAAAAAGAAAAGCTCTTGATCCATCAAGAGCTGAGTATTTTTTTTAAGAAAAGTAAAGTTCTAGTCCCAGTTCAACTCATCATCAGATTCGCCGTTGCTTTCAACTCTTTCAGCAAATTGGCTGAAGTCCACCTCAGGCATTAATTCTGTTTTTACATGGCCTACTGTTTCCTGCAATGCCTCAATGAATTTGTCAAAATCCTCCTTGTAAAGGAAAATCTTATGTTTTTCATAAAAGTAACCGTCATCTTTGTATCTCCGCTTGCTCTCTGTAATGGTTAGGTAGTAATCATTAGAACGCGTTGATTTTACATCAAAAAAATAGGTTCTTTTTCCCGCCCTTACTCTTTGGGAGTAAATTTCAGCTTTGTCATTTTCCTTATTCTCTTCCACAATCCTTTTTTTTAATTAAATAAATTTAAAATTCAATTTAAGTAAACTATAAAACTTTTAATATCAAAATCAATTTAAATATAGTATAATAAATCCCATTTTTGCAAACATGTCTATGATTATTTTGATAGACCACACAGACAGACAATGAAATGCCTTTTTCACTTAATCTTAAGTTATGTTTAGATCAATCGATGTTTCTTCTGGTAATCTCGACGCCATAGGATTCTTACTTTAAGGAGAGGAAACCATGGATAAGGTGAACAGGCAAAGAAATCTTTACCACGACAGCGTATTTAGAGGAATAGTTTAAAAACATAGCTCCATGATCCGCAACAAAACGTAAATTTAACGTTTGAGAAAATACCATTATAGAACGTCACATGCAACTAGACTTAAACAAAATACGGGAGTTTCAGAACATAGAAATGTTGGCCAGGCAGATGGTTGAAGGATTTATCACCGGGCTTCATAAGTCGCCATACCATGGATTTTCTGTAGAATTCGCAGAACATCGACTTTATAATGCCGGAGAGAGCACCAGGCACATCGATTGGAAGGTATATGCCAAATCCGACAGATTGTACACCAAACGATATGAGGAAGAAACCAACCTTCGATGTCACATTATAATTGACACATCATCATCCATGTACTATCCCCGGGAGAATAATGGTAAGGTTACCTTTAGCATCATGTGCGCTGCTTCTATCGCTTATCTTCTCCACAAGCAAAGAGATGCTGTTGGCCTTTTTACTTTTTCTGACAAAATTGAAACTGAAACGCCCGTAAAGTCAACCCCCTCTCATTTGCACAAGTTGTATCTGGAGCTTGAAAATTTGTTGCAAAAGAAGCCTGAAAGCCAAAGTACCGCCGTCAGCGATACCTTACACGATATAGCAAGAAAAATACATAGACGGTCGCTTGTGGTCATTTTTAGCGATATGCTTGAAGACCAATCAAATTCAGATCAGATGTTCTCCGCGCTACAGCACTTGAAACATAACAAGCACGAGGTATTGCTTTTCCACGTCAACGATAAAAAAACAGAAATGGATTTTCAATTTGAAGACCGGCCCTATGAATTTATAGACATCGAAAGTGGAAACAAAGTTAAACTCCAGCCCTTTCAGGTAAAGGAAAGCTATAGAAAAATTGCGAAAGCTTATTATCAGAACCTGAAACTAAAGACCAGCCAGTTAAAAATAGATTTTATTGAAGCAGATATTAATGAGGGTTATGAAAAGGTGCTTTCTTCTTATTTGATTAAGCGAGCGAAGATGCG
>CAZWQB010000216.1:0-5607 GCA_964636035.1 uncultured Roseivirgaceae bacterium
AAAGATATTTCTCCTAAAGTAGCTCTTTTTCGGGCTGCATCAACAGCCAGTGCCAGCAAATTGCCCTTTCCTGTCCGGGCGCATTGCGTTATAGCGTCCAAGGCCTTCTCTACTGCTTCGGCGTCTCTTTCCAGCTTCAGTTTTTCCAGCCGCCGGATTTGCGATTCACGTACCTGAGCGTTATCTACTTCTAATAGTTCAAGTTCCCGGTCGTTTTCTACCTGATACTTATTTACGCCAACAATTATCTCTTTGGCAGCATCAATACGGGCCTGCTTACGTGCGGCTGCTTCTTCAATCCTTAATTTAGGTAGCCCGGTTTCGATAGCTTTGGCCATTCCTCCCAATTCCTCCACTTCACTGATGAGCTCCCAGGCCCTGTTTACCAGATCGTGCGTCAGTTTTTCTACATAGTAGGAGCCGCCCCAGGGATCCACCACTTTAGTTATATCCGTCTCATCTCGCAAAATAATTTGGGTGTCCCTCGCAATCTTCGCAGAAAAATCGGTAGGAAGTGCTATGGCTTCGTCCAGGGCATTGGTGTGTAGGGATTGGGTCTGCCCGAAAATGGCAGCCATTGCTTCTATGCAGGTACGTGCGACGTTGTTGAAGGGATCCTGTGCGGTAAGGCTCCAGCCAGAGGTTTGGCAGTGTGTCCGCAGCGCCAATGATTTTTTATTTTTGGGATTGAACTGCTCCACTATTTTTGACCACAGCATTCTTCCCGCCCTGAGCTTGGCTATTTCCATAAAGTGGTTCATGCCGATGGCCCAGAAGAAGGATAATCTTGGTGCAAAATCATCGATGTCCAAGCCCGCTTTTATTCCGGTTCGTAAGTACTCCAGTCCATCGGCCAGGGTATAGGCCAGTTCAATATCCGCTGTGGCACCCGCCTCCTGCATGTGATAGCCGCTAATGCTGATGGAGTTGAACCTGGGCATATGCTTTGAAGTGTATTCAAAAATATCTGCAATAATGCGCATGGAAGGAGCAGGAGGGTAGATGTAGGTATTCCGCACCATGAATTCCTTCAATATGTCATTTTGAATAGTACCACTTAATTTATCCGGAGAAATGCCCTGTTCTTCTGCCGCAACTATGTAAAAAGCCATTATTGGTAAAACAGCACCGTTCATGGTCATTGAAACAGACATTTTATCCAAAGGAATCTGGTCAAACAGCAGTTTCATATCCAAAACAGAATCTATGGCAACGCCTGCCTTTCCTACGTCTCCGGCCACCCTTTCATGATCTGAATCGTAGCCTCTGTGGGTTGCCAGGTCAAAGGCTACAGACAAGCCTTTTTGTCCTCCGGCCAAATTTCGTCGGTAAAATGCATTGGAAGCTTCTGCAGTTGAAAAACCAGCATACTGTCTGATAGTCCATGGTTTGGTGACATACATGGTAGCGTACGGACCTCTTAAAAAAGGAGGCACTCCCGCACCAAAAGAGGTATGGATCGATTCCTTTAGGTCGTTGGCGGTATATATCTCCTTTACAGGAATTTTCTCTGGGGTGTTCCAGACCGATGTTTTGTGAGGGCCGGCTGGTGTTTGCGTATAAAGGCTTTGTCCGGTTATTTTAGAAAAGTCGGGTTTCGATGGCTTTTCTTTTTGAATGGTAACAAAATCATTCCAAACACTTTCCGTGATTTCCCTGGTGAGGCTTTCAAAGAAATACGAACCGGCTGCCGGATCTGCGACCTTGTCCAGATAGGCCTCTTCTTTCAGAATCAGGGAGATATTGCGGGCAATTCTTTTCGAAAAGTCGGAATCCGCATCATGGTCATGCGGTGCAATGTGTATCGAATTGCAACCACCGAATATCGCCGACATTGCCTGGGCAGTGTTTCTTATCATGTTTTGGTTGTCGTCGCCGGTATGCGCAGGAGTGGTTTGGCAGTGGATATGAACACTTGCCGTACTAAAACCAGCCACCTCATAAGCTTGCGCTACACCTGCAAGGAGCAGTCTTAAAGCTCTCAACTTGCAAAGTTCGAAATACCAGGAGTTGGAAACTTTAAAATCGACGATTATCTGTTGAAAAAGACTGGCAGGATCAATCCCCGCATCCGTCAGCTCGTCCAGCAGGTTTACAATTTGAAGCAAAATAGCCGTCAGTGCTCTTACAGGATCTTTTTCATAGCTTTCTTCCTGCACAGCGACATAAATCAACCTAAAGGGCAGCATTGGATATTCCTTGAGCAGGCCGACCATGTTTTGAGGCTTTTCCGGATTTAGCAGGCCTCCACGAAGACTTTGAATATGGATATTTTTCTCCTTGCAATATTGTAGAAAAGTACTGCTTATTTGATATGGGCCACTAAAGTATACACTGCAATGCTCCAGTAAAACGTCTTGTAGAAGAGCATTTAAATCCGTCTGCGCCTCGGCAATTTCGAAAATCACCCCATCCGCACCTGCATTGAGCGCCTTCAATGCTAGTTTGTTGGCTTTGCTTGCATTCTCAACGGTTATCCTCTCCAGATTTTGCCATTTTTCAGTTGGTGCCTCATTCGTATAAATGGGATCTGGGTAAGAAATTCCTTTCAGATCCTCTGCCGCATAGTAGGGCAATACGGTAATGCCTGAGGACGTATGCCACTCCAGGCTACTGAGGTCGCTGCCTTTTAATTCCTGCTGAACAAGGCTACGCCATTCCGCTTTGCTTTGTGGTTTAAAATTATCTAAGCTTGTCAGGTTTTTCATCTAAAAATTGCATTTACAACACCTACTACCTGCTTAACCAGGTAGATTTTAACTTGTTATGGGTGCAGCGCCGTGAAGAAATTTGTTAATTATCGGGTTTTTTGACGCTTCCTTCCTTTACAGTCTTGAGTGCTTTAAGACCCCGTCGTTATGGCTATAATTATTTTTTCATCTTGAGCTGCACCAAATTTTACTACTGGTTTTCCCGCTATTCAAATTTAATTCAGCAAACATCCCTTTAAAAATGAGCATAGTAATCCACTGAAGTTCCATCAATTACTGCATTAAAGAAATAATAAAGAAAGTATAAATCTGTTTTAAATCACCCCAATTTAAGTTTTTTGCGTGTGAATCTCTTATTTGTTCATAAGTTTGTACAAAATTAAATACCAGAGCCGTGTTGACCAGGAACAATTTTATCATCGTTTATATCTTCCTTTTGTGGGGCGCATCTGCCTGTGCCAACAAATCCATCTATCAGGCTTCTACAGAAACATCTACCATTCCGGTAAGTGCTGAAATCAAAGCTGATGAAGAAATTGCAGCGATGATCCAACCCTACAAGACAGAACTGGACAAGACCATGAACGAGGTGATTGGGTATTCGGAAGCTGAACTGGTGAAGCAAAAAGGGGAATCTACCCTTGGAAATTTCGTTGCCGATGCCATTTGGAAAAAGAGCATTGAAGCTTATGGGAAAGACATTGACATGGCAGCCATTACCATTGGAGGTCTGAGAAATCCGCTTCCGGAAGGAGAAATAATACTGAAATCGGTTTATGAATTAATGCCTTTTGAAAACTCGGTATATGTGCTGAAGTTAACCGGGGCGCAAACCAAACACTTGTTCGAATATCTGGCGGAACAACAAAACATTGCCATTGCCAACAGTATGGTCATTTTAAGGGGAGCCGAAATCGTCAACGTTTTTATCGGAGGAAAGCCTTTAGATGAAACTGGCCAATATACCCTTGCCATCTCTGATTATCTGGCAGGCGGCGGTGACCACTTGGCTTTTCTAAAAGAAGCGGAAATTGTGGAGAAGCTTCCGTTAAAGGTGCGCGATTTGCTGGTGGAACAAATCAGGGAAAAGCATGGCTCCGGGCAAAAAATACATTCCAATATAGAAGGCCGGGTCAAAGTTCTATAATAATCCTGAAAAGTGAAATTATGGATACAATCGGTAGGTAAAGATAAATGAAGGATGGAAAACAGACGTGAATTTTTGAAAAAGGCAGCCCTCGGCAGCATTGCAATGGGGGCAGGGCTTTGGCCTGATTTATCCTATGGCGCCAATGCAAACTCGCGGCTCACTATTTTGCATACCAACGATATGCATTCTTTTATCGAGCCTTTTCCTGAGGATGGGAGGAAGTACGGAGGCTTTGGAGGAATGGCGCGACGGGCTGCGTTAATAGAGAGAATAAGAAAAGAAGAAAAGCACGTCTTACTGCTTGATGCCGGCGATATTTTCCAGGGAACACCTTATTTCAACGTATTTGGCGGCGAGCTGGAGTTCAAGCTTATGAGTAAGATGAAATATGATGCTGCTACATTGGGTAATCATGAATTCGACAACGGGCTGGAGGGATTGAAGAATCAATTGGAACATGCAGCTTTTCCATTTCTAAGTGCTAATTATGATTTCTCCAGGACAACTCTGGCCAACACATTTGCGCCATATAAGATCTTCGACAAGGGAAATATCAGGGTTGGGGTGTTCGGTCTGGGAATAGCATTGGAAGGACTCGTAAACAAACAGTTATATAAAGAAACACGCTACTTAGAACCGATTGGCACCTCAAGGGAGATGGTAAAAGAATTAAAATCAAAGGACTGTGATTTGATCATCTGCCTGTCACATTTGGGCTACGAATACCAAACTGATAAGATCTCTGATGTAAAATTGGCGCAGCAGGTTTCGGGCATTGACTTAATAATAGGCGGCCATACCCATACCTTCCTTGATACGCCCAAAACGATATTAAATCCCGATTTAAAGCCTGTTCTAATAAATCAAGTAGGATGGGCAGGTATAAATTTAGGAAGAATTGATTATAATTTTCGAATAGATTCGAAGAAAAGACATATCAAATCTTCCCCAATGACGGTTCACTAAAAGTCAAGCGAAAAGCGACTTTTTTGTTAGTTAAATTTTTAGCAACTTTGTTACCCTCTTAGCTGAAAGTAGAGGTTCTGTAGAATTAAATTCAAGTATATAATCCTTTTGTTTCCGGCGAATGCTAACAGACTGTACCACAGTATGGAATAATTGTCTTCTTTATATTAGGGAGAATATTGGAGACCAGAGTTTCAAAACCTGGTTTGCGCCTATTGTGCCTGTAAAGCTTGAAAATCAGGTGCTTACAATTCAGGTGCCGAGTCAGTTTTTTTACGAGTGGCTGGAAGAAAATTATCTTAGCGTATTGCGCCGGGCAATAGACAGAGAGCTGGGACCCTCGGGAAGGCTTGAATATTCTGTGATTGTAGATAAGGGAAACGATACCAGTAGACCTTATACCATCAATCTGCCCACAGGAAAATCGGCAAAAGGTGAAAAAGAAAAAAACGGGAATGACTACAAGAGTCCGTTTGCCTTAAAAACCATTGATAACCTTTACCAAACCTCTCACTTAAAATCGCAGTACACATTTGATACTTATATAGAAGGCGATTGCAACCGGTTGGCCCGATCTGCAGGTTATGCGGTGGCTCAAAAGCCGGGAATTACTTCCTTCAATCCGCTGATGCTATATGGAGGAGTAGGGTTGGGTAAAACGCATTTGGTGCAGGCGATCGGGAATGAAATAAAGAATAACCTGTCGGATAAGTTTGTGCTGTATGTTTCTTCGGAATACTTTACCAATCAGTTTATAGAGGCAGTAAGAAATAACAATGT
>CAZWQB010000217.1:0-3090 GCA_964636035.1 uncultured Roseivirgaceae bacterium
TTTAACCTCAATTTTTTAGGCACTTTTTTACCCACCAGAGAATTTGCCAAAGATATGATTGCGCAAGGTGGTGGCGTGGTTTTGAACGT
Organism: uncultured Roseivirgaceae bacterium; assembly: GCA_964636035.1. Taxonomy (GTDB): domain Bacteria; phylum Bacteroidota; class Bacteroidia; order Cytophagales; family Cyclobacteriaceae; genus CAMPJM01. Next base: position 90 of record CAZWQB010000217.1, read on the forward strand.
TTCTTCTATGAACGCTTTTACGCCTCTCACAAAAATACCTGCGTACAGCGGTGCCAAAGCTGCCGTGAGCAATTTTACCCAATGGTTAGCGGTGCATTTTTCAAGGGTAGGCATACGCGTAAACGCCATGGCCCCCGGTTTTTTCCTCACAGAGCAAAACCGTAGATTGTTAACGAAGGAGGATGGTTCTTTAACAGACCGCGGAAATACCATTATCCAGCATACACCCATGCAACGGTTTGGAACCCCCGAAGATTTGGATGGTACACTTTTATGGTTATGCGGTAGTGGAAGCGCCTTTGTTACGGGTGTGGTGGTACCAATTGATGGAGGATTCAGCGCATTTAGCGGAGTTTAAACGGAATGGATGTTTAATAATTAGAATTACATGAGGCTAATAGCTAAAAGCTAATTGCCAACAGCTTGAGAAAAATATGAAAGAATTAGGAAAATATTCTCTCGGAATGGGAGACAGATTCGCCAGGCAGGGGCAGGCCCAGCTTCAGGCAGTCATAAAAGCAGAAGCGGAATTAGGGGTAAGCATTACGCCGGTTTGGAATAAATCCCACAGAGAGCACAAGACAGTAAAATCGCAGCCAGCTAGCGTGAGAGAGGAAGCAGACAATGCGGTAAAGGCCCTTGGCTGGAATAAGGCATATTTTGTCGACGCAGATCATATTACCATTAATACCGTGGGTGAATTTGTAGAAGCCTCTGATTTTTTTACAATTGATGTTGCGGATTATATAGGAAAAGCTGCGTCTGCCGATAAGGTGGAGGCGTTTCTTCAGTTTTGTGCGAAATTTATAGGTGAGGTAAAAATACCGGGCATTGAGAAAAGCTTTGCAATCAATAAGGATGAGCTTACAAAAATTGCTAACAAGTTTTTACTGGCGGCAGAGGAGGCAGGGAAAGTTTACCGATATATTTCCGAAGCCAAAGGAGAGGGAAATTTTATAGCAGAAGTTTCTATGGACGAGGTGGATCAGCCTCAAACGCCGATCGAGTTATTTTTTATACTGGCCGCGTTAAAATATGCCGGTGTTAATCCGCATACCATTGCGCCTAAATTTACCGGAAGGTTCAATAAGGGTGTGGATTATGTAGGTGACCTTGCCCAATTTGAAAGGGAATTTGAAGAAGATATCCTGGTCATAAAATATGCGATTGAATCATTCTCGCTGCCTGAGTCTTTAAAATTAAGTGTGCATTCCGGCAGTGATAAATTCTCCATATATCCTATCATTAAAAAAGCAATCAACAAATACGACGTTGGTTTGCACATAAAAACAGCCGGTACTACATGGTTGGAAGAATTAATAGGTTTGGCTTTGGCAGAGAAGGACGGCCTGGCATTATCCAAGGAAGTATACTTTGAGGCGCTGAACCGTTATGATGAACTAACCGGACCTTATGCCACCGTGCTGGATGTCAACAAAGACAAATTGCCCACTGTGGAAGAAGTCCAGGGCTGGAGCGGAAACGACTTTGCAGATGCTTTAAGGCATGACCAATCTGTGGCGGCTTACAATCCTGATTTCAGGCAGTTGTTGCATTGCTCTTATAAGATTGCAGCAGAAAAAGGGACGCGATACCTTGACGCACTTGAAAAATACAGCGATCTTGCCGGAAGGAATGTAATGGAGAATTTATACAAAAGACACATCAAAAGACTATTTATATGAGCATGGAACAAACATGGAGGTGGTATGGCCCCAAAGATCCTGTGAGTTTAATGGATGTCAGGCAAGCCGGTGCCACAGGCATAGTAACTGCCTTGCACCATATTCCCAATGGAACAACCTGGGAGGTGGATGAAATCATGAAGCGCAAGCAGGAAGTGGAAGCTGCCGGATTAACCTGGTCTGTAGTGGAAAGCATTCCTGTGCATGAAAACATCAAGACGAGATCAGGAAAATATCAGGAGTATATAGAAAACTACAAGCAAAGCATCCGTAATTTGGGAAAGTGCGGAATAGATACCGTGTGCTATAACTTTATGCCGGTTTTGGATTGGACGAGGACTGACTTGAAGTACGAAATGCCCGACGGATCAAAAGCGCTTCGTTTTGATGCTACGGCTTTTGCTGCCTTTGAGCTTTATTTATTGAAAAGACCGGGTGCGGAAGCCAATTATAGCGACGGACAGAAGGCAAAAGCAAAGGCCTATCTTGAGGCTTTACCACAGGAGGAAGTTGATCTTTTGGTGGCAAACATTATTGCAGGACTTCCCGGGGCCGAGGAAGGTTATACCCTCGATCAGTTCCAAAATGTGCTAAACACATATGAAAACATAGGTGCAAAAGAATTAAAGGAAAACCTGTTTGCCTTTTTAAGGGAAATTATTCCGGCAGCGGAAGAAGCTGGCGTAATCATGGCCATTCACCCTGATGACCCTCCTTACCCGATTTTGGGATTGCCAAGAGTGGTGTCTACTGAGGAGGATATTAAGGAATTGCTTGCAGTAAAAGACAGTCCCAATAATGGGTTGTGCTTCTGTACCGGTTCTTATGGGGTGAGGGCGGACAATGATCTGCCGGGTATCGTGAACAGATATGGACATAGGATCAATTTTATTCACCTTAGGAGCACAAAGCGAGACGAGGAAGGTAATTTCTATGAGGCAGATCACTTGGACGGCGATGTGGATATGTATGCGGTGGTTAAAGCCATACTGGAAGAGCAGCAGAAAAGAATAAAGGCAGGTAGAAAAGACCATCGGCTTCCCATGCGTCCTGACCATGGTCATCAAATGCTGGACGATCTAAAAAAGAAAACAAATCCAGGTTATTCGGCCATTGGCAGGTTAAGAGGTCTCGCCGAACTAAGAGGGCTGGAATTAGGAATTAGCAGGGCTTTGGATCTTTAATTATTCAATTATTCTGAGTTCCATATCTGGGTTGGTCTGAATAGCTACCTCAGAATAAATAACTCAGAATAATTAACTCAGAATAATTAACTCAGAATAAATAACTCAGAATAATTAACTCAGAATAATTAA
>CAZWQB010000217.1:3190-5599 GCA_964636035.1 uncultured Roseivirgaceae bacterium
AACCCAGAATAGCGAATAACAAACCCAGAAAAAATAATATGAAGATTTTTTTAGATAAAGATTTTTTGTTGCAAACACCGGTGGCTGAGGCGTTATACCACGAGCACGCATCAAAAATGCCTGTCATTGATTATCATTGTCACCTCCCCCCAAATGAGATTGCAGCAGACAAAAAGTTTTCTACTATCACTGAAATCTGGCTAAACGGTGACCACTATAAGTGGAGAGCTATGCGGACCAATGGAGTGGATGAGAAGTATTGTACCGGAGACGCAAATGACTGGGATAAATTTAAAAGTTGGGCTGAAACGGTTCCTTTTACCGTGCGAAATCCCCTGTATCACTGGACTCACATGGAGCTACAAAATCCATTTGGAATCAAAGAAATACTAAATGGAGAGTCAGCAAAAAGGATATATGAGCAATGCAACGAAAAGCTACAAAACGACAGCTTCTCTGTGAGAAATTTGCTCCTGCACTTTAATGTGAAGGTCGTTTGTACCACCGATGATCCTGTAGACGATCTTTCCAATCACCAGAGTATCAGGAAAGACGGCTTCGCAGTAAAGATATTGCCTACTTTCAGACCAGATAAAATCTTGAATACCGCTTCCCCTTCCTACCTGGAATATGTAAAAGCTTTAGAAGCGGCCAGCAATATCAATATCGTCGATTACAAGAGCTTGTTGGAAGCCTTTAAGCAGCGGCACGATTACTTCCATGAGAATGGCTGCAGGCTGTCAGACCATGGGCTGGAGAAAATGATAGCAGAAGATTATACGGAGCAGGAGGTATCAGTCACATTTGCAAAGTTGCTACAGGGAAAGCCGATCGCTGAGAAAGAAAAGCTTCAATTCCAGTCAGCCATACTTTACGACCTTGCACTGCTGGACCACGAAAAAGGCTGGACGCAACAGTTCCATTTGGGCGCCCTTCGCAATAACAACAGCAGAATGTTGAGGGTATTGGGTCCTGATACTGGTTTTGATTCCATAGGGGACTTTTCGCAGGCGGTGCCTTTGTCCAGGTTTTTAGACCGCCTGGATAATTCAGACCAACTGCCCAAAACGATCCTTTACAACCTAAATCCCGGCGATAACGAAATTATGGCGACCATGGCTGGCAATTTCAATGATGGCAGTACGCCGGGCAAAGTTCAATTTGGCTCAGCCTGGTGGTTTCTTGATCAGAAGGACGGTATGGAAAAGCAGATCAATGCGCTTTCAAACCTTGGATTGTTGAGCCGTTTTGTAGGAATGCTTACCGACTCCAGAAGTTTCCTTTCTTATTCCAGACATGATTACTTTAGGAGGATTCTGTGCAACCTGATTGGGAATGATGTGGTCAATGGAGAGCTACCGCATGATATGCAATTACTTGGCGAATTGGTGGAGAACATCTCTTACCACAATGCCAATCGCTTTTTTGAATTTGGCGAATAAATCCGGTTGACTTATTTTAATGATTTGCTAAAGAAAATTATAAAAAGAAATTAATGAAGACAGTAGCTTTCGGGGAAATAATGATGCGCCTGAGTACAATAGGGCCTAGCAGGTTCTCGCAAACTAACGGCTTTTCGTTTTGCTATGGAGGGGCAGAGGCAAATGTTGCTGTCTCTTTGGCACAGTTTGGCGAAGATGTTTCTTACGTCACCAGGCTTCCCGAAAACGATTTAAGCGAAGCAATTTTACAAGAACTAAGGAAATACAACGTTGGTGTAGATCAGGTTGTATTTGGAGGAACCCGCCTGGGCTTATATTTCCTGGAAAATGGTGCAGGCTATCGGGGAAGTAAGATTATCTACGATAGGGCTTATTCTGCCATGTCGGAAATCCAACCTGGTATGGTCGACTGGGCGGCGGTATTTAAAAATGCCAGGTTCTTCTTTTGGACGGGCATCACACCGGCGCTGTCAGAATCTGCTGCAAAGGTTTGTAGGGAAGCCATTGATGCAGCCAATAAGTCCAATGTGACCATCATTGCGGACTTAAACTACCGTGATAAACTCTGGAAGAACAAAGAGCAGGCAGGCAGCATCATGTCGGATCTGATAAAGGATTCTGATATCGTTGTTGGGGGAATCGATACCCTGAGTAAATTATTCGATATCAATCCCGAAGGTGGTCTCGACAACGAGAAAGTGCTCAGCGAAGAAGAACTCAAGTCGCTATGCAGCGCCTTGACAGCGAAGTTTCCAAAGGTAAAAAAAGTGGCGCTAACACTCCGCTGGGTTTTGGACGCCAATCACCACCGGTCTTCGGGGGTGTGGTTTGAAGAGGACGCACTTTACTCGGCAAAGAAATATGATATTACCAACATTGTAGATCGAGTAGGGGGTGGAGATGCTTTTGTGGCGGGCCTCATCTATGGCATGAATCATTTTGCGGGCGATCCTCAGAAGATGGTGGA
>CAZWQB010000218.1:0-5585 GCA_964636035.1 uncultured Roseivirgaceae bacterium
CCTCCTTCAGAGCCTTCGACATAAAAAAAGCCTAAGTGCATTACTTAGGCTTTTCAAGTGATCCCGCTGGGATTCGAACCCAGGACCCACGCCTTAAAAGGGCGTTGCTCTACCAGCTGAGCTACAGAATCTGATTACAATTTTTGGATATTCTTGTTCGTTTTCCTTAATTGCGATGCAAAGGTAACAGGTAATGAATAAAATGCAAAACATAAAGTATAAAATTACAGGACTATTTGCGCTCACACTTGGGGCTTTTTTCTTTTTGGGCTTACAAGTAACTAAAGCACAGGACAATACCAGGATTTTGGAAGAGGCAGATTCCCTGTTTGAAGCAAAAAAGTACACCCAATCTTTGGAGCACTACCATAGGCTTTTTGCCGAAGAGGGCGTATATACACCGCAGATGCTCTTAAAAATGGCCTATATTCACGAAGGATTGGGGGATTTTAGTCAGGCGCTCTTTTACCTTAACAACTATTATGTCACAACTTCAGACGAAGTGGCCTTGCGGAAGATGGAGGCACTGGCTGAAAAACATAAACTTTCAGGGTATCAGTTTACGGATACAGACCTTTTTTTGAGCTATTATCATAAATATGTTTCCGAAATTACGTTCGCTGCCCTTGCGTTCTGTCTTCTCTTACTGGCTTTCATATTTTACCAAAAGAAAAAAAATAAGCCGGTAGTTTTTCCTGCAGCTGGCCTGGGCGTTGCATTGATCTTACTCGCATTTATGATCAATGGTACAGAGCGGGTGGAAAAGGGAATTATTGCCAACGGAACAGCCTACCTAATGACCGCTCCTTCTTCAGGTTCAGGGGTAGTAGATGTGGTCAGTAATGGCCATCGTGTAAGTATATTGGGAAAGGAAGATGTGTGGTACAAAATCAACTGGGATGGCGGCCAGGCTTATATCCGTGAAAACCAATTACTGGAACTCTAACATAAGGTACAGAATTCGTAAAGCTGATTGATCAAATTGTCTAGATGCTCAGCGATATAGTCAGCAGTTTTTATCCGGGGCCTGAAAACACGCACACATTGGGAAGTATTGGGAATGCATGCTAGTACCGCCCGTGCCACACCCCGAAATGCTTCGGGACAGGCGCTAGCGGCGGTGCGGCACGGAAGGGTTTGCGCAAGGGGGCGTCCCAAATCCATCCTTGACGACGCTCCTCACTAAAATGTAAAACAGTGAAAGGCTAATCTACTTACCAGAACCCAGCCCTACTTGAAAGGCGAATCTTTTTCTTTTGCCATATGATTATAGACGATTTTGTCCATAAGTGAAGGAGCCCATTTATTCAAAAAAACAGCTAACTTCCCTTGTGTGGTTAAAACGATGTCTCTTTTTCGCTTCTTGATCGCTTTTAGAATCTCATCTGCGACCTCTTCTGCCGACATCATTTTATCTTCTTCGCGGGGAGACTCGCCCTGCACCGATCCGTCTGCCACCAGGGCGGCATTTCTGATATTCGAACTTGTAAAACCCGGGCAGGCTACAAGCACGTGCACTCCCCGGTTCATCACTTCAGTCCTCAGCGACTCAAGAAAGCCCTGCATGGCATATTTCGAGGCGGTGTAGGCTGTACGGGCGGGGGTGCCGCGGTAGCCGTTAATTGAACTAATGCCCACTATGGAGCCTTTCGTTTCCAAAATATGAGGCAGACAATATTTGGTTGCGAACACTGTACCATAAAAATTAATATCCATCACCTTTTTGAAAACTTTCATCTCCAGGTCTTCAAACAAAGCTCGCATAGAAATACCCGCGTTATTGATTAAAATATCTATCCTGCCAAACCTTTGGATGGTTTGCGCTGCAAGTAACTCACTGTTTTCCTCCTTGCTTACATCAGCGATCAGCGTGAGATTTTCAATGCCGAGATTGATGAGCCCATCACTGACTTCTTCCAATTTTTTTGCATCTCGTCCGGTAATTACCACTTTCGCCCCTGCCCTGCCGAAAGCATAAGCACAAGCTTTCCCTATGCCCGACGAGCCACCTGTAATGATTACTACTTTATCTTTCATAATGCGAAGGTAATTATTTCTCATTGATAAGAGATAGAAAGCCAATTTTTTGCCGCCCGCAGTCCACTTTACCGGATGAGTGAAACCTGGCCTTTGAACGCTTTGTGAGAATATTTGATTTTAAAGAAATAAACCCCTGTTGCCAAACCACTGCCATCCCATTTGAACTCCCTCAACGTGCTGTCAAAAACGCTCTTACCCCACCTGTTGAACACCTCAATTTGCAGAAATCGGCCCTCACAGTTGTCAGGAGGTAAAACGTAAGTGGCGTCGCAACGGTCGTCATTACACATTTCAAAAAAGTCGTTTTTACCGTCGCCATTCGGCGTAAACACATTGGGCATCACAAAATTGTCGAAGTCGGCAAATCGGTTCTCTACATTCAGGGTCAATTTCAACGTATCGGGCACGCCGAGATCACAGGGATTTTGGTCATCTACGATAAATAAAAAAGAAAAGGAATTGGGTTGGCTAAGATCAAAATAATTGCAGTCCAGGTCCCATGAAAACTGCGCGTCTAACTTGCCTGCCTCTGAAATCAAATTTTGGATTTTGATATTATAGCCGGCTGTATCAAAATCTACTCCCACCATGCGCAGGGTCAGCATATCGCCATCATCATCCAAAGCCTGAAGGGGAAATTCAAATAAATCCCCTGCATGTACCAGTTGCTCTTCATTGCTTTGGTTGAAATAAGCTGCTCTGTTTTGGGGTTGCTCCACCAGGATGCTCGCCCTCACGGTATCGTAAAGCGGTGAAGGACAGGCATTGTCGCTGGCTATGAAATCAATCAGATAGGGAACGTCCTGTACCGGACAGGCACCGAAACATACCTGAAACCTGACGGTATCTCCCCCGGCGTTAAGAACCCCTGCACTGATGGACATGAACTCAGCCATGTTTGCTGTCATATTGTGTGGAACTGCCGAGAGTGTGGCAATGTTGGCACTTTCCTTATCAGTTACAAATACCTCTATACATCTTTCCATGTCGGTAAGATCACGGCCGAGAACTGCTATATCGTTGGTGGGGTCAAAGTCCTTATCCCCCTGATAAATTAAACCCAATTGCGGGGCTTCGGACTGCCGCGGACAATCAATCACCAAAAGTTGAAAGTCGCGCCTTACTTCACCGATCTTTGTCTTATTCCGGTATTCTTCTACTTTTACAGAGAAGACGAACAATCCTAGTTGATTGGGAGTAACCGTGAGCATGCCGTTTTTGCTGATGCGGAGCGAGGGCTGTCCCAGGATCATAGCGTCTTCATCAAATCCGCTTTCCCAGGGAACCAACGGATAAGGTGCGGTGGTGACGGCAGGCAGAGCTTCATCTGACGAGCTGTCTAAAGGAGTGGCGAGGCTATATACAAGGGAGTCACCATCCTCATCTTCACCGGAGAAATCTGCCGTATACGGAATTCCAACGCAGGCATAATCATTCAAAGGCTGAAAACTGCCTGGTGAAGAATTTTCAAATTTTGCGCCCTTTTTCACTACCGGAGGAAACTCCATATAATAGGTCATTCCCACCGTATTAGGCTGATCCAGCACAACATTGTCGATGGAATTATTTCTACAACATCTTTCCCAGGCTACATAATAACCCTGTTCGTGATTGTACGTAGCGGGGTCAAGAAAAACTTTGGAAGCATAAACTACCGCGCTGGTTTTCAAAACATCATCCGTACAAGCAGGATTATTATAAGATAAATCATAATCAGAACGATAATACAGGTTGAAATCTCCCATAATCTGATTATTGTTTTTCTGGAAGATCCTTACGGTAACATAGGATTCTATCACCGTATTTTCCTGCTGCAACGCATCCCTGTATTGGATCAATCTCAATTCATAGGTGTCCCCTTCAACATGCACCAGTTCAAATTCCCCACCTACAATATGGTTTCCCATCAAATGGGCGACGGGGAAGAAAAAAAATAAGCATATTGTAATTATTCGAAGTTGCAGCATGTGAACGATCAAAATATCTTTTGTACGTGTTAAAATCGAATTTTTGGTTAAAAAATTAATATTTCTAATATACATAAAAATAAAATTCACGACTGTTCACTGCTGGGAAATAATTAACTTTGTAGCCATTATGAGGAGGAGAAAGATTAAGCAGGAATTGTTATCTGCAATTCCTATTGAAAAGATTGCAGCAGAGGGGAAATGCATAGCCCGGATAGACGGACAGGTAATATTTGTTTCGGGAGTCGCTCCCGGCGATGTGGCAGACCTGCGGATTGTAAAGAAAAAGAAAAATTTTCTGGAGGCAGCGCCGGTACATTTTCATAAATATTCTGATCAACGTGTAACGCCCTTTTGTGAGCACTTTTCACAATGCGGCGGCTGCAAGTGGCAACACATCTCGTATGCTACCCAACTGGAGTACAAACAGCAGGAAGTGGTGGACCAGCTCACCCGGATTGGAAAAGTAGTTTTGCCACCCATCAGCCCTATAATGGCTTCTTCAAAAACGCAATATTACCGTAACAAGCTTGAGTTTACCTTCTCAAACAAAAGGTGGCTTTCAAATGAAGAAATCAAATCAGACAATGTTATTAAAAGAAACGGCTTGGGATTTCATCTTCCAGGCCAATTCGACAAGATCCTGGATATAAAGCACTGCTATTTGCAGGAAGCACCTTCTAACGCCATACGACTGGCATTGAAAAACTTTGCTTTAGAACATCAGCTTGAATTTTACGACATTCAGAACAACGCGGGTTTCCTGAGAAATCTTATCATCAGAACCTCATCCGTAGGCGAAATTATGGTGATTGTGCAGGTAGCAGAGGACAGAAAGCGTGATATTAATGCCATGATGAACTATTTACAGAAGGAATTCCCGGAAGTAAGTTCCTTGAACTATATAGTCAATACCAAAAAGAACGAAACTTTTCATGATCTTGATGTGGTTTGCTTCTCCGGGAAACCATATATCTCCGAAAAAATGGAAGACCTTCAGTTTCGGATTGGCCCAAAGTCGTTTTACCAGACAAACTCGCTGCAGGCATATGAACTGTACAAAGTTGCGAGGAATTTTGCGGGACTTACAGGCGACGAAATTGTTTATGATTTATATACAGGCACCGGCACCATAGCGCAGTTTGTTTCCAAACAAGCGAAAAAGGTGGTCGGGATTGAATTTGTAGAATCTGCCATTGAAGACGCCAGGTCCAACGCCAGTTTGAACAATATAGACAACTGCGTTTTCTATGCCGGCGATATGAAAGACATACTCACTGCCGATTTTATCAGTAAAGAGGGCAAGCCGGATGTCATTATCACCGATCCGCCAAGGGCAGGCATGCATTTGGACGTGGTTCAAACCATCCTTTCAATTGAACCTCAAAAAATAGTGTACGTGAGTTGTAACCCCGCCACACAGGCTCGCGATCTGGCGCTGCTGGACCTGGCCTATGAAGTAAAAGCGGTACAACCAGTGGACATGTTCCCCCACACCTATCATGTGGAGAATGTGGTGTTGTTGGAGAGACGGATCACGGATTAATAAAGGATTTCACAGATTGCACGGATTTTGTT
>CAZWQB010000219.1:0-5560 GCA_964636035.1 uncultured Roseivirgaceae bacterium
TTTCCATATCTTTAAGTTTTACAATTAAATGATTAAACAAGGTTGACAAGATAAAATGTGTCCTGCTTAATCATATCAATGAATGATGAAGTTAAAAATTGAATTGGTGAGTTCGGATCTAATTGTTCATTGTCAGCACTTGCTGGCCCTGCTCGGTTGACAGGACGAATACTTCCAAATCGTTTACGTGGCCAGGTTTTCCTACACCGATCCAACTACTGCTTGCATTTTCATAGTTTTAAGGGTAAAGTTTCGAATTTTTTGTCTTTGTCTATCGAGCTCTGATATTACAAAGGTAGATCCCGGGTGCAGCGTCAACAATGCAAGTTTCAAACCGATTCTTGTAAAAATCAAACAATTCTATTCGTCTTAAAGAGAATGAAAAGGAAAATGTCCAAGCGCGGTTCGAGACCACAAGCTGTAGCTGGGAATCCCGCACCATAGAATCTCAGGCTAAGCTCATAGAATATCGTAATGTGGTCTTAGGAAATCATAAAAGTATTTCCCGTGGAATGCACCGTTTCTGATGTTCGGGTTGCGTGGCCATTTTAGCTTTGAGAGTTGAATACTGGAATATATTATTTATTGATAAAATCATAAATAATATATTTTATGTGATTACTGATGGTAAAATGTAAAATATTATAAAAATATATTTGAATTATGGGTGTGTTTTATTTATATTGAATTTATAATCATTTTTTTTGTAAACCATCTAAATTTTTTGAAGCTATGAAAAGAAAGCTATCATTAATTCATCTTAATGCTCCTTTGATGTTGAGCATATTATTTTTTGTAGGTATATTTTTCTCGTGTGATAAGGATGATGCCATTCAGGTAGTTCCTGATGAGGAAGCTAGTCTTGAAACCAATGAAGAACTGATAAAGTTTTTGGAAAGTACTGGTTTTGAAGGGAAAAACATTGTGTTAGAAGACGGTATTTTCGTTATCGACGGAGATATCCTCATTTCGAAAGAAGAAGTGGAGTTGTATGCAGCTCAGAAAAAGCCTTCCCCTGCCAATGGAAAAACAGAGCATTGGAGAAGTTATTACCTTGTGAGTAATAATTATGTTTCCAATATTACCGTCTATATAGAGCCATCGGTACCTGCATCATGGAAAACTGCAACCAGAAATGCTATGAGTCAGTGGAATGCCATTGATGGTACCAGACTTTACTTTTCAGAAACCTCTAACAGAAATGCGGCGCTCATTCGTGTAAACACTGGTTACTCCAATCAGAATTGGGTTGCTCAGGCATACCTGCCATTCTATAACGGCAGGCCTGGTAACTTAATGACCATAAATACAAGATACAATTCGCTAAGCAGTGGCATGAAACTGTTTACCATGGTGCACGAGATGGGACATACCTTCGGCTTTTACCATACTGATCAAAGCCAGGGCATCTTTATTCCCGGTACTCCCTCAGTAGATGCAAATTCAGTGATGAATTCTTATGTGCTCCCCTGGAATGGGTTCACAAGTGGCGATATTGATGCTGTGCAAATCATGTACCCACAGTAGCCAATGGCGAAGTGCCTGAAGCGGAAAGTAAAATTCAACGAAGAAGCTATCCATTTGTGGGTGGCTTCTTCGCGTTTGGAGTAAATGTTTACATTTTTCTGATCCCGATCAATGGAGGACGAGAAATTCCGATAGTTCACCGGAATAAAATGTGTTATTATTGATTGGACAAAACTTCAGGAAGGACTTTTTCTCCAAACACATCTATAAATTGCTCTTGTTTGGTATTTACATTGTGTAAATCAATCTCCTCAAAGCCGAGGTCTATGTAACTTTGTATCCAATCAACGTGCTGTTCCGGTTCTGTAGAAATGTTTACCAGGTCGTACATTTCTTCGGGCTTTACAAATTTGCCTGCCTGTTCAAATTGTTTGGTTGTTCTTAGTTCTTCCAACATTTCGCTACCAAAAATATTAGTGCTCCACTGTTCATGAGCGCCTTTTTCTGCCTCCTGAATGGTTTTGTCGTAGGATATTTGAACCTTTATCTTCATGGGTTTGCCCTCCCCGCCATTGCTTTTCCAGGCATCTACCACTTTTTTTAGCTTGTCCGCTGGCTGGGATACCGTGATGAGCCCGTCGGCCCATGATGCCAGCCAGCCGGCTGTTTCTGCTGTAATCGCAGCCCCAATGACTGGAATCTTTGTTTTGGGTCGCGTATGCAAAGTGGCTTCTTCTACTTTGATTAGCCCGTTTCGGGTAACCGTTTCGCCGGCCCAAAGTGCTCTCATGATGTCAACGGCTTCCTTTAGCCGGGCGTTTCTTTCGGGTTTTGCAGGCCATCGAATTTGCATGATCGCTTCATTCAGCGCCTGGCCACTACCTGCACAAATAAAAAATCTATCCGGAAACATTTCATCAAGCGTTGCTGCGGCCTGCGCTATTATAGCTGGATGATAACGATAGCAAGGACAGTTTACCACACCGAATTTCAGGTTGGTCGTAGCCATGGCAGCGCCCAGCCAGGACCATGCAAATCCAGACTCTCCCTGGGTGCTGTTCCAGGCATGAAAATGGTCTGAAGAAATACAGAAGTTAAACCCTGCTTCTTCCGCTCTTTGTGCATACTTGAGCAACATGCCAGGCGGAAATTGCTCATGGGAAATGTGGTAACCTAATTGTATCATTAATTTTGATGGTTTAGTTGGTATATCTATGGATGATATAATCTTTTTGCTTTCAAAAGGTTTGGGTCGCTTGCATGGAGTTTTTATTGAGTCGAGCTTTCGCACTTTATTTTGGATGAGGGAGAGCTTTAAGCTTCTAAATAAAAAGGGCTGTTTCTTTACTCGGAAACAGCCCTTTATCATTTTTAAGATGATTTAGTTATCACCCAACCCCAATTCATCGTCCCGGATTTCTATGGCGCGTTCCAGGTGCATTCTTATATGTGGAAGATTTTCTTCGGCGTAATTTTCCAACGCGTCATTTTCACCATCATCGTCCTGCTTTTCGAAAATCTCCTCTGCCTCTTCGTGCGCAACCACCTGGCTCACAATGTAGGCGCTGTCAAAAGCCTCACCGCTAAGTGCTGATAGTTGGTCATGCATAGTTTGGTGTTCGGTTGTTAGCGTGTCAGGTATTTCTATGTTCAGAGAGTCGACTATAGTTTCTAAGCGGTTCTGGGCAGTGGTATGCGCGGTCACCATCATTTGACCAAAGGCTCTGACTGCTTCGAGATTGCCTTTTGAGGCTGCCAGTTCACCCATTTCAATTTCAGCTAAATTAGAAAATGTAGCATTCCTTGCGAATTCTCTGTCTTGCTCACTGATTTCACTATCAATAGGGTTGCCATTGTCATCATCATCACTGCAGGACACCGCTCCCACAGAAAGAATCAGGACGAGAAGGTAATAGTGAAGTTTTGCTGCTTGTTTTTTTACATTTTTCATAGGTTAAAAAATTATGTTTCAAATTTGTTTGCCTAAAAGAACCTGTAAAAAATACTTTTGTTTATGAATATTTGGTAATATGTTTTTAATAAAAAAATAGTGATACTCTCTCTTTATAGAGGATAAATGCATATAAAGATACCAAAATAATTATATTATTCGGAGTTAGCTGCGGGAAGGTTATTTCGTAATGCCAGCGTTGTTTTTAATTTAAAGTGGGTCTAAAACAACTTTTCTGAATTCCACTTCTGATCCTTCCGCCTGTAAAGCGATCCGTCCTTGCCGCGCTGTGCAATTATAGCCTACGTTTACCAGATCCTCGTTTACCCAAACTTTTACGGAATCTGATTTACATTCGATTACCATGGTATTCCATTCACCAAGCGGTTTTTCAGAATCATCTGTTAAATTTTTGATGCGTCGTTCCTTTCCTTCTGTAATTCCCCACTTCTCTTTGGGTCCTCTGCGACTCACCATGTCAGGCACTTCTATATCCTCTACGATACACCAGAAATCACCGGCGTTTTCGTGCATCATTTGTACTTCAATAGATTTTGGAAACATATCATATAGTGCTCTAGGCGTAGAAGCGTGAACCAAAACGCCACAATTTCCAGGTTCATCGGCAAATCTGTACTCAACAGTAAGTTTATAATCCTGATAGCTCTTGTCCGTAATGAGATGTCCGCCCGGTGTGCCCAGGCTAACGAGAAGTCCGTCTCTTACTATAAAAGGAGGTTTTGCATTGTCATCTCTATCCATTTCGGGTACATCCATATGCCAGCCAGTCAAGTCTTTTCCATTGAAAAGATTTATCGGTTCGGTTGGCTTAAAAGAAAAAGCGAGGGCAGCAGCAATAAGGAATATAAAGATTTTCATGACTTAGCGTATGATGATGTTTCGTAGGGTGTTGGTCTAAAAGATTTCCAATATACAAGATACTTTTGATTCCTCGGAAGGGCAGCTAAAAAAATACTTTATACTTGCTGCGAAGCGCTCATTCCGGAAGGATATTTTTTGTCGCAATTGCGCAAAAAAGTTCGAAGAAAGAAGGGATAATACTTGTAGATCCTTTTAGCTTTTGCTGGCTTCGCTCATCTAATTTTCGGATATTTGTAGCATGGGTTTATATGTGACAGCACTCAATTCCGGAAGCAATGGCAACTGCTTTTACATAGGCAACGACGAGGAAGCCATTCTGGTGGATGCAGGGATCAGTTGCCGGGAAACGGAGCGACGTATGGACCGCCTCGGGCTTTCAATGAAGAAGTTAAAAGCGATCTTCATTTCGCACGAGCACAGCGACCACATCAGAGGCGTAAAAGTGCTATCCAAAAAATACCAACTGCCTGTTTATAGCACACCCGGTACCATCAGCGATGCGCATTTAAGCTATAACAATCCCTTGAATTTTAAATTGACTCCCTACGAGTCTGTTGCTATTGGCGATTTGGAAGTGCTGGCTTTCCCCAAAAACCATGACGCACATGATCCTCAAAGTTTTGTTGTGAAGCAAAACGGAATTTGTGTAGGAATTCTTACCGATATTGGTGCACCATGTGAGCATGTGATAAAGCATTTTAATTGCTGCCATGCCATCTTTTTGGAGACGAACTATGACAGCCATATGCTGGCTACCGGTAGATACCCTTTCCATCTGAAGCGCCGGATCAGCAGTCATTTTGGACATTTATCGAATGAGCAGGCGCTGGATTTGTTCTGTAAGCACAGAGGACCGAATTTAAGTCACCTTTTTCTTTCCCACCTTTCGAAAGAAAACAACGACCCTGACCTGGTCCATAATTTATTTCGCAGTTATGCAGATGGGGTAGAAATTGTACTGACTTCCCGTACATCAGAGATCCCGGTTTATACGATTACTGCCGGAGTTGTAAAACCAATACCAGCGAAGCCCGAGCAGTTGTCGCTGTTTGGGTAGAGGGTGTTGGGTCTTAGGGATTAGGTATTGGGTGTTAGGTAAGATGAGACGTAGAAGTTATACGGTTATTAGACAGCAGATATTAGAAGAGGCAATATGAGTAACAGGTGTGCCGACTTACCACATCTCCCTCGTAAACCAGTCGCTCGGCTTTGACGAGTGACCACTATCACCGGGAGCTGTCCCCTGACAGCTCCCAATGC
>CAZWQB010000220.1:0-5544 GCA_964636035.1 uncultured Roseivirgaceae bacterium
GTCCTCCATGTTTTTCATCCCCAATCAGGTAGCCATAAGGCTGAAGATGAGGTACATTATCGAATATTACTTTTGCAATTCCTAAAAATGGAATAAACAAAATTAGGCCTGAAACACCCCATAATATGCCTCCCACAATAATGGCCATAATGGTAAATAGAGGATTCAGATCCACTTTAGAACCTATAATAAAAGGTGTGAGGAAATTATTTTCTATAAACTGACCAACAATAAATATTGCTGCTACGGCAATGGGAACACCCAGCGTGTCATAGGTAATCAAGGCTACCATAGTAGGAAACAGACCAGCGAGGAAAGTACCGATATAGGGAATGATATTGAGTAAAGCTCCAAATACTCCCCAGAAAATAGCGTTGTCGAGGCCAATAATCATAAGCCCCACACTGTTGAATACTGCCAGTATCAGCGTGACAATCAACTTTCCGCCAAGGTATTGTTGCGTTACAACACTTGTGTTCTTTATGATGTCTTTCGCGCGATTGCTTTTTTCCTCTCTCACTACCTTTAGGACAAAAGTTTTGAACTTAGACCTGTAGTATAGAAAAAAGAATATGTAGATAATTACCAATCCTGTCTTTGCCAATGTATCCGTGGTGGCAATTAAGATATTGCTTAAATATTGGCCGGTTGTGTTAAAAAATGAGGAACTTTGGCTTCTTAGATAGGAAATCTGGCGTTCAGGAGATATATCAGTCTGGCTTTGTATCCAAAGCTGTAACTCCTGAAGTTGTTTGTCCAGGCCTGATCTAATGGCGGGTAGATCTTGTGAAAAGCTGATAAGTTGGCTTGAAAACAAAAAAATAAATCCCGCGAAAACAATGATGATGATAAACAAACATACAATGGTAGCAAATGCCCGGTTGAGGCCCCAGTTCTCCAGCGTTCGTGCCACAGGAAGCATGAGCATAGCCAGAACGGCAGCATAGCCTACGGGGATCAGGAACACACTTGCATAATACAAGGTCCCAAAGAAAAGAAAGCCTGTTAAAAGTATTAAAGCAAATCCTGATAGATGATGCCTGGCCGGAAGTGGTTGTTTCATGAAATGTAAAACCCAAAAATGTCGACCTTGTTATTTGTTTGTTTAAGGATGCTGCTTTGACGGGTTACAAATTTTGGGATGTTCAAATTTATATAGACTAAAGGATTTCAATTTTTTATTTACTTTAGAAGATTCAATAAAAAAAGCCGAAAATTGCCTGAAACATTCGTAACACTTTTCCTTCAATCTGTTTCCTTTAAGGTCGCTCATCATTGGTGCAGAAATTTACGCCGCAGTTTTCTGACGATAGCCGTTATTTTACTTCTACTTCACAATTTCCATTTAATTCAGGCTCAGGGCAATTTGCGCTACTATGATATCAATAAAATTCAGTCGAACGAAGTCATCAAAGGCATCAGCAAAGACAGGCAGGGTTTTGTTTGGCTAGCGACAGATCAGGGGGTGCTGCGATTCGACGGGAGAGAGACCGAAATGTACTTCAAAGAACTACCCAGTGCTTATTCCAAAAAGTTCCTGATGAGAAGTAACGGCCAATTCCTGATTCTCACAGATTTCGGAATCCGGGAGATCGTCGCCACCGCTGATACTACCTACTTTAAACCTATAAAGGTGGATGGAAGCGACTTTCCCGATATGTTGAATTACCCAAAATCGATTTATGAAGACAAAGAGGGCAATATATGGGTAGGAGAATCGGACAATGTGGTAAAGATTAACACCGGGGGATATAAAAGGTATTTGCAGGGTGATGCGTACCGCTCGATCAATTACCACAGGTCTTTTTCATTTACGGAAGATGCTTTTGGGCAGATTTGGATTGCGCCTTATGCCGGAAAGCTGCTGAAGTACAACGAACTTGCAGATGCGGTTGAAGATGTGAATGTGGATTACCCCCTTACAGATGTAACCGGTATTATCACCGTGAATGGTGACTATCTGGTAATTGGGGGCAAGGAAGGGATCTTGAAGTTGAAGGTTGACAGTGATGAAAATATCTTGCGAAATGAATTTATGGGTGGACCCCGATTTGTTTCAACCGTGTTTTTGATTAACAATACTATTTATGCAGGAACCTGGGATAATGGTCTGTATCGTTCTACCTTTGGTGTCGAGCCGCAAACATTCAGCCTCGTGGAGAATATACCCTTCAATGATATTCTTGATTTTCATTTTGACGCGGAAAAAAGGGAAATTTGGATTACCGGAAGCGAAAATTTAGGCTTGTTAAAACCTTCTGCTATTACACCCATTACCAGGCCGGGAAAGTACAGGGCTGAATCCGCAGATGTAGACAGTCTTGGCAATATTTATTTCTCTTCAGGTTCCGAAATCTTTGTGCGCAATTCAGGTTCAGAAAACGCTGATCTATTGTTTTCATCGCAAAGTACTTATTTTGACCGCATTCTTCTGGATAATGATAAAATGTGGATTGGCGATGCATTTGGAAGCATTTTTTACTATGAATTGCAAAGCGGGAAGGCCGTTCAGCAGGTGGATACCGGCCCCAGCACCATCACCCACATTTTTAAGGATCACAATAAAAATATTTGGTTTTCGGGACGTTTAGAAGCGCTGGTTAAAATTTCAGATTCGTTACGCATAAAGCATTACGACGAAGTTAAAAACTCCATGGTTCTCAAAGCGGACGCGAATGGCGTCCTGTTTTGCGGGGCCACAGGAATTGATTCTCTTTTGTACATCTATAATGCTCAGGAAGATCACTTTGAGGTACTTGATCTTAGTTTCGATTTCAGGCCTTCTGCAGAACTTCGTGTGGAGGACATGGCATTTGATAGCATCGGAAACATATTGTTGGCTACCAATGAGGGTTTGTTGCAGGTAAAAACAGTAAATGGAAATTATCAGGCAAAAAGGGTTCTGTTGAAAGGGATCGATGCTAATGAGCCTGTAAAAGCCATCGCCGTTATCGAAAATGATATTTGGTTGGCGTATTCTCATGCCCTGGCGGTGGTTCACCACGATCAGGTGTTGTTTTATACGCGCGAAAACGGACTTCCATCGCGGGTATTAGAAGAACGGGGATTTTTGGTAGAGGAAAATAGATTATTTGTGGCAACTGCCATGGGCTTGGCTGCAATTGATGTTGAGACTGTCCAATTCGTAACTACGCCGCCACCCATCATTAAATCACTGCTCATCAATGGTGTTAGAGAAAAAAAGGCTTCAAGCGGCGACATTACGCTAAAGTACGGATCACGGATCGAAGCAGATTTTGTGAGCCTTAGCTATCCGGGTACAAACATTTTATACCAGACGAGAATTGTGGGCCTGGATGATGCCTGGTCTGAACCATCGCCAAACAGCTCCATCTCTGTACTGGGATTTTCAGAAGGCCGGTACAGATTGTTGGTACGCGCAAGAGATGCCGGTAGTTTATGGAGCGAGCCTTTGGAACTGCAGTTTGTGGTAGCCTATCCCTGGTTTAAGACATGGTGGGCCCTTCTATTGTTTCTCGGAGCCGCACTCTCACTCATATTCCTTTCTGTGAGGGTATACAATTTCCACTTAATCAGGCAGAAAGTAAAGCTGCAAAAAATGGTTGAAATCGGCACCAGAGAGATCAACCTTCAGAAAAATGAGATCATAGAGCAGAAGAACCGCTTGATTCAGCAAAAGGAGGAGTTGATAGAAAAAAACAATGCCGTTTTTAAATCGCAGCAGGCGCTTTCTGAGGCTGATTTGAATTATTTGCACCTGAAGGAAAAGCAGTTGCAAGACCAGATCGAATATCGAAATAAGCAGATCACCACCCATACGCTCAACATTATCCAGAAAAACGAAATGCTGAAGGAACTGCGGGAAAAGCTGGAAGCAATTGTAAAAGCTACAGAAGGAGGGCCCCATAATGAGCTTAAAAAGTTGCTGAAAATAATAGATGAAAGCTTCAGGCTGGATAAAGACTGGGAGGAGTTTAAGCTTTATTTTGAACAGATTTATACAGGCTTTTACGCCAAGCTGAAAATCAATTATCCCGAACTGACCAACCAGGAGCTACGGCATTGTGCCCTTATCCGGTTAAACCTTAGCAACAATGAGTGTGCTTCTATATTGGGAATCTCGCCGAATAGCATAAAAGTTTCCCGCACCAGATTGCGAAAAAAGCTAAACCTGGAGAACCATCATAGCTTGACGGATTTTGTGATGGGAATTTAATTCCAGATGCGCAGAAGGATTCGTATTGTTTGAGAAGAAAAAAAAGGTTTTTTAAAGCGCCTTTAAATTAAGGTGTTGTTGAAAAGGTTCAAAATCACGATCCTGATGCAGCAGGGAATGGTCGTGGAAAATGCAAAAAGTGGCTATAATTGAATCAATTGTTTTGCGAATTGTTACGCCACGCTTTCGAAGAAATCGAAAATGCATTGCAGCCTGTACCGATAGTTCCGGGCCACAAAGGGTATAACATGGCAACAAGGACATCAAGTCCTTAGCAATCATAAAATCCTTATCTGATCTAAATCCCTGTAGAACCTCAGTAAGAATAATATCACCTGTGATTAGCTGCTGTTGTCCTAATAAATAATCGAGAAGCGCCGTTTCCCGACTTTCTTTCCCAGCAAAATAATTGATCCATACGGACGAATCCACCAATATCATTTATCTTTTCTTGATTGATCTAAATCTCCCTCCCATTTGAGCTTTCCCTTATACAGCTTTATAGTTTCTTGTTTTTTTAGTGAGACTAATAGCCTTAATCCTTCTTCAACCACCGCTCGTTTGCTTGAAAGACCACTTACCTTCAAAGCCTCTTCCATCAATCGGTCATTTATTACAATATTCGTTCTCATTTATATACACGTTTTTAAAGTAAATATACACATATTTTACCATGATGAGTGGTAACAAAAGGTTAATTTTGAAAAACTATTCAGATCATCTTACATAATAACACAGGTAAAAAATCAACTTTAAATTTCCGTTGCAAAAATACTTTGTTAACCTTTTGTTAACCTTTTAAACCTGTTTTAGAAGGGTTTGAAAGGGTAAAATGTGGGACAGCAGTGTTTTAAACGCTGTTGGATTTTTTTCATTTCATA
Organism: uncultured Roseivirgaceae bacterium; assembly: GCA_964636035.1. Lineage (GTDB taxonomy): Bacteria > Bacteroidota > Bacteroidia > Cytophagales > Cyclobacteriaceae > CAMPJM01. Next base: position 5,080 of record CAZWQB010000220.1, read on the forward strand.
TCTTCCTGTAATCTTCTTGTACCCCTTCTTTTGTTGCACATGCCATTCTTTCTTCCCAGATTCAAACGTTTGCAAGAAATAAGTTTTTCAGAGTTAAACAACAAACAAACTAACAACTTATATGAACCAAAATTACAAAATTCATTTTCTGATGCTACTATTAGGAGTGTTTATAAACACTGCTATCCGCGCTCAGGGAATAAACGTTACAGGAACAGTTACAGATGCCGCAGATGGATCTGCCTTGCCGGGAGTTACTATAATTTCAGAGGGAACGACTTTAGGCACAGTCTCAGACGTTGACGGTAACTACTCCATCAATGTGGACGCAAATTCCACGCTGACTTTTTCTTTCGTGGGGTATGAAACAGTGTCAAAACCCGTTAACAATCAGTCTATCATCAATGTAAACCTGTACCCCGATATTCAGCAGTTGGGCGAATTGGTGGTGATTGGTTACGGAAC
>CAZWQB010000221.1:0-5452 GCA_964636035.1 uncultured Roseivirgaceae bacterium
CAGGGCCTGCGCGCTTGGAGCATGACCAAATTCTTCATGGAAGCATTGGCTAAAATAGGAGGGGCTGCTAAAACCGGTCATATAGCTGACTTCAGAAATATTGTAGCGGCCGTCGTTAAGCAAACGAATTGCTTGTTGTAGCTTGTGTAGTCGCACAAACCTGCTTGTGGAAAGGTTTGTCAATGCTTTTATTTTTCTGTGTAACTGGGTCCTGCTCACGCCGGCTTCCTTGCACAAGTCTTCAATACCAAAAGATGAATCATCCAGATGGGTATCAATAATTTCTCTTAGCATCCCAATGAAGTGGTTTTCTTTGGGAGAAAGCGTGGCGTCTGGATTTTCGCCTGCTTTATTATTGCCTGCATACTTTTCCCGCAGGAGTTTGCGGGTCTGAATCAGGTTTTTTATTCTGACCAGCAATTCCTTCCTGTTAAAGGGCTTTTCCAGGTAATCATCCACGCCCGTGTCAAGTCCTTCTATTCTGTTTTCAAGACCGGATTTGGCGCTAAGCATGATTATGGGAATGTGGCTGGTGACGATGTTGTTTCTGATCGCTTCACATGCCTCATAGCCGTTCATTACGGGCATCATTACATCAGAAATAATTAAGTCGGGAATGTGTGTGGTGGCCATTTCCAGCCCTTCACTACCGTTTTTCGCTTCCAGGATCTTATAATCAGCGCCTATACAATCTTTAATGAAATTTCGTACATCGACATTGTCTTCAATAAGCAATACGATGTTTTCGTTTAAAACTGTGTCCTGTACTTCAATGGGTTCCTCTTCTATGAAATAAGTGTTAGTGGCAGAATGCATCGCGCTGTGATCAGCTTCTTGCGGAATTATTTCGGTGGGGCTTGCCGGCAAATATACGGTAAATGTTGTCCCGTGCTGGTACTGACTCTCCGCCGTAATCTTACCTTGATGTAGCTCCACCAGCTCTTTCGATAAGGCAAGTCCGATACCGGTTCCTTCTACATAGTTGTCATGGGAGGCTGCGACCTGAAAAAATCGATCAAAGATCATGGGCAGCTTATCTTCCGGAATTCCAATGCCGCTGTCACTTACTTTGATGATTATATAAGGAGGTTTTGCGCCACGAGCTGCCTCATAGCTTATGTTCACCGCAATACGACCACCTTTTTCAGTAAATTTAAAAGCATTCGACAGCAGATTGTAAAATATTTTATCGGTTCGATCATAATCAATAGATGTATTAACACTATCGATCTCGCTGGTAAATTCAAACTTTATTCCTTTTTCCACGGCCAGTGATTCGAACGACATTACTACACCTTTGATGAAGGGTATAAAATCTGCCTGAACCAGGTTTAATGACAGCTTACGGTCTTCCAGTTTGCTAAGATCCAGTAACTGGTTGATCAGGTTAAGCAGGTTTTGAGCTGCCTTTTGGATGAGGTTGCTGTTTTGTATAACAGCAGGAAGGTGATCCGGCTGCTCGCGGATGTTTTGAGCGGGTCCCAAAATAAGGGTGAGCGGTGTCCTGAATTCATGGGCTATGTTAGTGTAAAAGCGTGACTTAAGTTGCTCCAGCTCCCTTGCTCTTTCTTTTTCCAGTTTTTCATTCTTCAACTGCGCCTCAACCAGCCTTCTTTTGGCCGTCTGCCGTCTTTTGTGAATCATGAAAATGGTTATTGAAGCAATGATCAAAAGAACCACAATAGCGATCAGGAATTTCTGAATAAGGTTTTTGTTGACTAACATACTCTCCTGGAGTGCAATTTGCTGTTCTTTTTGCTGTGTTTCATATTGGACCGCAAGCTCCTGTACTTGCCGCGATTTTGCTTCATTAAATAACGTATCCTGATAAGCCAGGTGCTGACGGTGATGGTCTAATGCTGCTCCGTAATGTTGCCGTTGATCATAGATATTCGACAGCAAAAGGTGATATTGGCTGATGTTTTCTTTGGCGCGCGACGTTTCAGCCATTGACAAACCCTGTTTTGCGTACCATTCGGCGCTATCCAGTTGGCTGTTGCTATAGAATATTTCAGCTATAGGTTTGTAATTTTTAGGAACAAAGTCCGAAAGTCCGGCAGCAAGACCCACCTCACCAGACCGCTTGAAAAGCGACAGGGCCTTTTGCTGATCCTCGAGTTCTACATAGGTGCTGCCCATGTTGTGGAGCGTAAAGGCAACCCCTCTTGTATTTCCTGTCTCAATAAAGATTTCATTGGCCTTTTCGAGAAAAAACATTGCCGAATCATATTGTTGTAGTTTTTTAAAATTGAGCCCCAAGTTGTTGTAAGTGGCTGCGATGCTTGGTTTGTCATTCAGACTTTGGAAAATGGCCAGGGCTTTTCGTTGATATGCCAGAGATTTGTCCCGGTCGTTGAGTTTACCATAAATATTGCCAATGCAATCGTAGCTATAACCTATTCCTATCTTATAACCTGACGCTTCTGCAAACGCCAGGCTTTGCAAGTAAAACTCCAGGGCATTGGCATGATTGCCCAGGTATTCATGGACAAGACCTATGTTGCCCAGGCAGTCAGAAGCATCTTTTTTATTGCCCACTTTTTCATAGAGGGGCAGCGCTTTCTCATAATAGTCAAGGGCTTCCTTGTATTTACCTCTGGTTAGAAAGTTGTTGCCGAGATTGTTATAGGTTTTGGCAACAAAAAAATGATCGCCCAGGTCGATGAAGTGCTGAAGTGCTTCCCCAAGTTTTTGTTCGGCCTCCTCCAGCTTAAAATCATACTGATAGATCAGCGCTTCTGTGAGCAAAGCCCTTCCAATCCCTTTACCGAAATCGATACGGTCGGCAATGTCCCGGGCTTGTTGTGCATATTCAGCTGCTTTTTCGGTATCATTATTTAGATAAACATCTGAAAGATCAAGATAAATTTCAACTTGCTGTTCATAAGATGCGTTTGGTAATGCAGCCAACAGACTATCTGATTTATCATTCGGTTGTGCCAATACTGCTTGTCCGGGAAAAACCAGTATGGCAAGGCAAATCATCCGTTTAAAGAAATGTTGAATATGACGCGGGAATTGCATGGTGGTTGATATAGACTAGAATGGTAGGTGCAAAGGGAATGCCTTTTTCTTAAAGCAACCTTCTTGCCATTGATATTCATACAAAGCTTACAAGGGCTAAAATAAGGGCATGAGATTCAATTTCCTAATGAAAGCAGAAATGAATGCATCGGAAATTATTCTTAAGGAAAATAAATCAGGTGGTTGAAGTCGTCATTATCAAATCATAAGCCACTGAGAAAACAAAAGCCCATAAAAATAACTTGTATGAGTGTAAATCGTACATATATATACACCAAAAAACAAATTACATGGACTATTTAGGATTAGACAGAAACAAGGTAGAGAAAACTGCAGGACAACTTAATCAGCTCCTGGCCTCCTATCAAATGCATTATCAAAAACTCAGAAATTTCCATTGGAACCTGAAGAGTACGCAGTTTTTTGTGCTACATGAAAAGTTTGAGGAGTTTTATAACGATGCCAATGTGAAGATCGATGATATCGCAGAGCGCATCCTTACCTTGGGGGTACAGCCACTCAGCCAGTTAGCCGAGTATGTGGAATATTCAACCATTAAGCCCTGCCCGGAAAACCTGGATGACAAACAAATGGTAAAGGAAGTTCTTAAAGATTTTATCGAGCTGGCCACATTGGAAAGACAAGCAATTAAACTAGCGAATGAAGCAGAAGATGAAGGAACCATAGATATGTTAGGAGGTATGGTCGGGGGGCTTGAAAAAATGAGTTGGATGCTTACATCCTGGCTGCGAAAGCACGAAGCAAAGGAAGTTGTGGTGACACATTAATTTATATAAAAAACCTGCTCATTAAACCGGCAGGTTTTTTTGCTTTTTAAGGTGCTAAAAAACTGCGCCAAAGAACATGGCTACATGGTATCCCTTTTTCAGGGGATAGTTTCTTTGGCTATCATACTGACATTCTCGAGCTAAGGTGCTACTCCGCATCCGGTCCCCTTGGCAACAACTCCCATACATCGCTGATGTCGTAAATCTTCGAGGCCAACCGGCTATTGGTATGCAACCATAACATCTCTCACTTCTCCATTATTGCAGTAAAGCTGAGGTCGGTGCCGAATTTATTCTAAAAAGTTGCCCTCGTTAACAATGTGCCCCAGCCTTTAATGCGCTTCGTTTCTTTGTGTCTTTCGGGGAAAATTATTTTAACTTCCTTAATTCGCCGGAGGATACATGCGGCGGCTGGCGAGCATGGAGAGGGAAGAGATCCTCATCCCCACATCAATCCTAATCAAAGATTTCTGATTTTTTTATTCCCTTAATGGCGTTTTTTCTTGTTACCATGAAAAATATAAAGTGGATTAACAAACCTATTCCCCAGAACAGTATGCTCAGGTGGACAGAACTGATGTTTTCATGCTGAGAATGCAGGTTTAAAAGAAACCAAATTTCGGCTATGCCATTACAGACCACATAAGTAGTCAAGTGGAATCTAAATCCGATGTCGTACAACGGAAGTGATTCCTGGTCTTTTTTACCAAAGGTCCAGCCTGTTATGAAAATGATGACTCCGTAGGCCGCTGCAAGCAACCAAACTGCAGAAAATTTTCCGTCGCTCAACATGCTACTCAAAAAATACCTGAATATGATCGTAAGAATCACCAAAGCGCCTGCAAAGCGTAATTGATTCACTGTAATTAATTTCATGATTTATACCTCCGTGTTTAATAGATGTTTGATTTTTGAGTTATAGAATAATTTGATGTTTCGCTCTACAAATTTATTTAACAGGCTATTACCCAAATCGGTAAGGAAATAGTATTTGCGTTCAGGACCCTTATTTCCTTTTCCTGATTCGAAATCCACAACTCCCAAATGTTGGTACTTGCGAAGGGTTCTGTAAAGACTTTGCTCTTCACATGTCATCGTATTATTTGACAGCTCTTCTACAAATTGTTTTATATCATCCACATACTTCTTATCATCCTTTAGGGCCAGGAAAATCCATAAGGTGAGTTGTCCTTTTTTATAAGTGTCTTCCCACGCAGATAGCAATTCCTTTGTTAATTTATCAATGTTCATGTAATATGCTGTAAGTATTATTCAACTTGTATAATACAAATTAATGGATAATTATTTTAGCAGGCAAGTAAATCATTGAAATTAATTGATTAAATAACCATAAAGGGAACCATACCCTCTTTTTCATCCTCGCTCCTCGCCAACCAAAATAAAAAGTATTGATCATCTTTGCTCAAGATCATTTCCTGTTGCCGTATTCCAGACCCCAGCGGGGTCACATATTTGTAGACAATATGGCGGGATGTGCCGTAGGTCCAAATATTTCCGGTTCATACCCCGCATTTACATTTTTCGCTATAATTAAAAAAGCGTGGGTCTATGATTATCGCACTCAAGCCTTTTAATGCACCCCGTGTCTTTGTGCCCTACCTCCGTGTCCTGTCCCCCGA
>CAZWQB010000222.1:0-5374 GCA_964636035.1 uncultured Roseivirgaceae bacterium
CGAAGCGTCGCGGTTCGGGCCGGCCACACGCATAGCGACCAATGTCGTTAAGTTATGCTTTTTCTAATACCTCACCCTTGGTCCCTCTCCTTCAGGAGAGGGATTACTGGACTTAACTTAACGACATTGCGCATAGCGACGGTGTGCCCGGAAGGGTTTGCGCGTGGGGGCGTCCCAAAACTGATGTCAACTTTCATTAATGCTATCCATTAAAAAAAGCCAACACTTTAGATGTCGGCTTTTTAATGTTTTTGTTCCTTCAGAAATTTACGCTTTCTTCAACCTGATGATCCTGAATGCATGCAGCATTTTTACAATAGGATAGGTGGGGTCAAACTCGAACCACTTTACTGCAAAATTTGGCCTTTTCGGCAACTTGTGGTGGTTGTTCTGGAATAACTCGCCTAACATGAAGAAGTCCAGGATCAAAGAATTTTTTGATTTGTCATTGTTGTCGAAATTGGCATATCCGTATTTATGCCCGCTCCAGTTAACAATGGCGCCATGAATTGGCCCCATTAAAAAGTGAATTGGCAACAAGGCGTACATGGCCCAATGGGTGTACGGCAATTCGTAAACTGAAATACTTAGCACGTATATGGCGACGTAAACCAATCCAAAAAAAATTCTTGAGCCTGCAGAAGAAGCAAACTTGTCAAAAGATGACCAATCCGGAATATCTTTAACAAAGCGTTCCTCAGGTACTTTTTTTAGCGTAAAATAATCTGTGTAAATGTTTTTAGTCTGCCACATCATCGTGAATAGATTTTCGGTGTGGTGTGGAGAATGCGGATCATTCTCGGTGTCGCTATATGCATGATGCATACGGTGCAAAATTCCGTAGGCCCTCGGGCTTAAATAAGAAGATCCCTGCCAGATGTAGGTGAAAATATAAAAGAACCTCTCCCAAAACTTGTTCATTACGAACATTTTATGGGCTGAATACCGATGTAAAAAGAAGCTTTGGCAGAACAGGGAAAGATACCAGTGTGCAAGAAAAAAGATAATTATAACCACTCTAAAATTGTTTTATAAAAATGAATGTTGGAACAAAGGTCTAAAAAAAAACTAAATGAGCAATTATCCAAAAAAATAATTATTCATTTTAATTCCAGGAAAAACTGCTTTTACCTGATTTAAGAATCCGTAATAGCCTAACGCTTTCATGCCCATTATAATTCTGCAATGATGCAAATATTTGTGAGGCTCCAGGTTTTCCTGCTTACAATAACTTCGAAATAATTTCTATTGTTCATTAATCTTGCGTAAAAGCAAACGAAATTATGTTGGCCCCCATCTTCAAAGCTTCCTGACGTTTTTCTTCAGGATCGTTGTGGATACGCTGGTCTTCCCAACCGTTTCCTAAATCTGTTTCATAACTATAAAAGCATACCAACCTGCCTTCATAAATTAAGCCCAGTCCCTGCGGCCGCTCCCCATCATGCTCGTGTATTTTCGGCAATCCGTTTGTGAATTCGAATTTCTGCTTATAAATAGGGTGATCGAAAGGCAGTTCCACAAACTCAAGTTCCGGAAATATCTTTTTCATTTCCAGCCTGATGAATTGATCAAGGCCGTAATTATCATCGATATGCAGAAATCCACCGGAAATAAGGTAATTGCGCAGATTTTCGGCTTCTGCATCGCTAAAAACGATATTGCCGTGGCCGGTGAGGTATACATAAGGATAAAAATAGAGCTCATCACTCCCCACTTCCACGATCTCTTCCTCCGGGCTGATGTTCGTATTCATGTGCGTATTGCAGAATTCAATCAGATTCGGAAGCGCCGTTTTATTGGCATACCAATCTCCTCCGCCATTGTACTTCAGCTTTGCCAATTTCAATGACGACTGCCCGCAGACCACGCTGCTTAAAAAACAAGATAATCCAATGAAAATATATATTATTAAACTGCATTTTTTTACCATATTATTTTTTGAAGGTTTCTGCAACTATTAATTCTTTAGTGCCGTGGCCATAGGTATAAAATCCACTTCCGGATTTAACCCCCAGATGGCCTGCATTTACCATGTTTACCAGCAGGGGACAGGGGGCATATTTCGGATTTCCAAACCCTTCATGCAACACCCTGAGTATGGAGAGGCAAACATCCAACCCAATAAAATCAGCCAACTGAAGCGGCCCCATCGGATGCGCCATACCCAGTTTCATGACGGTGTCAATTTCGTACACACCTGCTACCGATTCGTATAACGAATAAATTGCCTCGTTTATCATAGGCATAAGAATTCTGTTTGCCACAAATCCGGGGTAATCGTTTACTTCTACTGGCACTTTCTGGAGTGTTTTAGCTATTTCCATCACCGTTTTAGTAGTCGCCTCACTCGTTGCATATCCTCTAATGATCTCCACAAGTTTCATTAAGGGCACGGGGTTCATAAAATGCATCCCGATTACCCTTTCCGGGTTAGTTGTAGCACCTGCTATGCGGGTAATGGAAATAGACGAGGTATTGGATGACAGTATGGCATCCGGGGCACAGTATTTTCCCAGTTGTTCGAATATCTTGAGTTTCAGTGCTTCATTTTCAGTAGCAGCTTCCACTACTAGCGAGGCGTTTTTTACACCCATTTCAAAGTTTGTATGGGTAGCAATATTTTGAAGCAGCTTCTCCTTTTGCTCTTCGGTTATAGTACCTTTATCTACCTGTCTGCCAGCATTTTTATGTATGGTGGCCATAGCTTTACTTAAAGCTTCAGGATTGATGTCGATCAATGCTACCTGGAAGTCGTGCTGCGCAAACACGTGGGCTATTCCGTTGCCCATAGTGCCTGATCCAATTACTGCTACCTGCTTCGTCATCTGGTTAAATTTTATTTTTGTTAGTAATAGTTGAGACTGGATTTCTTATATTTATTTGGCACAATCGCCTTCGATACAAAAAACACCTTTTAATTCGAATCAGCCCCTCTTCACAAATATAATTTATTTTGTAACAGGTCGCAGGGGTTTCTTACCTGAGTTTAAGCAGATAATATGCCTTCTGGAGTGGTTGTTACGGGTTTGGAGCAGAATAGCGATGTATTCAAGGGAACATTATGTCATTTTGGCTGAAAGTACTACTTTAATGACAACATGGCCGACCCGACTGGAGCAGAAACATTGTGTAACATCATTTGCCCCTTTTGGTACAACGTTTGATAAATAGAAAAGAAAAAACCTAAGAATTATGAATTTATTAAAGAATAAACCTCTTTTAAGAAATTTGTTGAAACAGGGTGATTACTGGAACGCAATGAATGGGGGAGTAAGTATGACCTCCTATAAAACATATAATACCAATGAGGCTGCTGTAATAGAAATATCCGCTCCAACAGTTTCACCTGACCGTTTTAATATCTTATTGAATGTCAATCAATTAATTGTATATACTTTGTTCAAAGGTGAAAGCCATAACGACAACAGCATGGTGCCGATGTTTAGCAAAAGCTTTGAGCTACCGATTTACGCCGACACCTCTAATATAGATGCAATTTTTGAAGATGGCACTTTAAAAATCGTCATTCCTTTTAAAAATGATCTGGACCAACTTAAAAGGAAAATCGATATCAAGTCGCTCTAAAGCAGCATAAATATTCTAGTTAAAGTGGGAGAGACTGTCGGCGTGCAGTCTCTTTTTTATTTGGTCCACCGGAATAAATGACCGTAGACGATCAACCATTTGCAAGATCCTGTTAACTTTGAGTATTGCAAGATAACAAGTATTGAAAGAATCCGCGATTCTCGTCTTTTAGATGTTATCCCACAGTTGAAACAGAAAATTATAAAATGAAAATCATCATAACGGCACTTGTTGCCCTCGCAATGGGTGTATCTCTGGCATGCGGCCAATCCGACAGCACCCGAACGGTGGCCATCACAATAGATGATCTCCCCACCATATCCTTATTGAACAGCCCCGCACAGCAGCTTGAAATTACGCAAAAGATCATCGGCTCCTTATCGGACCACCGTGCATCGGCTACAGGTTTTGTAAATGAAGGAAAGTTGTACACCGGAGAAAGCATTGATCCATCACAGATGGAGCTGCTCACTTTGTGGTTGGATGCGGGATTGGATTTAGGAAATCACAGTTTTTCACACCCGAGTTACCACAAAACCGATACGAGTATTTATTTCAGCGATATTCTTGAAGGCCAGTTGATTTTAGATTCTCTGCTCTCGGCCCGCAATAAAAAGGTGAAGTATTTCAGGCACCCCTTTCTTCATACCGGCAACAGTCTGATTAAAAAGCATGCGCTGGAGAAGTTTCTGACTGAAATTAATTTACAGATAGCTCCCGTCACCGTTGATAATTCAGACTGGATTTTTGCCAGAGCCTATGACAATGCGATCCTGGCAGGCGACAGTACTTTGATGAAGAAGATAGGAGCATCTTATGTCAAATACATGGAGGACTATTTTGCCTATTATGAAAGTCAGTCATTGGAGCTTTTGGGTTATGAAGTTGCGCAAACACTGTTGTTGCATGCCAATACCATCAATGCTGATTATCTTGGTGAACTTTTGACGATGCTTGCTGGTAGAAACTATCAGGTTGTTTCCCTGGACGAGGCGCTGCAGGACAAGGCGTATCAGCAAACAGAAAACTATACCGGCGAGGGCGGCATTTCCTGGATTCACCGCTGGGCACTGATGCAAGGGAAACAAGGCGATTTTTTCGCGGGAGAACCTGAAACTCCTGATTTTGTGGTAAAAACAGCAGATTTAAATTAAGATTGATATCAAAAACCCAACGATCTATTATACGTTCTACTAGTCAAAAAAGAAATAAGATGGAAAAAGCAACATTTGGTGCCGGATGTTTTTGGTGTGTGGAAGCAGTATTTCAACGGATTGAGGGAGTAGAGACCGTAGTTTCGGGCTTCTCAGGAGGTCATATTAAAAATCCTGCCTACCGGGAGGTGGTGACCGGACGAACGGGCCATGCGGAGGTGATCCAAATTACTTTTGATCCGGAGGTGGTTAGTTATGATACTTTACTGGAAGTGTTTTTCAAAACGCACGACCCTACCACACTAAACCGGCAAGGCCACGACGTGGGCACGCATTATCGATCTGCGATTTTCTATCACACCGAGGAGCAAAGAGTGGCCGCAGAGCAAATTAAAGCCAAACTGGAAGCAGAGAGAATTTGGAATGATCCCATTGTTACTGAAATCACGCCGTTCGAAGCGTTTTATCCGGCGGAGGACTACCATAAAAATTATTTCAATCAAAACCAGGAACAACCGTACTGCGCCTATGTGATTCAGCCAAAAATTGAAAAATTACATGCAGTATTTGCGGACAGATTGAAGGAGAACGTTTGAACGATTCTGGTGCTGTTAGGCCGAAATCTGATGCAAGTT